>JALNYY010000206.1 GCA_023229605.1 Methylobacter sp.
CTGCTGTTGACAGGTAAAGCGCTTTCCATGCCGTCCCTGATCGGACTGATCATGCTGATGGGCATCGCCACCAAGAATTCCATATTGCTGGTCGAGTATGCCATTGTTGCTCGGCGGGATCATGGCATGTCGCGACTGGATGCGCTGCTGGATGCTTGCCGGAAACGCGCCAGGCCTATCGTTATGACCACCATCGCGATGGGCGCCGGTATGTTGCCGATTGCGATTGGGGCGGGAGCCGCGGATTTATCCTTCCGCAGCCCTATGGCGGTCGCCGTGATCGGCGGCTTGGTGACCTCTACCTTTCTAAGCCTGCTGGTGATTCCGGTGGCATATACCTATTTGGATGATTTCAACAATTGGATCAAGGCGCTTTGGCTGCGCTATGCCGCCGCCAAAGCATCCGATACGGGATCAAGACTTTCAAATTGATACAGCTATGCGGAATTTTGGAATGATCCGATTAAGACCTTCGGCTGTTCGGCAAGCTCACCGTTCAGCACGAACAGTTTGTATTGATTTCGGTCATGGTTCGATAAACCTAGGAAAATCAGTTGAGCATTCCGAATCCCGTTCGGCCTGAGTTTATCGAAGGGTGAGCGGGGTTTGGAATGCTCACTAAATAGGTGGTGGAAACCGTTCGTGCCGAGCTTGTCGAAGCATGAGCGGTTTCCACACACCCGCCCATTTGGTGACCGATGATCGGTTTTAAAGGCGCTCACTTCCCAAAAGATAATATTTTCCACGCCGTTTTTTCTAAATCCGGCATGCCGTTTCCTATCGAGACATCATGGCTATGAATTGGTTAAATTTGGTATGTTGTTAAAGTTAAGCTGCCGCTTTCGGCCAAAACTAGCCACTTGAGTTTTGAATTTGAATGGCAACTAATAGATTCATTGCGACCAGTCAGTTCAGGATTTGTGAAGCTTTGGTCATTTAAAATTAAGCGAACCAAACTCAAAATTTCTCTTTATGATGGTGCTATTAGGATGAATATGAAGACTAAAGTTACCCGACTAATCTACTATAAGGTAACATCAAAGATGTTGCGCCGAAGGTGATCTCCTTTTATTCGGCGCATTACGCTATCGTAAATAAATACTACACGTTAATTTCCGCAAGCTGTTTGTATATTGTTTAATGCTTTTGTTAAATCATCCCCAGTTTTGTCTTTGGTATCGTTGTTGGCAATAGCCATTTGGCAGCGCTTGATTTTTTCAGCACCGACCAATATTGCCAGCTCATTGCTTTGCGCGGTTGTTGTTATAGTTCCCTTGTTTTTTATAACATCAGTCATCGAAGAAAAAACCTTTCCAACTGCACTGGTATAACCACCCAAAACATTTGCCGGTATTTGCGTTAATGCTTGTAACTCGCTGTCGGTATTTTCTTGGAGCGTATTCACTACACCATTAACCAAAGTAATATCGCTAGTATTGTCGGTGAATAAGGTTTGAGTGATGGGCGCAAAATAAACTGGTGATTCGTTTGGAGAAAAGGCGATAAACTGGGATTGGTAGCGTTCGCTTATGCTATTCAGTTTATTGGATTGATAATCAAAATTATAAACTGAAATAGAATAAGGCAAGTCCTGCTTATAAAATAAACCAGGGTAATAATTACCCCCGAACTTGTTATGTAAATGGGTAATATCCAAAAAATTTCTCATTTGTGTGAAGCGGTTGTACGTCTCATCCCAGATATCTACAGGTTTAATTCTAAATGAGTCATGCAAGTGACTGTCAACAAATAAACGACTTATTTTTACGGTAACCCCTTTGCAAATAGGAATCTCTATTTTACATCCATTAGCATCCGGCTTCTCGCGGCAATTTTTTTTCTTTAAAAACTCTTGCTTTGGGTTGACCAATATTGAGTATTCACCTTCATTTAATTCGCATTGATTACTGGTGTAACTCACCGAACGATCCTCCAAAGCCACAGACCCTGGTTTATCAATTGGAGTAGTGGTTAACGCTTTTCTGGGGTCACTGTTTGCTTGAGGAATAAATCCAGCGCCATAGCTTGCCATGGCAACATCAGCACCGATATTAGCGGCAATCTCATTGATTTTGTTGACAGTATCCGCATGGGTCACGCTGAGCAAACCCATGCTATTTACGCCAACAGACATATTGTTATTGGCGATATAGTTTTTGTTGTAGTGTAATAAAAATACATTTTCGACATCGGGGATGATATCGCTAATGTAGTTATTTGCTACAGTTACAGTAACGGTTTTTTTCGTCTCGGGTTTATTTTCTTTTGGGGAAGAAGCCGGCTGGGAAGTACTTTCTTGCGTTTTGCATGTTTGTTTATCAGCGGACTTTTTTGTGACAGGACATTTTGGGGCAGCTGTTCGGATGGCAATGTTAATATCTTGTCCAGATGCTGCTGCGGCGGTTACAGACGCATTTTTTGCGGGCGTAGAGGCTGCTGAATCCGGTTTTTCTTCTTTTATTGAAAAATTAATGCGGATATCCCGTCTTGGCAGGTAATAGGTTATTCCATCAGCTGTGCTAATTTTTGGCCGGTAATAGGTTAGTCCACGATCCGTGATAGTTTCGTCTGAATCACACGATTTTTCTACTTTTGAGCACACAATCTCGGTAGAAATACTGGCACAACCATTTAGAACAGCCAATACTCCAAAGGTAACTAACGCTGAACAAAATTTATTTTTAAACATAAACAATCCCTCACTTAATTATCATATTTTTCGAAATTAATCTGTCATGTAACGGTTTGTGGTAGAGATTAGGACAGGCTAGGTAGAGCAACGCGACACCCAGCAGATGCTTTGAAATAGCCGAGTTTCTTTGCATTCAAACTAACCTTTGGATTTCAACACTTATCAGCTTCGAAGCTGGGTTCCATTATCATTCAACCCGGCCTACCTTTGCAAAACCAACATCTGCTTATATTCAATTTTCGGTCATTGGCAAAATTAGAGCGACCGTCGCTTTCGGGGCGTTTGAGGCAGCCGACTAGCTGAACCGACCGTCAGGAATTTCACAAAACCATTCGAAACTGCACCCACGTTTTGTCGATTGCTGGAAGCTGTTTTCTAGATTTCTTTTCCCCTCAAAGTTTAAAAATAAGCCGCCCCGCTTGTAATGCCTGTTTTCGCCATTGCCGCCAGTAGCTTTCCGCTTGTTGCTGACGTAAACAGCGCAAATAACGCACCCGCTGGGCAGCGTTAAGATGTTCGTGAATCAACGGCATCAACCCGTCTTCGATATTGTAAGCAGGTTTTTCAGGGGCAAGACAAACGGGGACAATACTGTCCAGCGATAAGTTCAGATCTTGGGCCATTGCTACGCAAGCCTGTCGAATGCTGTGCGCTTTGGCGTTGTCCGGTTGCTGGATATTGTAAGGGGGGTTCCATTCCCGGACCGGGCGTAAACGGTCGCAATGCGTAGCCACCGCAATGATAACCGGCAAAGTTTGATTGGGGCGTTGTTCCTGGAAATACTGGCGTAAGGCATCCAGTTGCTGCGTATCGACTTGGCGGGCGGCTTGCGCGGCATTGCAAACTATTAAGATCACATCGACTTTCGCCCATTCCTGCTTTAATGCCTCAGGCGCCTGGCCGTGCATTAAACCGCCGTAACCGGCGCTGTCCAGTATGATGGCGTGTTGCAGGCCATCGCGTTCGAGCAGGTAGGGAGTAATTTCCGCGGTAGTGGGCAAGAGTCCTTCCGCGCTTTTTATTTCGCCGAATAAGGCGTTAATCAAACTGGATTTGCCGCTGCTGACCTGGCCCAAAACAAGCAGCCGTAGCGGCTCTATCGACTGGTCATGCGCTGCGCTTTCCGCCATGTCTTCTTTTGAGGCGGCGGTTAACGCATCGGTCGGCACAATATCGTCCAGGGTTAATTGACCGCTGTAGAGTTGAATAGCGTAATAGCCTAGCTTGTTAATATAGGCGCTGATCAAGCGTTGCGATATTTCATTGGTAACGGTATTCAGGCCTTTGCCGATCAATAAACTGCGCGCTTTAGCCAGCGCCGCGCCTGACCAGTTAAACAGCCAATTCCCGACATCGAAAACCGATCTAAATTTATTCAAGGCATCGACGGCCTGCTTGGCGCGCAATAAGTCGCCGACTCTGACCGCATGACTGCCGGGAATTTTGTCCAGTACGTCGTGTTGAATATCCTCACAAACCAATACAATCAATTTCAGCAAATACGGCAGCGGAAATTCCAAAACAGGGTATTTGGAATCGGCATGAAAGTGCCGCGCAACCAGCGTTAACACTTCATTGGTCAGTTTTAGGGCTTTGCCTGAATCCGTCAATAAGTCAGATTCCGTTTGCCAGCGTTCGGTTAAGGATTTTAATTCTCGCCACGCCAGTTCGGCTTTATCCGGCCAGTTTGGATTAGGCTGAATATCAATAGGCTCTATAAACAACGGCTTTGCGCTATGGCTGCGCCAGCGCACCAGACCGAAAACCAGCGCAACGTTAGCCGATAAGATGCCTAAGCCCTGATAAAGCCAACCCTGTTGCCATACCCAGTAACCGCCCAAGCCTATTAACGCCAGCCAGGGTATTAAAAACACCACCGCCAACACCATTCCAAAGCGCGTTACCGACATAGGCATCAGCTAAGTTTCCTTATTTTTGAGCAATTGGCGCGCGTGGGCGAAGGCTTCGTCGTAAGCTTGCTTTAACGTCGCATGGTCGGGTAAAGCACCCCGTTTAACGCCATACAGATACACGCAAAAAGCTTTGCCCAGCGCATAGGTCATCGCTCCCGAATAAACGCCCGCCACCGCCGAACCGTAGACAGGGACAAATTTCAGCAATTCCCGCCCCAATAATCCTATGCCGACGCTGACGCCAATCAGGCTGGTAAATTCGGCATAAAGCCTGCGGGTCAGCTCCAGGCCGTAAATTGAAGCGATGCTGTGGAACAGTTTGGCTTGCACAGCCAGCACTAACGGCAAACCTGCCAGCGGAATCGCGCCCATGCCGACATTGAGTACCGCATAACCGATAAGATGCGGATGGGCTTGCTTAGCATGAAAATCCAGCAATTCCTTATGTTGCTCGGTACCGCGCAATAAGCCGATCACACCCGCCGGCAACACGCTTTCAATAGTGTTCCATAACGCATCCAGCCCGTAATCGACAGGCTCAAAACCGTCTTCCGGCAGCGTGAAGTCAACCGGCACAAAATGCACGGGCACGGACTTAAACCAGTCGCGTTGATGTAACAGCACTTGCGTCAAA
>JALNYY010000001.1 GCA_023229605.1 Methylobacter sp.
TGAATATATCGAGGTGTTTTACAACCGTGAGCGACTTCATTCCGCCAATCATTATGTGTCGCCAGTGGACTACGAAATGTAGCTAAAATTTGCTTAACTTTGTGTCCGGAAAAGTGTTGACAGATCAACCCGTGCGAATAATCACGCATGGCGTAAAGCGTTAAAACGGGCCGGTATTGTTGATTTTCGTTGGCACGATTTGCGACACACTTGGGCATCATGGCGCATTCAAAATGGTACCCCGGTGCATGTTCTGAAAGAGCTGGGCGGTTGGGCTGATTTGTCGATGGTATTACGATACGCCCATTTGTCGAGTGAGCATCTTCAAGGTTACGCGGAAAATGCAAAAAACTGTGACAACTTTACTACACACAACAAAAGGGCTTAGAACATTTTATTCTAAGCCTTTGATTTAATGGAGCCAATGATGGGAGTCGAACCCACGACCTACTGATTACGAATCGGTCATTATTATAGCGTCCTGCAACTTCATGCAACCAAATAAAACAATTAACTTATTGATATTATATGAATTAGCATAAACCTATTGTTTCATTCTGGTTCATTAGGTTCTATACTGTCAACGTCATTTTGTTACCTATAAGTTACCTATAATTTTAGCATGAATCATTTGGTCGCCATCTCCAAGCTTTTCAACCTGGCTAGCTATCGGTGCCTTAAGACAGTTTATGTTTTCAGCTAGACAGACAACGAATGGATTATAATCCCTTGATGGGACTATAATCCAGCCATGAAAATTGTTTCCCTTAAAATCCTTCGTGAGTTCTGGATACTTCATCCTAACGCAGAGCAACACTTGAAAGCTTGGGTGGATGATATCAAACGGGCAACTTGGACACAACCAGCTGACATTAAGGCGAAGTATCGAAGCGCCAGCATCCTGAAGAACCGTCGAGTTGTGTTTAACATCAAAGGCAATGATTACCGGTTGGTAGTTGCAGTGGCTTACCAGTTTAGCGCTGTTTATATTAAGTTTATCGGCACACATGCGCAGTACGATGCCATTGATGCCGAAACCATAGAATTGGAGTAATAATCATGGAAATACGTCCTATCCATACAGAAGATGACTATAAAACCGTTATGCGTGAAGTTTCCGCCTATTTTGAAAATGAACCTGACCCAGGGACACCAGATGGTGATCGGTTTGAAATATTACTGACCTTGGTAGAGGCTTATGAAACCAAGCATTTTCCTATCGATTTGCCTGATCCGGTTGAAGCCATCAAATTTAGGATGGAGCAATCAGGACTTACTCCGAAAGATTTAGTGCCCATGATCGGCAGATTAAACAGGGTTTACGAAATACTGAACCGTAAACGCTCGCTAACCTTACCCATGATCTGGAAGCTGCATGACCAACTAGGCATTCCGGCAGAAAGCCTTATTCGTCCAATAATCATTTGAACTGATTTATCAGACTTTGCTGAAAATCGTAAGTAGGGAACATTAATGCCTAAATGCTCATTTACAGTTCGCTGGATAGACTCGGTTATTCTTCCTGATAAAGGACAGCTTGATTACTTTGATTCACGCACATCAGGCTTAGGCTTGCGAATATCATCAGCCGGAAGAAAGAGTTGGTTTGTGATGTATCGACATGCTGGACGTTTACGCCGTTACACTATCGGGACTTATCCGGCCTTAGGCTTGACTCACGCCAGAGACAAAGCAAAAGAGTTGATGCATGAATCGGCAATGGGTAATGACCCAGCCACAGACAAGCAGGTTAATAGAGGCGCTCCTACTTTTGGCGAAATGTCAGTTCAGTATATTGAACTCTATGCCATGACTAATAAGCGTTCATGGAAAGAAGATCAACGAATTCTGGATCATGATTTATTGCCCAAATGGAAAAATGTTAAAGCCCATGAAATCAAACGGCGCGACATAATTAGTTTATTAGATGTCATCGTTCAACGAGCGCCCATCCAAGCCAATCGAACATTGGCTCTGTTAAGAAAAATGTTTAACTGGGCAATCAGCCGTGATCTTGTTGAAGCCAATCCCTGCACTGCCGTTAAAATGCCAGCCAAAGAAAATCGTAAAGACAGGATGTTAAGTGATGACGAAATTCTAATCTTCTGGAATGGCCTGGCAACGGCATCAATGAGTGAACTAACTCGTCTTTGTTTGAAATTCCAATTAGTTACCGCTCAACGCAAAGGTGAAATTATTGTCGCTGAATGGAGCGAGTTTGACCTTAACAACGGCTGGTGGACTATTCCAAGCGAAAAAGCCAAAAACAAGTTATCTCATCGTGTCCCTATGTCTCCTCTTGCGTTGCAGCTACTTGAACAAATCAAATCACTTTCCGGGGAATCACGATGGCTATTTCCTTCTAGCAAAGGCGATAAACCAGTATTAGATACTAGTATTGATCATGCTCTCCATAAGAATGAGGCTAAGTTTGGTATTCCTCCCTTTACGCCGCATGATCTACGGCGCACTGCGGCCAGTCATATGACTGGCATGGGTGTATCCAGACTCACTGTATCAAAAATTCTTAATCACGTTGAAAGCGGAATCACGGCTGTTTATGACCGCCATTCCTATGACCGGGAGAAACGGAAGGCACTGGATAAATGGGGAGACAAGTTAACTAAAATCCTATAATTGTTCTTCAGCATGTAATCTTTACCAGTCAATAGCATATTCTGGTGAACCAGAGTGTTACTCATGGCTATCGAAGCATTTACTGACAGAGCTGAATCAGACTTCGGACATCGACTTGATCACCTGATCAACCTACTGGACAGCGACTTGTTCGCAAATCCCCTACCCTTTTTATAACAAGTTCAAGTATTCTTTGATGAGATAACCCTTTCCCCAAACTGCAACTAATTTGCAACTAATTTGCAACTTTTATGCACAAATCGATAGTGTTATCAGTTTGCAAAACTATTGATGCAGTAACGTACAGAGAAGCAAATTTTATTGGTGTTATCAAAGCAAAAATATCGCATTTTTTGTATTTTTTTTTAGATTATTTTTTGCAAAAAAAACACAAGAAAATAACCGGAAACTTTAAGTGAAAAGTCGCAAAAAAATACGTTAGTGAGTTAACATACACCCAACATTTTGCGTGCGTGTTGGAGGCTAACCCAACGCACTGAGAAGTTGTTTGGAAATGGGAATCCCTATGCAAAATTTACCAGGTAACTATACAAATCAACATTGAAAATTTTCCAGACAATAATAATTATTTATGGAAAACGGCGTATAAATTTTGCCAATATTACAGCAAAAGAGCGTTTGAACTTTCCAGTATGGAAAACAGCGTCGAATTTTTTACACACCCAGCGTCAGCTTTCCCAATCAGTTAAAACGACTAATGTTATTAAAACAATAAGATGGCGATAATTAGTGAAAATATCGACGCCTTTCGCCAATCGTGCCTCCGTTTATTAACCTACGTTGTTGGCGCCGGTTGAAATTTGACCATTTAGAGCAAGTTGTACCAGAATCCGTCTGACCAGTGTCATTAAGGCTCATAACCCTAATAAATATTAAGTTTTTCAACCCTTTTCCTGGTCAAAATTCAACCGGTACGAGTGGTCAATTTCCAACCGGCACCAACAATCTCAACGTCAAAGACTGGCTAGCCAAGCATCCGCGCTTCCATATGCACTTTACACCGACATCGGCATCCTGGGTAAATCTGGTTGAACGTTTCTTCCGAGACATTACCGAAGAGCAAATACGTCGTGGTGTATTTCGGAGTGTCGATGAACTCAAGGCTGCGATTATGCAATACCTCGAGCACCGCAATGCTAATCCTAAACCTTACCAGTGGACAGCAAAGCCCGAAGCTATTTTGGCAAAAGTCACCAAAGCTAAAGAAACGTTGGGGACGTTACACTAGTGTTAACTTCAATCAGCTTCCCCCATTCGTGCCACTCTTCAATGACTTCATCGACAAAATCGATCAGGGCTGTTTCGCCCAGATTGTGCAGACTCGCTTGTGTTTTTAAATCGGTTAACAGGGTAGCTCTATAGTCTTCATCAGCCAAACAGAAACGCGCAATCTGTCGAGCGAAAGCCAGTTGACTGGCAAGCCGGGTAACTCGAGAAGTATTTCTTGTTTCCGGCTCAAGGCCCAGTTTTAAAGCATCCAGAAATATTTGCGGGAATCCCCAGTCATCCAGCAGAATCAAGCTCAAGGCATTATGGTCGATGGCGAAACGCTCTCTCTCCAACGCAATAAGCTGCTCGTCCTGCGCCATGGCAAGGCATTCGCCATAGACCTCGGACCAAGCGGTTGCAAGCGCAAGGCGACCAATGTCCGAGAGTAGTCCCAGAGTAAATGATTCCTCGGGTAATACTGTGCGTTCTCGTGTAGTGATGGCTGCAATGGCCACCGACATGGCCAGGGATTGTGACCAATACGCTGCGTAATCGAATTCTGAGCAATTGCCGGTGCTGTTGTTGCCAATTAAAGAAAGACTGAGTGCAATATTGCGCACCGCCTGCATGCCCATCATCATCACCGCATCTTGAACGTTGGCGATGGGGCGCCGCGCTCCGAAGGCAGCTGAATTGACGAAACGCAATATTCGACCGCTTAAGGCGGGATCTATTTTAACCAATTGAGAAACTTGCTGCATTGTGGCATCGTCCCGCTGGACAAGCTTTACAATGGCTAACGCGGTTCCTGAAGGTGAAGGCAGACGCTCAGCGGCTTTCAGTTCATGAAAATTGAATTCATTGATCATAGATTGGTCTCTTTTCTGTGCAGCAGATTCTCAGGTTCTGTCGCAAATATTCAAAGGTCTTAAACCGCACTATTTGCGGACAAAGTTATCTTGCTAAAGCTATAAACCGCTTATAGGGTGGTATTCTTACTTCGGAGTTGTTCCTTTCTAATCATGTGAGCTGTTTCCTCTATGCAGAAATTTTGCAAAGCTATCTACGTATAAGGGTTTGCTTTTTAGGTAACCTTGATACAGATCGCAACCTTGTTCGCTGAGGAAGCTCAGTTGCTCTGTGGTTTCCACGCCTTCAGCGAGTACTTTGAAACCTAACGTATGGCCCATAGCAATGATGGTGGCAGCAATTTCCATGTCATCTTTATTATGAGGAATGTCGTCGATAAAAGTTTTGTCGATTTTGAGCACGTCCAGTGGGAAGTGTTTAAGGTATGCCAAAGAGGAATATCCCGTGCCAAAATCGTCGCTGGCCAGATGTCAAGTTCAGATAAAATTGGATCTAAGTTTTTAGTGTCAAGAAACATATCGATAATTCCCTGCGTTACAAATAAAAGCCATTAGATCAAAAAATCAAATAAATGTCACTTATAGTGCGTGGCACTATAGAGGTCTACATCGGTAGCATTCAACCAGCTCATAACTTCTGGTTAATTGCAAATGGCAGCAGATCCGAAAAAAATATTTGGAAAACGACTTGTACAATTACGAAAAGAACACGGATGGTCTCAAGAAGTACTTGCTTGGGAGAGTGACTTAGCGAGAAGTTATATAGGTGGTGTTGAACGTGGGCAGAGAAATATTTCGCTGGTCAATATATGCAAACTTGCAAGTACTTTAGGAGTGCAACCATCTGAATTATTGAAATTCGAGGAAACAGATGAAAAATAAGTTGGCTAATTCCCAAGCGTAAAGTTACAGAAGAAACACGCTATTTTATCAGTAGTCTTGATGCGAATGATCCGAAGCGATTAGAGCGAGTGGTGCGAGCGCATGGGGCGATTGAAAATAATCTTCATGGGTTCTTGATATAGCTTTATCGGACGCTAACTCATTAGCCACCACTTTGGGTGGCAATAACAGCAATCTGTTGGTTGGCATTGGTATCAACCCATGATTTTTTGCTCTACGAAATAACCAGCGTCGGCTTTGGATTTTGTGCGGCAGGTTGGCTACATTTAGTTATGGATATCATGACACCTTCAGGTATTCCATTGGTCACGCCGTTCGGTTCTCGATTTTCGTTCAATCTTTACAAGACGTGCCAACCAGAGGAATGGCTTTGTATTTTGTTATTCGCTGTCGGCTGCCAGTTTTTTCGTTGTTGCCGCGTAAACGCAAAAAAATACCCTTTACCCCCTTGCATAATTTTCAAAGCATGGAAAATGGACTCAACGTTCAATCAATCAGGAGAAAACCAATGTCATTTTTTGCAAAAATTTACCAACTTCTTGGCTTCGTCGGCCAATGCAAGAAGGGTGCGTAATGGATGTTTTAACTGTATTTGCAAACTCAGATTCCGTGTTTGACGACCACGCTGTTGTTCGCGTGTATTGGTGTACCGGCTTACATCGAAAAAGGCTATCGATTCTCACGCGCTACGGCGAAGCAGAAATAGCGGTTTCAAAGGACAAATCCTGGTTCCCGTCGGATAAGAAATTGCTCGATGTTCCATTGATTCATGGCGAATCCTTGCGAGGGATTGAGAAGATCGAAAGCGAAGGAATGGGCATGGTTGCCGTAACCCGTCATGCCCAGGAAAGGTATGGTGAGCACTGTGGGGCGCTGGATATGAATACGTCATGGAAAAACCTGCATCGAAGACTCAAATGTCGACTTATTGGAATCCAACTCCCTTCCAGGGTGATGTTGCATAAATTGAGAAAACACGGCGAAACTCCGGAGGTTTGGAAGCACCCGGATAATCCACTGCATTACGTTTTTTGCCCCAAAAACGATTACAGGGTATTGGTGACAGTTTTCAATAAGGATCCGGAGGAAAAGGTGATATTTCGTCCTTCGTTGGCAAATAGGTAGAGCCTGCTCAGTAAATATAACAAATTGATTTAAAACGATTATATTAATATTTTTGGTATAATAGTGCACGAAATTTAACGTTTCCCCATCAAAAACCGTGCACCTATGATTCGAACTTCTAGCTCAAAACAACTGACGATTGCAGAATTTGATTGGCCTTTTGATACTGCGTTGGATAAAAACAATCGCTGGGTCAAGTTAAGCAACTGTATACCGTGGGACGAGCTGGCTGAAAGTTATTACCAAGGACTACCTGCCGAGCGAGGCCGTCCCACCAAAGACGCCCGTTTGGTTATTGGAGCCGTGATCATCAAGCATAAGCTGTGTTTGTCCGATGTTGAGACCGTTCAACAAATCCAGGAAAATCCGTATTTGCAATACTTTGTCGGCCTTGCGGGCTACCAACAGGCGGTGCCGTTTGCACCGTCATTATTCGTTGAAATCCGGAAACGCATGGGCGCGACGGTGTTTGATGGCTTCCATCAGGCCATTATTGATGCACATGAAGGCAAAAATGCCTCTAAACAACCTGAAACCACCGTCCACTCCACACCGTCTGACTGTGCTGAACCCCTGGAAAAGCCGGCGGAACAGGTCAATGAAACGCCCAGCCTGCAGGCGCCTGACTCCGCAGAACCCACCCACCAAGGTCGATTGATTGTAGACGCCACGGTAGTCGAACAAGCGATTCGCTATCCCACCGACTTGAGTTTACTGAATGAAGCACGTGAGTTCAGTGAGCTCATCATCGACAAGCTTTGCGTGCATCTGCAAGTCGCGCAAAAACCCAGAACCTACCGCCAGTCAGCCCGAAAAGCGAATTGGCCATCGCCAAGCAAAAACGTCTGAGCAGAAAAACCCTACGCCGAGGCATTAAGCAACAATTACAGTATCTGCGTCGCAACCTGGGCCACATCGACCAGCTATTGCGGGAGATTCCGGAAGGCAAACGACTCCCGTTACCCCGCTGGTTGCTCTATCGATACTGGGTGATCCAGCACCTGTATCAACAGCAATGGGACATGTACCAAACCCAAACAAACCGCTGCGACAATCGCATTGTCAGCATCGGTCAGCCGCATGTGCGGCCCATGGTGCGCGGCAAGCGGAACAAGCCCGTTGAATTTGGCGCCAAGCTCAGCGTTAGCCTATCAGGCGATGGCTTGGCTCATGTCGACATATTACGTTGGGATGCGTTTCATGAAGGCTTGGATTTGACTGCTCAAGTGGAAACTTACCGAGACCGATACGGGCACTATCCGGAACGCGTGTTGGCCGACCCGATCTACGGCACCCGTTCCAACCGGGATTACCTCAAACAACGCGGCATTCATTTTGCCGGCAAGCCACTGGGCCGTCCGAAACAAGAGACTGACGAAAACCGTGATCAGTTGAAACAGGCCAAAGCGCAACGCAAGCAGGATTATGTGCAACGCATCCCCATCGAAGGTAAATTTGGCCAAGGCAAGAATGGCTACGGGCTCAACTATATCAGGGCCAAGCGGGCGAACACCTCGTTTGCCTGGATCAACAGCATCTTCTTGGTCATGAACTTACTGATCCTGGAAAGGATCTTTTTTGCCCTGTGTAAAAGTAGCCTCGCTGGCTTTATCAAGACATTAAGGCTTGCTTGGGAACAGCAATTTTTTAAACCGGCGCGCGGGTTCCGCCTGTTTTCTGACTGTAAATTTACGGGGTTGATTTACTGAGCAGACTCTAGGTAACAAAATGTTTTGCGATTTCATGCTGCTGTTTTCGGTCTTCAGATTCATGAAGCTTTCGATTTCCTAACGGAATTAGGTGATCATATGTAAATCGTAACCGGATCATCTCTAAAAGTTGATCTGGTACCAGCAAGGGCGATAAAGCCGACAGATTGAACCCAAAGCCAGTACACCAGCCAGATGCCGCCAATGAGGCTAAACGGGATGGTCAGCATGACGATGGCTGGTTCCGTGATATTGCGGAAAGCGCAATACAACAGGATAAAAATCAGCAATAGTGTAAGCGGCACAACCAGAGTTAAGCGTTCTGCCAGTGTTTTTTCGCGAGCGCGACAGGGTCTTTGATTTCTTTGCGACACAAGGGGTTGTTCTTGCTTATAAATGAATGTGATGACTCATGTCTGTAACTCTTCTTGGTTAGTAGGCTTCATTAGATTTTTTAGTTGCTCTTTCGTCTTGAATAATAGCCTGCTACGAATCGGGATATAATCACACGAAACTAGACACACAGGTACAAAAATGAAACTGACGATTGGTAAACTAGCCAAACAAGCCGAAGTAACTGTTGAAACCATCCGCTATTACCAGCGTATCGGTATGCTGGATGAACCCGGTAAACCCGGTAGCGGTTTTCGGCACTATCCAGCCCATGCCATCACCAGAATCCGGTTTATCAAACGCGCTCAACAAGCGGGTTTTACCTTAAAAGAAATTGCCCAACTGTTATCGCTTGACGCCGCTCATTGCGCTGATGTGCGGAAAATTGCCGAACAGAAATGTCAGCAAATCGATGCGCAAATAAAGGATTTAATGGCTCTTCGTAATATATTGGATGCCTTGGTAAAACGCTGCCAGAGTGATTCTTCCGCAGAACATTGTTCCCTCATCGATGCACTGTCGACTGCCAGGGATGGCGGAAGTGTCGCAATCGGTACGGAACCGATGCGACCAAATAACTCGGACTCAAAATCCTGAGTATTCAAAAATAATGTAAATTCTGCTTGACCCTGTCCTATAGAACGGCGTTTAGACTCCTATCCGAAGTTTATAAAACCTGACATTTTCTGCATTTATCATACCCTTGCTAAATGCAGCACTCAGACGCTTAGTTTTTATTTAGGAAAATTCTTATGCCTACAGAACATGAAATACCCCCCCAAGAAGACCCATCCTGGCTAGGGATCGGCGCCGTATTAGCCGCTATTGGTGCATCGCTCTGCTGTGTTGGCCCCTTGCTGCTTGTATCTTTGGGGATTGGCGGCGCGTGGATGAGCGCCTTGACTTCAATGGAAACGGTCAGGCCTTATTTTATTATTCTAACCCTGATTTTTATTGGTCTGGGGTATCGCAAACTCTATTTGATACCGGATAGCTGTGAAGAAGGTAAAGCCTGCGCAACATCCGAAGTTAAGCACAAACAGCGGATGATCTTCTGGATTGGCTCGGCATTGATCTTGCTGCTGTTGACCTTTCCCTGGTATGCCCCGTTTTTTATGGAATAAGGAGAATAATGATGATGACTATTAAAACCGTATGCTTAACGTTGAGCTTGTTAGCCGCACCTTTATTAATGCAGACAGCCCATGCCGAGGCAGCTGATCCTGTTCAATTGCAAAATCAAAACAGCAGCCAATCTGTCATATTGGATATGCAGAACATGACCTGTGCAATGTGTAAAATCACCATTAAAAAGGCTTTGCAGGGTGTCGAGGGCGTACAAAAGGTAAGTGTCGATGGAGATACTAAAATGGCAGATGTCACGTTTGATCCGCAAAAAACCAGCATAGAAGCCTTGATTAAAGCGACTACAAATGCCGGTTACCCGGCGACTGTTCACCAGCCAAAATAATTCAGGGAATCGTTATGAGGAGACAATCGTGGATATTGAAACTGTATTTAAGTTAGTGGGCTTTCTGTTATGGCCGTTTTTACTTGCGTCTTTATGCTATCTTTTTGATATAAAAGGCTTCTTGTGCTGTGCTAGAAAAGGAAATCCTCATGTGGACCAAAAAACTGAAAATTGATGGCATGACCTGCCCAAGCTGTGCTGATGGTATCGAGAAAAAACTCAATGCGCTTGAAGGTGTTGCCATTAAAGTTTCTTACCCGGAAGGCATAGCCGCGTTGACGGTTACAGGAGATGCCCGTCTTAAATCACTGATTGAGCAAATTGCGCAAAAAGGTTATCAGGTTAAAGAAATTGACGACAAAACGGCCGACACCGATAAACAAACAGCGGCTGCAAACAATGGTAAGCCGCTCCATGTAGCGATCATCGGCAGTGGCTCGGGCGCTTTCGCCTGCGCCCTGAAAGCGGTGGAAAAGGGCGCCAAAGTCACGATGATTGAACGCAATCCCATCATCGGCGGCACTTGCGTCAATATCGGTTGTGTCCCTTCCAAAATCATGATTCGTGCGGCGCATATTGCCCATTTACAAAAAAATCATGCGTTTCCCGGCATTAAAAAACAACAACCGGTGATAAACCGTAAACAACTGGTTGCCCAGCAGCAAGCCAGAGTCGATGAACTCAGAGCGGCCAAATATGAAAATATTTTAGCAACCCATCCGGAGATTAATCTGATCAAAGGACAGGCACGGTTTAAAAACGCCAATACGCTCATTGTCGATCGGGAACACGGCGAATTCACCGAAATCACCGCAGACCGTTTTCTTATTGCCACCGGATCGTCTCCGGGCATACCGCCCATTCCGGGATTGGCGGGCACACCTTACTGGACATCCACCGAAGCATTGGTGGCGGAAAAACTGCCGGAGCATTTAATCGTCATTGGTTCAGGGATAGTCGCGCTGGAACTGGCGCAAGCCTTTTTACGGCTGGGGTCGAAAGTAACGTTGCTGGCTCGCCATACGCTCATGTATCGGGAAGACCCCGCAATAGGCTCAGTATTGCAAGCCGTCATGGAAGACGAAGGCATGACTATCCTAACCAATACTCAGCCAGAAGCCGTGAGCTATAAAAAGAGCCTGTTCGATTCCGGAAAATTTACCCTGAAAACCCGGTCAGGCCAAATTCTTTCAGGGGATCAATTACTGATTGCCACCGGTAGGCCGCCTAATACGGAAAGTCTGGGTCTGGAAAAAGCGGGGGTTAAAGTCAATAAGGATGGCACTATCAGCATTGACGATCACATGCGCACCAATGTCGAATACATCTATGCCGCAGGCGATTGCACTAACCAGCCGCAGTTCGTCTATGTCGCGGCGGCGGCTGGAACCCGCGCCGCCATCAACATGACCGGCGGAGATGCAGCCATCAATCTGTCGGCGATGCCGTCCGTGATGTTTACCGAACCGCAAATGGCCACCGTTGGCTTGACTGAAGCCGAAGCGTACTTGAACAATATTAAAACCGACAGCCGTCTGTTGCTGTTGGAGAATGTGCCGCGTGCCTTGGCTAACTTTGATACCCGAGGATTTGTCAAACTGGTTATGGAAGAAGGCAGCCACCGTTTGATTGGTGCACAAATCCTGGCGCCGGATGCGGGCGAGATGATCCAGACGGCGGTGTTAGCCATCCATAACCGGATGACGATAGAAGACCTAGCCGGACAATTGTTTCCGTATTTGACGATGGTGGAAGGCATCAAACTATGCGCGCAAACCTTTAGCAAAGACGTGAAAGAGCTTTCCTGTTGCGCGGGCTAAAGATGAATGCTAAGGATGACAAGCTGATCAGACTCTCAACCCTGGCTGAGCAAACCGGTATCAGCGTTCATTGTATTAGAACCTATATAGATCGAGGTTTGATTCAGGTTAATGACAGAACAGCGGGGGGAATGTTCTTATTTTACGAGCCAGTGATTGAACGGTTACGGTTTATTCGAACGGCTTCGCGATGTGGGTGTTCCGTTAGAGCAAATCGACCGTTTATTGGCGGCCCGTAATGATAGGGACGATGGCGCTACGGAAACAAGTCTGGCTGAATTGACTCAATATATTGAAACCTGTCGGAATCAATTAAATTGTTTTGAACAAAGCCTGAAGCAGCATTTAGGTATCGTGCTTTAAGCGAATTATTGTGGAGCATTAAAATGCAAGAAAAATTAAGTCAATTTGGCGGTTTATTCGGTGCCGCGATTACTGCGGCGTGTTGTCTCGGCATCTCTGTTGTGCTCAGCGCAGTAGGTGCTGTTGGGCTTGGTTTTCTGATAAACGATGCCTATTTGTTGCCGATATTTGTAGGGTTCACCGGTTTAAATTTATGGACGCTTTATCGTTCCGCCAGGAAACATGAAGCGCTATCGGAGGAAGCGATGCTCGCCTTCTGGACTGGTAGTATCGGCGCATTGGTCAGTACCATCGGCTTAGGGCTTACCGTTACGGGGGTATTGCCGGTCGCCGTTATACTGGTCTATATAGGGCTTACTCTTTTTGTCGTCGCCAATATCTGGGATTTTATGATTGGACGCAACAGCCCTGCTTGTACGGATGACGAATGCAAGACACCGACTGCATGGATGCAGGAGGTAGAGCAACGCAGGAACAGTTGCCGAGAAGACCGGTAACAAACGATGGAAACCCCAATTTGTCCGGCTTGTGGATGCTCATTAGTCAGATTAGGCATCACTAAGAAAAAAGCTGTTCAACATAACTATGCGGGGAAGCAATACTGGTTCTGTTGCAAAGGTTGTTTGGAGTTATTCATAACCCACCCTGAAGCATGTCTGTCCGAAACAGCCGGTTTGACAGTGTGTCCTGTTTGTTTAGCCGAAAAACCGGTCAATGCCACAGTGACAATGGATTTTAACGGAAAACCGGTTGGGTTTTGTCGCTGTCCTCATTGCCTGAATGAATTCAATAAAGATCCACACTATTTCATTGCGCGTTTAGCGTGGCAAACAAACTATGCCGGTGTTTTTGGTGAAAGAATCAGCTGTTGTGGTAAATAAATCGAAACGAAGCAAGGCGGAACAATGAAAACAAGTTTAAATAACACGGCTCACTTATCCAAGTGTGATAATACGTCTTGTGATACCTCTTTAACGCAGCAATATTCCGACCAATCCCTGTCGCTGGAAAGGAGTTTAACCGGTTGGTTTTTTGCGTCTTTAGCATTACTCGCCTGTCCTTGCCATATTGCTTTTTGGATCATGCTGTTTTCCGGGACAGCATTGGGTAGTTTCTTTTCCGAAGATACGGTAACCGCCGTCATGGGTTTTTCGGTGGTATTCCTGATTTCGTTAACCGCAGCACTGTTGGCGTTTAATAAAATTAAATTATAGAGACGCGCACATCGCGTTTCCATAGTTTTATGCCGACATGGATTAAGCCTAAGTGTTCAGAAAGTTAACCAACATCCCAACCAACGTGGTGATGGGTTTCCTCGGTACCGGTAAAACCACGGCCATTCTTAACTTACTTAAACAAAAACCGGCTGACGAAAAATGGGCAGTATTGGTCAATGAGTTTGGACAGGTTGGTATTGACGGTGCAATCTTCGCTGCTTCGGGCGCGATAGTCCGGGAAGTACCGGGTGGGTGTCTATGTTGTGCGGTAGGATTGCCTTTTCAGGTTGCCGTTAATCGCTTGTTAACGGAAGTCAAACCGGATCGTTTGCTCATTGAGCCAACAGGCTTAGGCCACCCAAAGCGAGTCTTGGATAGGCTCGTCGGCGGGTATTTTCGAACCGTGCTGGATGTGCGGGCCAGTATCTGCCTGGTTGATCCGAGAAAGTTAGGCGATAGTCGCTACACATCGCATGAAAACTTTGTCGATCAAATCGCCTTATCCGATGTGCTGGTCGCTAATAAAATGGATTTAGCCGACAAGGCAGCGACTCAGCTGTTCGAGCGTTGGGCCGATGGCAGCCGCCCACGTAAAGCGGTTGTTGCTCAAACCGTTCAAGGGCAACTGGATGTTGCCTGGCTGGATTTAACAAGAAACCCGGCAAGGCAAGCTGCTTTTCCTGATGCCCATCAAGCTGGATCGATCCAAATTGATGCAGATTATAGGCGAATGACCCGTAAGAGCGCGTTAGCGAATTCGCCCCTACAAAATGCAGCGGATGGTTACCAGAGTTATGGCACTGTATTTCCAGAACACAGTTGCTTTGATTATATACGTATAACACGGTTATTAAACCAACTGAAGGCGGAAAGAATAAAAGCCATTTTCGCGACCAACAAAGGCTGGTTCATTTTTAATGCAGCGGACGGGTTAATGACTATCGTTCCGTGCAAACCTTCAGCGAATAGCCGGATTGAAATAGTCGCTACCCAAAATAACTGGCAGGATATTCCGTCTGCATTAAATCAATGTATTGCAAACAGCTGTTCGGACTCGGATTAAGAATCCCTTTCTATCGGAAAGCCAGCTAGGAACAGATTCCGGCCTGCTTTAAAGTAGACTTTGTTACCGCTTTTTTAACTTTATGCTTGACTCTGTTCTTGAGTACGGCATTTATTATTTCAATCGAGCTTTGGTTTTTTTCATAGTCATCAGTCAGACGATTATTTTTCCTCTTCAGGAAAAAATAATCGTCCTTTTTTATTCAGCAATAAGCACGTTTATATCTCTTTCATATTCTAACTGAGCAAGTTTAGCCTTGATTCAACAAGGGTTAAATTTTGATCAACGATGGTTTGTTTTTCATAACATATTAGGGTGAATAAAATGACAGATTTTATGTTTTTTGTTTTTACTAAAATTTTAGGTATTGACCTGAAAGGCGCGCACGACATACCTTGGGGGCACGCAATTTTTCTTCTACCCGGTCATTGGTTTTCTCATTGCCATTATCGTACTTAAATTCATCGGCAATGAAGAAAAAGAAGAAGAGAAAGTAACAAAACCTACATCCGATAAACAATAAACTTTGTTATCTGGCGCCATAAATATGCAGATTTTTTAATATTTCTGATCATTCAATGCGTATTGTAAACCCCATCTAATCTAGCCTTAGATGTTTATTCCATGCGGCGCAATCTATGTGGTTAAGTGAGTGATAACACGCGTAACGCTTTAGCAGCATTAGCAAATGCTCAGCATAGATCACAAATTAGCAAGCTTTTTCAAATTTATGCTTGACTCTGTTCTTAGATACGGCATTTATTATTTCAATCGTGCTTTGGGGGGTATAACTTGGCTGTCGATTAGCTTGTTTCCCATTAGGAATGATCTTATCGGCGGCCCTCTTTTCAGAAATAAGCACGTTTATATCGATTTTTTAGGTCTATGTCCTGAGGATCAAATAGATGATTACACAAAAACCATTCAATTCTATAAGCGCCGCTTCATTATTTGGAAAGGAAAACACCATGATGCAAGTGAAATTCGGAGTCGGACTCGTTGATTGGTGGCAACACCACGGTCGCGATTGGGCTTCCCTTTATGACACAGCACCATTGGCGTTAATGGCGGCTGGTTTTGGCAGCGCAGCCATCAACCACCTGTCGGTGTTGCATTTCCTGAGTCCGATCTTTAACTTCACAGCGGTTAATTGTCTCGTATTTGCCCATAGCAAGCTTTATCAGTCATCCGCTCATACTGGCGAGACTGGCCCAAAGCCTAAAAGAGAGCGTCTGTATAAGACACTGTTCTGGATTACCGCGACGCTCACGCTAGCGATGGTCGGCTTGCCGAGTATTTACTATCTGCTTTTGGGAAGCGTTGCGGGCCTGCTTTCCGGACTGTTCGGCATCGGCGGCGGCATTATCATTGTCCCCTTCCTGGTCTGGCTTTTTTCGGCTCAGGGGATTGCGCCGGACTTGGTCATGCTGATGGCCGTGGCGACTTCGCTAGCCACTATCATCGTCACCTCAGCGGCTTCCCTTCAGTCTCACCACCTTCTCGGTGCGGTTGACTGGCTGGTCGTGAAGCAACTGGTGCCAGGTGTCTTGGTCGGTGCTCTGCTGGGTTCGGTCGTCGCGGACAGCTTGCCGACCGATCTTTTTAAAACGCTGTTCGCCTTCTTTCCGTTATGGGTAGCTTTTCAGCTGATCAAACCCAACTTGCCAGCGCTCGATCCTGATAAGTCGCCTGGCGACCGAAACCTTGTCGGCGCAGGCGGCATCATCGGTGTACTTTGCACCCTCTTGGGCGCCGGCATCGGGGTCATCATCGTCCCTTTCCTGGTCAAGCGCCAGTTTCCCTTGCGCCAAGCTGTGGCCGTTTCCAGCGCCTGTGGATTATCCATCGCTATCGTCGGTTCTTTCGGCTACATCGCCCTAGGCTGGGGCAACGCCGGTCTTCCTGGCTGGAGCCTGGGTTATCTCTATGTGCCTGCATTTCTCTGCATCGTGACCAGTAGCCGGGTATTCGCCCCAATGGGGGCGCAACTCACACATAAGCTGCCGACCGAGAACCTGAAAAGGATATTTGCGCTGTTCTTGTTCGCGGTCGGGATACGGCTGCTTTGGCAGACTGTCGTCTAATCATCCGCAATCACTCTATAAACACACAAACCTTAACAATCAGATTTTAACTATTAAACACCCAATCTTTATGTGTTTATCGCACATTACATGGGTAAGGATGACACAGTATGATAAATGGTTGGCTTAAAATTTCCTTGCAAAAAAATATTCTAATGCGTGCGATCAAGGTTGCGCTGGTGGTTGGTTCCATTCTGATGTTAATCAATCACGGTGATGTAATACTGAGTAATGGATTATCGATAAAGGAACTCATCAAAATTACTTTGACCTATTTAGTACCCTATTGTGTTTCGACCTATTCAAGCACTGAAGCGGTTTGTGCTGCTGAAAACATGCCCAGTATTAATAAATTAATGTGGGAATATCTCAAGCGGAAAAGCTCCGAATTAGCTCATTGCTCAATAACTGTTTTTAATTTGTTCATCATCCGGCTGCAACAAATAAAAAACAATCGAAATACTTAACGGGTTGTACTTATGGGAAGCGATCAAAAACGGCAGTTCTCCCTTTATTCCGCTCCCGTGATTGAGCCGGATAACTATTCATCGGCAAAAAACTTTACGTATTTCACACCTTGGCTTTTTATATTCACTCTCATCTGGCTTGCCGTTTACGGGTTTGTATTTCCGGACCCTATCGGGCTTACCGCTAGCAATTGGCCGCTGGTCATCGTCGGTGTGTTCGGGGCTTTCATCGGCAATGCCACCGCGATTGGGGGCGGCATTGTTTTTATCCCGGTGCTGATGTTCGCTTACCAAGTGGATCCCGTCAGCGCCTTGAAACTCGCATTCGTCACTCAAGCCGTCGGCATGACCAGCGGCGCATCCGGTTGGCTGCGCCGCGGCGAAGTGCCGTTGCGGCTTTTGCAATGGACCGTGCCTGCGCTTATTATCGGGACAATGATGTCCACATTCTTGATTCACCCGCAGCCGATGGTGGTCAAAGGGCTGTTTGGTCCCATTGCATTTCTGACCGGCTTGCTGACGCTCATCACGCTTGATCGAAAAGGCGGGCGAACGGAACTTCCTGCACATGCTCGCACCTCAATCGTCCTGGTTTCTTTTATCGGCGGCATGATTACCGGCTGGGTTGCGATTGGCGAGGGCGAAATCATCGCTGCCTTTTGTATGCTCGCTTACGGCCTTAACGCTAACCGGGCAATCGGGCTGGGCGTGGTATTGCTGTCGTTAAATTCCCTGCTGCTGGCTTTTATTCATGCCTTCTATTACGGAGGCGTACCTTGGGATATGGCCGCATTCACCATGCTTGGCGTACTCTGGGGCGGACGGCTGGGGCCCTTTCTTGCCCAATGGATTTCCCCACGCGCTACAAAAAAGGGTTTCGCCTTTATCGCGTTGCTTGATGGCTTGATGATTACCATGCAGACGAGCTATGTGATGTTTTTTCAGTAAAGGACTTATAAAACTTTGCACGGTCATGTTTTGGTTTTTGCTGTCATTGGTAAATTTCCATAACATCAAACTAATATTGACTGCTATGTGTCTTGGCACCGGCTCCGATGGTAGTAGTCAAAAAATAGGGGGCGATGAGGTGTTGTAGCATCGCCTCAATCCGGTGTTCGTCAAAGCCACTCATTTCCTCATGAAGACGGGGTGCGATCAGCGCAAAAACACTCACCAATTGCGGATCGAAATGACTGCCGCTGTCCCGTTCGAGCATGGCTATGGCTTCGGACATTGTCCACGACTCCTTATACGGGCGCTTGGAAGTCAGGGCGTCGAATACATCCACGATGGCGAATATCCGCGCATTCAAGGGAATCGCTTCAGCCTTGAGCCCCTGCGGATAACCGGTACCGTCGAATTTCTCATGATGAAATTCGACGACGTCCCTGGCGCCGCTTAGCCAGCTTGATTTGCTCAGGATATCCACGCCCAGCGATACGTGCGTTTTCATAACCTCGAACTCTTCCGGCGTCAGTTTTCCCGGTTTCAGCAAGATCGGATCGCGGATGCCGATTTTGCCGACATCGTGTAAAAAGGCACCGGCGATCAGGTTATGAATATCTTCACGGGAGAGCCCGATCGCCTCGCCAAGTCGGAGTGCATAAAATGTTACCCGATAGTTATGGCTATTGGTGTCGGAGTCGCGTTCGGCAATCGCGCAACCGAGCACATTCATCAGTTCCAGGTTGCCTTTCAGCAAATCGCCGGACAATTTGATCAGTCCCCGGTTGAGCATCAGGATGATCGGATACATCAGGAAGGTGGTGAATGTGATGCCAAGGCTGACAAACAGCAGTGTGCGCAGCAGGTCGTCCTTAATCGAGTCGAGGGTCTGCCTATCGACCTGGTAGATGCCTTCGAAATAACCGGTCAAATAATCCTGGACGCCTTTCAGCGGAACCAGGATGACCAACAGCAATTCGCCACGGATGAAGTGAACCTCATGGGAAAATTCACCCACCTGTGGAAATCGATGGCGATAGCGATCGATGCCCTGTTCGGCGACCTCCTGCCCAGGCCGAATAGTTTCCAGCTGGAGTTGTTTATTGCGGTCGTACAGTTCGACGACCAGGAAATGTTGGTTGACCAGTTGCCTTTCCAACTCTGCCAGATGTTGGCGAGCTGATGAATCCAGCCGTTCCAAATTATGGGCGGACTCCCCGCTGAAGGTCGCCGATTCCCTGAGTGCGAGTTCATGCACGAATTGCCGGATGCGATTGATCTCCAACCATAAAACGCCGCCGCCGACCGCCACGCTGGGGAACAGCCAGCCCAGGAATAGCCGGATAAGGATTTTCCGGTGAATAAACCGGCCCGTAGAAATCGCTACGCTGGAATCCGTTCTACCGTTCATCGGCTTTCCGCGTTGTGGCCTGTATTTCCCGGCAGACGGCAAAATCCTTGTGCCGGCAAATCCAGGGCGCTGTTAAATTTGCTGGATAAATTCTGAAAAGCAATCAGCCCGGTGAGTTCGACTATTGCATCTTCGTTAAAGTAGTCATGCAGGCGCTGAGTCAAATCATCATCCACCTGCCGGTCGCTATAAGTCACCGCCTCGGCATATTCCAGGACCAGCCTTTCTTTATCATCGAACAACTCGCTTGCTTGCCATTGGTCAAGGGCTTCCACTTTAGTTTATGGAACCCGTTCTTTTTGCCAACATGGCGGAGTTGATATCGATACAAAAACGGCAGCCGTTTATTTGCGATACTCTCACCGTAATCAAGGAGCGTAGAACCGGATTTATAGGGCTGCTTTTTCTATCCAGCACCCCATAGAGTAAGGCTATCGCGGCAAACAACCCAGGGATTCTGGCCCAAATCAACGCAGGCTTAAGGACTTGCCCGTATTTTCTTTTTTGATGCCAAAAGAACGGGCGAAGATACCAGGGATAACTGGAAATGGATTTTTCTGTGATTCTCATATCATATATCCAAGCAGATATTAAACATCCGGACTCATCCGAAGATGGTACGGGCAATGGCTTGTATGAAGCGTTACATCTGACGATGCAGATTTGCCATGCTCAAGTTTTCCTCGACAGCTTTTTCATAGATATTAATCAGTCTTTGGCAATGATCTTTAAACTCTTCCGTAAAATCATCCGGCAGCCTGCCGTAGACTACGCCTCTGGACTCATATTGCCTAAGAAGTTGCTTGTGCTCATCAACTTTAAGCTGCATTGCTTTCGCCGCTTCCTCATAATGTTGGGCCAGCGCCTCATGATCGGCTTTGGTTGTTGCGTTTTGCACGGCTTGGCTCATATCCATCGGGTGCGGGTTTATCTCGGCGCAAGCGGACATTAAGCCAACAGTTAAAAGCAAGGTAATCAGTAAATTTGTTTTCATGGTTTTTCTCCAGAGTAGTTTAAAAATTTAAAGTGACATCATTTTTTAGTGTTCAGCAGCCTCAGTTGAGAACATCCGCATTTATCCTAATTGTGCAGTTGTTGACATCATGGTATAAGAAAAATCCAAGGAAGGAGTTCGATCTGAGGCCGTTGTCTGTTTTACGGTCCTTGGCAGAGATAGCCATATTCATAATCCACTATTCTAATCAATTCGTTAGGAGAAACAACATGAAAGTATCCGTTCTATTCATAATTGCTTTGATAGCATTTGGCAGTCCCATCGCGAATGCCGTTGAAGAACAAAAGAAGCCAATGACCGAACAGGAGATGCAGGAAAAAATGAAGCAGATGGAAAAGGAATTGGCCGAAATGCGTGAGACTAAGGATCCCAAAGAGCGCATGCGGCTAATGAATGAACACATGGGGCACATGGGGCACATGCACAACATGATGATGGATGACTGGGGATGCGGCATGATGGGGCATGAGCCAACACACTAGCGCTGCATACTGCAACATTGGGTTTTGCTTTGTTCGACCCAAGCGGTTTTATTGCAGCGAAAAAATTCCCGGGGAGTCGCTATTTTTGCGAAAGCTTTTATGGGCATCCCTGCCCAACAAGCGGCAAAAGCTACGCGACCGCTAATGCCTGCGGCTGCCCCAGACGTCCTGCTTCTTTCGTTGGATACCCAACATGGGGTATCCAACATCATTCTCGCAATGACTCGACGCGATTTCGGAAAGCCTGCATTTTCACTACGCAAAAAGCGCTTCGTGAAAACACATGCCCTATCGCTTCTGGGGACTACTCGACTCCTGTCTCGCAGCGAGGGTGGGCACAGGTTTTTGTGCCCACCCGAATTAGACTGCTGCAAAGGGTGGATAAAGTTGCATAGCCACCTTGCCGAGCATACAAAACCGGATATTTTTATTTGTTGCTACCAGACACTAAGAAAATCCTATTTGGTATGTAGCAATCTCAATCCGTTTGCTACAACCAATAAAGAAGCCCCCATATCGGCGGCAATGGCTTCCCATAAGGTCGCCACGCCTGCAAAGGCGAGCACAGCGAAAGCAGCCTTGACTGTCAGTGCAAAGGTAATATTCTGCCGAATGATCGATAATGTTCGCTTGGAATGTCCGATCAGCCAAGGCAACTTGGACAGGTCATCGCCCATTAAGGCGATATCGGCTATTTCGATAGCCGCATCCGAACCCAATACGCCCATCGCAATGCCTAGGTTGGCCCGCCCCAGCGCCGGTGCATCGTTGACACCATCGCCGATCATCGCCACCTGTCCGTATTGCTCGACCATTTGACCGACGATCTCCACTTTATCGGCGGGCAACAATTCAGCATGTACCTCATCGATGCCAATCTGGGCCGCGATGTTATTGGCGGTTACCTGATTGTCACCGGTCAACATGACCAGGTGTTTAACACCCGTCCGTCTCAAGGCCTGCAAAATCGATTTAATGTCAGCGCGGGGTTGATCGGCAACAGCAATCAGGCCGCAAATGTGCCGGTCATTGCCAATCGCAATCACGGTTTGTCCAGTCTGTTCCAGGGCAATGGCTTTATCACTGATTTCGGGGATTTCCTGGCTCCGCTCCAGTAAATAACGACGCGATCCCAGCCAGTAATCCGTGCCGTTAAATAGTCCGGTAACACCTTTGCCGGGCAACACCGTCACATTGTCGGCACTGTCCACACGGATACCGAGCTGTTCTGTATGGCGTAAAATGGCTTTCGCCAGCGGATGATTGCTACGCGCTTCCAGTGCGGCAGCGCGGGACAATAGCTCTTCTTCGCTATGACTATTGAACGGATAAACACCGGTCACAATCGGTTCACCACAGGTCAGCGTACCGGTTTTGTCAAAAGCAAAGGCCTGAATGGCTGCGGGGGCTTCAATATAAGTACCGCCTTTGATCAGGATGCCTTGCCGGGCAGCACAGGCCAAGGCCGCAACAATGCTGACCGGCGTCGAAATCACTAACGCGCAGGGGCAAGCGATGACCAATAACACTAAGGCGCGGTATAACCACTCGTCCCAGACGCCCGCTAAAAACAACGGCGGAATGACCCAGACGGCCAGCGCCAAGGTCATCACCACCGGCGTATAAATACGCGCAAACTTCTCAACCCATTGCTCGACTTCGGTGCGCTTGCCATGCGCTTCGCCGACCAAACGCGTGATCTGTGCCAGGGTGGTGTCCGTCACCCGTTTGGTGGAGCGGATTTCCAGTGTTCCCTCGCCATTAATGCTACCGGCAAACACGTCATCGCCGACTTGTTTGGCCACGGGCATGCTTTCTCCGGTAATCGGCGCCTGATTGACCGAGCTGGAACCTCGGGTGACTTCGCCATCGAGCGGGATTTTATCGCCTGGGGCGAGAATGAAGAGACTGCCTATACTGACTTCTGCGGCAGACAGGATACGTTCCTGTCCACTGTCATCCTTGACCGTAACCGTCGATGGCGCTAAATCCAGCAAGGCTTCGACGGCATGACGGGCACGGCCTATACTCCAGCTTTCAATTGCCAAGGACAGCGCAAACAGGAAACTGACGGTTGCCGCTTCGAACCATTCCTCAATGAATAAGGCACCGATAACGGCAATCGTCATTAGCAAATTCATATCGGCCCGCAAGCGCTTCAAGGCATAAAACGCTTTCACAATCACATGCCGAGAACCGCAAGCAACGGCTAGGCCAAAGGCTATTTTTTCCGGTAGCGGCATCGCCAGCTGAGCGTGGGCATTCAGTAGACTATGTAGATAGCGAGTCACCACGTCCCATTGCAGTTCAACATTTTCTTGCAAGCTGAAAACGGTTTGCAGATTCGCTAAGCCTTCGGCCATGACGATATGAATCACCATACCAGCAATAATAAACAGACCGCTGAGCACGGTATAAACGGTCTTCGAACGATGCAATTGCTTGGCATCGGCCTCTGTCTGGCCGGGTTGCCAAGGAACAGCTTTCATACCCGTTGCAGCAACCGCTTTGATGATGGTTTTTTCGGACACGGGTTCTGCATCAGACAACAGCATCATGCGCCCGTTTAAAACATCGAATGCCAGCTTGTCGCTGCCGCCCACCAGCGGACCGATTGCACTTTTCAAGGTGGCGACTTCTTCAGCGCAGTCCAGACCTTCGATCTTGAACGTCATGCCACTCGGGGAGTTTGATACCGTCGGCTGAGTGGCATCCGGTTTCTCGCCTGCACAACCGCAGGTTTTTTCAGTTTGCTTGCAGTTACTCATGCTTCAAATCCTCATTAAAGTCCATAGTCTCACCGTCAGGCGTCGCGGCAGTAGCGTGTTCGTCCTGATGATGGGCGAACCAATACAAAATCGGTAATACCAATAAAGTCAGCGCCGTTGACGACAAAATGCCGCCGATCACCACCGTGGCCAGGGGACGCTGGACTTCGGCGCCGGTACCCGTCGCAATCGCCATCGGCACGAAACCGAATGATGCGACTAAGGCAGTCATCAGCACCGGCCGGAGACGTGTCAAAGCCCCCTCGTAAATCGCCTTATCCAGCGACATGCCTTGTTCGCGCAAGCTGCGGATAAAGGCAATCATCACCAGACCATTCAGTACCGCCACGCCAGACAAGGCAATGAAACCCACCGCAGCGGAAATCGACATCGGAATGTCGCGTAGCCACAGCGCAACCAAGCCGCCGGTCAACGCAAACGGGATGCCGCTAAACACCAGCAGGCCATCCTTAAAATTGCCGAACATCATGAACAGCAAGGTAAAGACCAGCAGCAATGCCACCGGCACCACGATCTCCAAGCGCCGCGTTGCCGATTGCAGTTGCTCAAACTGCCCGCCCCAGGTGGTCCAGTATCCCGCCGGAATCTTGACTTGCTGTTGCAACTGTTGCTCGGCCTCGGCAACAAACGAACCGATGTCGCGGCCACGCACGTTGGAAGTTACCACTATCCGGCGTTTGCCGTTCTCCCGGCTGATTTGGTTGGGCCCTGGCGCCAGTTCCAGACTCGCCACTTCGGCCAGAGGAATATACGTCACCGAGCCTTTTGCGCCCGGCGCAAACGGTAATGCAATCGGTAAGCGCTTAATGGCCTCAATATCGCTGCGCAAGTTCTCCGGCAGACGCACGATAATATCGAAACGCCGGTCGCCCTCGAACAATGTTCCGGATTCTGTCCCGCCAATCGCGGTGGCCACCGCATCCTGCACGTCGCCGACGTTCAAGCCATAACGCGAGGTTTTGTCCCGGTCGATATTGACCGTCAGCATCGGCAGGCCCGTGGTTTGCTCGACTTTAACCTCCGATGCGCCGTGAATAGTTTTCATGACCTCCGAGATTTTAGCCGCCGTGTCGTTCAGCACAGTAATGTCATCACCAAAGACTTTGACCGCAACGTCGCTGCGCACGCCTGAAATCAGCTCGTTGAAGCGCAGCTGGATGGGCTGGGAAAATTCGTAAATGTTGCCCGGCAGCTTATTTGCCGCCGCCTGTATCGCCGCCAACAGTTCGTCCCTGGCTTTATCAGGTTCAGGCCATTGCTCGCGTGGCTTGAGCATGATATAACCATCCGAATTGTTGGGCGGCATCGGGTCGGTGGCGATCTCGGCGGTGCCCGTCCGCGCAAACACCCGCTCGATTTCCGGGAACTGCCGTTTCAGCGAATCTTCGATTTGCTGCTGCATGGCGACCGATTGCGACAAACTGGTGCCGGGGATACGTAGCGCCTGAATAGCGAAATCGCCTTCATTCAAGCTCGGCACGAACTCGCTGCCCATGCGCGTCGCCAACAGGCCGGACAAGATCACCGCTACCACCGCGAAGGTTAATACCACGAGTTTGTTGTTCATCGCCTTATCCAGAACTGGCGCATAAAAACGCTTGGCCGTCTGCATCAGCACATTTTCTTTTTCGGCCACTTTATCGCCGATAAAGAGCGCCACAGCCGCCGGAATAAACGTCACTGACAGAATCATGGCGCCCACCAAGGCGGCCACGACAGTGAACGCCATCGGATGGAACATTTTGCCTTCCACGCCGGTCAGCGCGAAGATCGGCAAATACACGACCATAATGATGAGCTGGCCGAACAACAACGCTCGCCGCGCTTCTTTCGAGGCTATAAACACTTCCTGAAAGCGTTCGCTACGGGTCAGCGATCGCCCCTGTTGTTCCTGGGCATGGGCGAGCCGCCGCACGCAGTTTTCGACGATCACCACCGCGCCGTCGATGATGATGCCAAAGTCGAGCGCCCCGAGGCTCATCAAGTTGGCACTGACCTGGTACGTCACCATGCCGGTGAAGGTAAACAGCATCGCCAGCGGTATCACCATCGCGGTGATGACGGCGGCGCGGATGTTGCCGAGGAACAGGAACAGAATCACGATGACCAGGATTGCCCCTTCGGTTAAGTTCTTCTGGACTGTGTTGATGGCTTTGTCGACCAGCACCGTCCGATCATAGACCGTGACAGCCTGCACGCCTTCAGGCAGGGTGCGATTGATGTCCGCCATCTTTTTGTCGACCGCCTGCGAGACGCTGCGGCTGTTCTGGCCGATCAGCATGAAGACGGTGCCCAATACCACCTCGCGGCCGTTTTCGGTCGCGGCGCCGGTGCGCAGCTCGCGGCCGATCTCGACTTCGCCGACATCGCGGATGCGGATCGGCACGCCTTCTACATTGCCGAGAATGATGTTGCGCATATCCTCCATCGAATGCACCTGACCCGGCGCACGGATCAGATATTGCTCGCCGCGCTTCTCGATATAGCCGGCGCCGACATTATTGTTGTTACGATCCAGCGCGGTCACGATGTCCTGTAAAGTTAAACCGTAGGAAGCGAGTTTTTCCGGAATCGGCGCAACCTGATATTGCTTGGCGAAGCCGCCGATGGAATTGATCTCGGTCACGCCCGGCACGTTGCGCAACTGCGGCTTGATGATCCAGTCCTGAATCTCGCGCAGGTCGGTAGCGGTGTAAGGCGAACCGTCGGGCTTTTGGGCGCCGTCTTTAGCTTCGACAGTCCACAGGTAAATTTCCCCTAAACCTGTCGCAATGGGTCCCATTTTCGGCGTGATTCCGGGAGGCAATTTATCCTTGGCTTCCTGGATGCGCTGATTGACCAGTTGTCGCGCGAAGTAAATGTCGGTGCCGTCCTTGAAGATGACCGTTATCTGCGACAGGCCATAGCGCGATAGCGACCGGGTTTGCTCCAGATGAGGCAAACCCGCCATGACGGTCTCAATAGGATAGGTAATGCGTTGCTCGGTCTCCAATGGCGAATAACCGGGCGCCGTGGTATTAATTTGTACCTGGACATTGGTGATGTCCGGGACGGCGTCGATCGGCAGAATCGTGTAATTGAAAATGCCGAGCCCCGCCATGCCGAGCACGGCCAGAATAACCAGCCAGCGGTGTTCGATGGCTAAACGGATGAGTCGTTCAAACATAATATAAATTCCTTTGTTTCAATCCGCGTCTTTGACGCTGCTCTTGGCTTGCTCGGCTTTGATGACGAAGCTGCCATTGACGGCATATTCGGCGCCGGGCTTGAGTCCGTCCATGATCTCGGTGACGTTGCCGTCGGACAGACCGGTCGTAACCGGTTGAGCAACAAAGCCGCCGGGTACGCGAATAAACACCGCCGGTTTGTCGTTGATCGTCTGGATGGCTTCGGTTGATACGGCGACCGGCACTTCGGTTTCTTTGGTGACCAGCTCGGCCGTGATGAATAATCCGGGGCGCCACGCCATCTGTGGGTTGGCCAGCGTCACGCGGGCCTTGGCGGTGCGGGTTTGCTCGCCTACGAATGAGCCGATGTAAGACACGGCACCGGATGCGGTAGAATCAAGCGCGGTGGCTTTAATCGTAACCTTCCTACCTAACTGCACCACACTCAGGTCTTTCGCCGAGACGATGATGTTCGTCCACACCGACGACAGGTCGGAAAGGGTGAAGATGCCGGCATCTTCCTTGACGGCCTGGCCCTGGGCGATATGTTTCTCGACGATCATGCCGTCGAACGGCGCGCGTATCTCGTAGCGGTTGAGCGCGCCGCTGCCTGCCGATACCGTCGGACTTGCGCCGAGCGCCATTAACTTCTGTTGGGCGTTTTGGACGGCGATTTCCGCCTCGCGCATCGTCTGCTGGGCTTGCAGGTAATCCTGCGCCGCCGAGATCTTCGCTTCCCACAAGTGTTTTTCCCGCGCAAAGGTGGTGCGGGCTAATTCCAGGCGTTTCTGTGCGGAAAGCAACTCGCTGCGCTGTTCGGAAAGAGCCGTACTCGCAATTACCGCGATGACCTGACCTTGTTTGACTTGCTGCCCGAGGTTGGCGGAAACGCTCTCGACCACGCCAGCTAGGCGAGGAACGACATGGGTTGTCTTATCTTCATTGAAGCTAATTTCACCGGGGAGCGTCACGACGCTTTTGATGTGCGCGGCGCCTGCCGTCTGGGTCGTTATGCCGGTTTCTACGATCTGCTGATCGGTCATTGCCACCAACACACCTTCTTGCAAGATCTCGCCACTATCCTGATTTTGTGATTGATTTTCTTTCTCGGAACGCCCTTGCTTATCATCGTCCTGAGTCATCTGTGGTTTAGCAGCCCTGGTGCCTTCTTCAACCCGTTCGTCGGCTTCCGTCATGGTCTTGTCGGTACTCAGAATGGATAAACTGAGCAATACGCCGACAACGATAATCGCGGCGATAGCGGTCAATTGTTTTTTGTTAATCGTGTTCATGGTGATACCTCGGATTGGCTATTCGCCGTTGTCTCGTTCATACCGCTACCAACCAAACGTTCTACGTCAGCCAGGGACTTGTGATAATTGGCCAAGGCCATTAAATACTGGTTTTTGGCACCAAACAGGGTGCGCTGTGCATCCAGCACATCCAGAAAACCGAACTTGCCAAAACGATAACCTTCACGAGCCGCGTCATAGGCACTTCGCGCACCGGGCAGAATCTCTTGCCGTAAAGCCATGATTTCGGAATGGGCGGCATCCAAAGCCTGATAGGCGGTGTTCAATGCCGTGGTGATGCGTACCTCGGTGTTGCGCAATTCCTGTTCCGCTTTGCTCAAGCGATGTTCGGCTTCCTGAATGTGGCCTTGATTGCGATCAAACACCGGCAAGGGCACCGAGAAACCCACCACTAAGGCGTAATCATTGGGCATCAGATACTTACTGGCACCGACGGTCGCGGTCACATCCGGGATGGCTTTGGACTTTTCCATGGAAATGAGTGCCTGGCGTTGGGTGATTTCGGTGGCCCAACGAGCCAAATCAGGATTTTTCGACAGCCGTTGTTGCAATGAATCCAAGGAAGTCGGCTCGGGTAGGCTATCCAGATTACCGGCCACCGACTCAAAACGCGCTGTAGTGCTGCCCCAACCCGCCGCCAAACGTTTGCGGGCGGCTTCCAGTTCTTTCTGGGCACGCATCAGCTCAATTTGCACCGAGGCACGCGCGACTTTGGCTTTGGTTTCTTCGACGGGCGATACTTTACCGGCCTGAACCCGTGCGGCTGTCGTTACCGTCGTCTGATTCGCCAAATCATGCGTTTGTTGGGTTAGCGCCAAGCGCTGTTGAGCCGCCAACACGTCAATAAAGGCCTGTGTCACTTGGGTAAGCACATCCGCACGTTTGGCTTCGTAGTCCCAATCGGCGAGTTGCTTGGTTAGCGCGGCGGCTTCGATGCGTGCGGTACGCTTACCACCCAACTCGATCAATTGACTCAGTTCCAAGGTAACGACATCGCCATCGAATCCCTGAATGGCTCGATTACCGAAATTCGCCGCATTGGCGTTGAAAGTGGGATTGGGGAACAATCCGGCTTGTAAGGTGGCGGCTTCCTGAGCCCGGCTCTCCCAGGAAAAGGCGGACAGTTCCGGGTTTTGGGTTAACGCTAAAGCCAGGGCTTGAGATAAAATCAGGATTCCGGTCGGTTCGTCGGATGCGCTCGGATTGCGATCCGATTGATTCTGCTCTTTCGGGTGGGCAACCGATATTTTCTTGTCTATCGGATTGGCGCCGACCGGATCGAGTGCAAATATTAAACTGAAGGCGATGCCAAGTGGCAGCGCATAATTTGAGTGCATGGATAGTCTCTTCGTAGCATGAATGAACGCCGAACAGACAAGCAGGCGCTAAACCTGCACCATCGTCGGCGGGTTACGGCTATGAAGAGCAGGCTAAATCAGAAGAACGATACTACGTAGGCCAAGCAGCCTGGAATCGGTGAACAGCGGGTCGGGGAAAAAAGGCCGTCGCGTAATTACCTGGGCGTAGGGGATGAAGAGAAAAACAAGGAAAAACAGTGGCATAATCCCAAGATCAATTGATGCTTTGGATAAATCTGTCAGGGGAACATGGGTGCCGTGGTCATCGCCGCCCACAGGAATGTCGGTACAAGGTGACGTGCAAGGCGAATCACCATCAGTGAAATAGGCATCGGTCTTGACCTTGGACTGGGAGACTATATCCGCATTAGCTCCATGATCCTGTCCAATACGCTCCACGGCCACATGCCCATCCGTCCCAAAACACAGCACAAAGGTCGAAGCATCGCGATGTCCTAGGCCGAAATGACCGAGAATTGCGATCATCAGCACAAAAGAGAGCCAGATTTTGGGTTGGTGGATATTTTTCATCATCTGGCAAGTATATCCTATCGTCAAAATACACTCAAGGATTTAAGGCTCTGGGTAAAAGATTCTCTAGGAGTCGCTATTTCATTGAAAGCTTGTTTTTGAGGTCCAAAAAACGTCCATTTTATGGAAAGGTTTCAATGCTCATGCTGGTGGTGAGCATCCGGGAAATGAGGATGGAAATGAGTCATTGGTATGTGCCGATGCAGGTGTCTGTGCTTCGTACCAAGCTCAACGGGAATATCATGCTCATGCTGGTGATGCTCGTCGTGGGTGTGCTCATGATCATGTTCCAGAGTCTTATGTGCATGGGAATGGTGATGCTGCTCAGTCAAGTGCAGCCAGATACCCAACCCCATCAACGTTCCAGCGACAACCAGTGTCAGCGTCAACGGTTCACCCATTGCCAACGCCAGTATCGCACCGATGAACGGAGCGACAGAGAAATAAGCCCCAGTCCGAGCAGTTCCAAGGTGACGTAAACCAATAACGAATAGAACCAAACTCACGCCATAGGCGAGAAACCCGACGACCAACGCCCCGGCGAGATTCAACAACGGCGGAACAGTCGTGCCTACAATGAAGGCCAAGGCTAAATTGATTGAACCGGCGACCAGTCCTTTCACCGAGGCAATCCACGCGCATCATATAGCGACACCTTACGCGTTAGATTATTGTCGATAGCCCACATGAAACAAGCTCCAACGACGGCCAGAGACGGCCAAATACCGGTAAAAAACGCTTCATCTGGCCAACTTAAGACAGCGACCCCGACCACAATGGCGATCATGCCTAATGCAATTCGCCGGTCGAAGTTTTCCTTGAAGGCGAACCACGCCAACAGTTCAGTGAATACCCCTTCGGCATTCAGCAGTAGGGAGGCTCCCGATGCAGGCATCCTAGTTAGGCCTAACATCAACAGTATTGGGCCGACGATCCCTCCCGTCACAATAGCACCAACAAACCACAGCACCTCATAGCGAGGCAGTTTGACAGCAGGGGCTTTGCTAAAATACCTGTATAAAGTAAGGCCGACACCGGAACCTAAATACAACAGCCCAGCCAGCATCCAAGGACTAACTGCATTCAGCAGCAGCTTTGCGAGCGGAGTGCTCGCTCCGAATAACATGGCAGCACCTAGTGCAGCAGGTACGCCTGCTTGGCGTAGTCCATCTATTAACTTCATTAAATACATCCCCCTCATTAGAGGTTGTTAGTAGGGGTAAACTCAGCTTCAAGTATAAGACAGACAAGACCTAGCGTCCCAAAATAACCGTTTACCGAACAGTCATTCCGACTTGCGAGCCCCACACTTGCCCCTATCAATCAAGGCGCTGAGTCATACATTTAATTGCTGTTTGTTTTCTCGTATGCTAGTTTATAAATGAATTGAGTCTGATCAAAGAGGCCTTGTGCTAACAGCGTTGCATTCCAAAAGAAACCGTCCTTACTTGCACACCTTGGTGTTCGTGCTGCTGGTGAGCTGGATTTCTTTGACCATTTCGGCAACCTGTACTATGCCTATGCCTTCAGTAGTGACGGCAATGCCTGAGCATATGCCGGGATGTTCGGAATCCGGTGTGGCTGGACATTCACATCATCAAGACCATGCTTCCAAGGCAATGCGGAATTGTTCATTCAAGCCTTGCCTTGACTCGCAAACTCATTCATTCCCCGATTTTCATCGTCTGACTAAACCGGATTTGCCGGTTTTTATTCTTGGCCTCATTGGGACGTTTTTTTGCTTATTTCTAAACTATCCACCCACGAAAGTTCCTCTTCGTAAAGCTGATCCGCCGCTCGGTCGACGGATTCTGCTCATCTATCGGTTCTGCACCCTGCTGAATTAGCCACCCCTCGAAATCGAACCCTGCCAAACCATTAACGGGTTCGGCACTGCTGTTCCGTGACCTGCGGAGCTTGTTTGTTCCGATTTGAGAGGAAAACTTCATGTTTTTCATTATTTGTTCGTGGCCGCTGCGCCGCGCTTATCCGGCGTGGGCGCCGGTAATTTTCGGGCTGGCGCTGTTTTCGCCCGGCCTGGTTATTCATATTTCAACTGACACAATCCGTGTAACTTGGGCTGAGGCGCGAGCCGAAATGCAGCTCGTTAACAGGGATGAATCCATCCTGACATTCGAACAGGCAGTTGAACTTGCCCTCACTGGCAACCCCGGTCTGGCGGAAATCAGAGCGCGAGCTGAAGCAATGGCTGCCGTACCTTCCCAAGAAGGTACTTTGCCTGATCCGACGCTCAGATTCGGCGCTCTTTACCTGCCTACCAGCAGTTTCAATCTGCACCAGGATGATTTTACCATGATGGAAGTAGGCGTTAGCCAGGAGATTCCTTTTCCCGGCAAGCTGGCTTTACGGGAAAAAATTGCCGAGCAGGAAGCGCTGGCCGCCGCTGATTCGGTTGACGAAGCGCGTTTACGGCTGGTACGCGAAGTAAAACAGAGCTGGTGGCGGCTATTTTATTACGACCGGGCTTTAAACCTGCTGGACGAATCAGAACATTTTTTCCAGCAGCTCATCGACATCGCTCAGGCCAAATATAAGGTGGGCAAAGGGTCACAACAGGATGTGCTGCTGGCCCAGCTCGAACTATCCAAACTCAAGGACGAAAAGCTGAACCTGGTCATTATGCGTCACAGTCAAAACGCCCGGATCAATGCCTTGCTGGATCGCGCGGCGGAAACGTCTGTGCAAATACCGGCGGAGGCTGAGTTCAAGTTGCCGGTCATTGTCGAGTCTGCCTTGCAGGACAAGGCCTTGCACATCCGTCCTTTATTTGCGCAACACCGCAAGATGCTGGATGCGGGGCTAGCCAAGGTCGATTTGGCGCAAAAGGGTTTCTACCCTGACTTCACTGTGGGCGCTTATTATGATGCTCGTCAGAACACGCCGTCAGGGCAGTCGCGTAGCGATTTCGCCAGTGTCCAATTAAGTATCAATGTGCCGATTTATGCTAACCGCAAGCAAGCTAAGGCGGTTGATCAGCGCCAGAGTGAACTGTTGCAGGCGCAATATGCATTACACGATGACCACCGCAAAATTCAGGCTGAGATCGCTGCCAAAGCCGTCGAGTATCAACAGACAAAAGAAAAGCTGTTACTGCTCGAACATGAAATCATCCCGCAGGCTCAGCAAGCCGTTAATTCCCTACTGGCTGGCTATCAAGTGAGTCAGACGGACTTTACCGATCTACTGCGCACGCAACTGAGTTTTTTCCAATATCAGACTCAGTATTGGCAAGCGTTGACCAACACTCAGCAAATTTTAGCCGAGTTATCCGCCGAAGTCGGCGAGGAGTTGAGCCATGACTAAATATTTCTTGGCAAGTTTAATTTTAATGCTGAGCGTAGGTTTGGGATTCTGGGTGGGCCGTCAAGAAGTACCGCAAAACCCGAATTCTATCGCAGTCAGCGAACGGAAACTGCTGTATTACCGTCATCCGATGAACCCTAAAGTGACCTCTCCGACGCCCGCCAAGGACGACATGGGCATGGATTACCTACCGGTTTACGCGGAAGACCAGAGTCCGCCGGAAGCGCAGTCACAACAGGGAAAAATTCTGTATTATCGGCATCCCATGGGTGCGGCGGATACTTCGCCTGTACCTAAAAAGGATGAGATGGGCATGGATTACCTACCGGTCTATGAAAGCGAATTAGCGAGTGCTGGGCAAATTCAGATCAGCCCGGAAAAAATCCAGAAACTGGGTGTTAGCACAGAAACCGTGGCCAAGCGCGCTCTTGTTCGCAGCATTCGTGCGCTGGGCAGCATCCAGATCGATGAACGGCGCGTTCACGCCGTGACGCCTAGGTTTGAAGGCTGGATTCAGCGTTTGTATGTCAACGCAACCGGACAAGTTGTCAAGCGCGGTCAGTCGTTACTTGAGGTATACAGCCCGGAGCTGATGACCGCTCAGCAGGAATACCTGATCGCCCGGCAAGGCCTGCAAACGCTGCAGCAAGGTAGCGCCCAGGCGCGCGGCACAGCGGAGCGTCTAACCGATAACGCTTTGCAGCGCCTGCATTATTGGGACATTGCCCCGGCACAGTTGCAGCGTTTACAAAGCCGGGAAAAGCCTTCGGATACCCTGCCATTGCTGTCGCCGGTCAATGGCGTGGTGCTGGATAAGCCGGCGCTGGAGGGGATGCGCTTCATGCCCGGCGAGTTGCTGTTTCGTATCGCCGATTTAAATACGGTGTGGCTGATCATCGAGGTATTTGAGCAAGACATCGGCGAAGTGCGCTTGGGTCAAGTCGCGCGGGTACATATTAACGCTTACCCGGATAGACTGTTCAACGGCAAGGTCGAGTTCATTTATCCGACGCTGACCACCGAAACCCGTACCGTCAAAGTGCGTGTCGAGTTGCCTAATGCTGAAGGTTTGTTAAAGCCCGGACTGTATGGCAGCGTGACGCTGGCAGCGCAGGCGGGTAAGGAGGCCCGCTTGGCGATTCCCGATTCTGCGGTCATTGACAGTGGCGCCCGGCAAGTCGTTTTAGTGCAAAGAGGCGACGGGCGGTTCGAGCCCCACACCGTGAAACTGGGGTTACAGGCTGACGGATACCGGGAAGTATTGGAAGGACTGGAAGCCGGTGAGGACGTAGTGACTCGCGCTAATTTCCTGATCGATGCCGAAAGTAATCTTAAGTCGGCTCTGGGCGGCTTTGCCAATAATGGCGCCGATACCGGTCAGGCCATGCCTGAAGCAAGCGGGCAACCTCAACAGGGAGGCCAGTAGCCATGTTGAATCATGTTATTGACTGGTCGTTGCGCAACGTGTTTCTAGTGCTGCTGGCAACCCTGAGTATCGTAATAGGCGGGGTTTATGCCTTGTCAAAAATGCCGCTGGATGCGCTGCCCGATCTGTCCGACGCGCAGGTCATTGTTTACACCGAATATCCCGGACAAGCGCCGCAAGTCGTCGAGGACCAGGTGACTTATCTGCTGACGACCGCCATGTTGAGCGTGCCGCGCTCGAAAGTCGTGCGCGGTTTTTCCTTCTTCGGCGCCTCTTTCGTGTATGTCATCTTCGAGGATGGCACCGATATTTACTGGGCGCGTTCGCGGGTTTTGGAATATCTCACCACGCTCACCGGACGCTTGCCGCGCGGCGTGGTACCCCAGCTGGGGCCGGATGCCACCGGCGTCGGCTGGGTTTACCAATATGCGCTGCTGGCGAAAAACCATACACTGGCGGAATTGCGCACCCTGCAAGACTGGTTCGTGCGTTACCAATTGACCAAAGCCCAAGGCGTGGCCGAAGTCGTCAGCATCGGCGGCTTCGTACAGCAATATCAGGTCACGGCCGATCCGCACAAGCTGCAAGCTTACGGTATTTCTTTACGTGCCCTGAGCGATACCATCCGCAATAGCAACCGCGATGTTGGCGGCCGGGTTATTGAAATCGCGGAAACCGAGTACATGGTACGCGGACGCGGTTATTTGCGTGGTCAGGCGGATTTGGAACGGCTGGTGTTGAAAGTCGAGAATGGCATTCCCGTGTTGGTGCGCGATGTGGCGCGCGTGGAGCTGGTTCCCGATGAGCGGCGCGGCATCACCGAATGGAACGGCGAAGGTGAGGCGGTTTCCGGTATTGCGCTGGCACGTTATGGTCAGAATGCACTGGAAGTGATCAGTCATGTGAAAGACCGGTTACATGAAATCACCGCCGGTTTGCCAACCGGTGTCAGCGTACAAACGGTTTATGACCGCTCCGAGCTGATTCATCGCGCGATTGAGAATTTGCGCCATACCTTGCTGGAAGAAAGCGCGGTGGTGGCCGCGGTCTGCGTGCTATTCCTGCTGCACATACGGAGCGCTCTGGTGGCTATTTTGATGCTGCCGGTCGGTGTGCTGATCGCTTTTATTGTTATGCAATCGCTAGGCATGAATTCCAACATCATGAGCCTCGGCGGTATTGCCATCGCTATTGGTGCGATGGTGGATGCCGCCATCGTCATGATCGAGAACGCCCACAAGCACCTGGAACGCGATGCGGGCCGCCTGCCGCGTGCCGAAATTTTGTTGAATGCCTGCAAGGAAGTCGGTCCGCCGCTGTTTTTCAGCTTGGCTGTTATCACTGTCTCGTTCCTGCCGGTGTTTGCGCTGGAAGCGCAGGAAGGCCGCCTGTTCCATCCCCTGGCCTATACCAAGACTTTCGCAATGGCGGGCGCGGCGTTGCTGTCGGTGACGCTGGTCCCGGTATTGATGTCGCTGTTCGTGCGCGGAAAAATCCTGCCCGAGCAACGTAATCCGATCAACCGGGTTTTGATCTGGATTTATCGCCCGGTCATCGCCGGGGTTATGCGCTACAAAAAGCTGACGCTCGCTTTCGCGCTGCTGATGCTGGCAGCAAGCTGGTATCCGGCCTCACGCCTGGGCGGTGAATTCATGCCGACGTTAAATGAAGGCACGCTGTTATTCATGCCGCTAACCTTGCCGGGTTTACCACCGACCAAAGCCGCCGAATTGCTGCAAACCCAGGATCGCATCATCAAAAGCTTTCCCGAGGTCGAATCGGTGTTCGGCAAAGCCGGGCGAGCACTGACCGCCACCGACCCGGCGCCGCTGGAAATGTCCGAAACATTGGTCAACCTCAAGCCGGATTCCGCTTGGCGACCCGGCATGACGCTCGACAAGCTGATAGCCGAGATGGATCAGGCGCTGCAAATCCCCGGCGTCAGCAACTCCTGGACGATGCCGATCAAAAACCGCATCGACATGCTGGCGACCGGCATCCGCACGCCTATCGGCATCAAGCTGTTCGGCAAGGATTTGGCGGAAATGGAACGCCTGGCGCAACAGATCGAACAGGCCGTCAAGACCGTCCCCGGCACCACCAGCGCCTATGCCGAACGCCTCACCGGCGGCTTTTATCTGAACATCACTCCGGACTATGAAGCTCTGGCGCGTTATGGGCTGTTAATCGGCGATGTACAGGACATCATCGCCACCGCCATCGGCGGAGAAACCGTGACCACGATGCTGGAAGGGCGCGAACGTTTCGCCGTCATCGTCCGTTACCCGCGCGAACTGCGCGACAACCCGCAAGCCATCGCAGCAAATGTTCTTGTTCCGACACCCGGCGGGGCGATGGTTCCACTCGGGCAGTTGGCACATCTGAGCCTGGACAAAGGCCCTCCGGGTATACGCACCGAGAACGCCTTGTTATCCGCTTATATCTATGTCGACATGCGTGGCCGCGACATTGACGGTTATGTGCGGGATGCCAAGCAGGCGGTGCAGCAAGCGGTCAAGTTCCCGGCGGGTTACTACATCGCCTGGAGCGGGCAGTTCGAGTACATGGAACGGGCCAAACAACGTTTGCAACTGGTGGTGCCGCTCACGCTGTGTATTATTTTCATTCTGCTTTATCTCAATTTCGGCCGTCTGACCGAGACATTCATTGTCATGTTGTCGGTGCCGTTTGCTCTGGTCGGCGGCATCTGGCTGCTGTGGTTTCTGGATTACAACGTCAGCGTGGCGGTCGGCGTCGGTTTCATCGCCCTGGCGGGCGTTGCTGCAGAAACCGGCGTGGTGATGCTGATTTATCTGGATCATGCTTATCTTGAAAAGCAACGGCAATGCCTGGAAGAAAAACGGGCTTTCACCGAGACTGATCTTTACAACGCGCTAATGACCGGCGCAGCGGAACGTCTGCGACCGAAAATGATGACCGTCACCGCGATCATGGCCGGACTCCTGCCTATCCTGTGGAGTTCCGGCACCGGCTCAGAAGTCATGCGCCGCATCGCCGCACCGATGGTGGGCGGCATGGTGTCGTCAACGCTGCTGACCTTGATCGTCATTCCGGCGCTTTATGCCCTGTGCAAGCAATATTCCATCAACAAACGACCTCGATAAATAAGGTAAAACTGAACGATACGTTAACAATCTGAAAAACAATGTCATTTTTACTATTGAATGAATCTGGAGAAAACCCATGAAAACTAAAAAACATGTTGTCATATTAATCACACTTTTATTGCTCACTGTTTCTGCGTGTGCATCAAGAACTAAAGTCATTAAAAATGTCTACTCGTCACATCCTGGTGGCCAGGGTCATCCCTGGGATAAGGGGCGCTCGTTTTAAATAACACTTATGCTGGGTTTAGTAACTCAGCATTTGCTAAGAAAAAACTGGATTTCATTCTTCAACCCACGAGCTATAAAGGAGGTAAAACTGATAACAACCTGAAAAAACGATCATTTTAACTATATAAATTATTTTGGAGAAAACTCATGAAAATTAAATTACTGATTACCCTGGTTTTTGCTCTTGGTTTGCTGACCGCATGTGCCGAATTTGACCCGCATTCTATGGATATGAATCAAGCCGTGCACAACGCAAAAACCAAAGCCGATCATGAGGCGCTGGCACAACACTATGAGGAAGTGGCGAAAGAAATGCAGCTTAAGGTTGAGGAACACAAGAAAATCCTGAGTGAATACCAGCGGGAGCCGTGGTTGATTGGTAAGCAGCAGGCAACCGGGTTCGGAGTCCATTGCCAAAGGCTGATTGATGTCTATGAAAAAGCCGCCGAGGAAAACCTGGAAATGGCGAAGATGCATCGCCAGATGTAACACTTCACACAAGCCAGGGGATGGGAATGTTACAATCCCCTGGCAATGATGTAAGAATCCTTTTATAAAAACAGCACATCTGTGCTTTGGGGAAAATCCATGAAAACAAAGTTGCTGATTACCTTGCTTTTAGCTGTTGGTTTACTGTCTGCCTGTAGCGAGATGAACCCGCATCCGATGGATATGAACCTGGCTGTGCATAATGCAACATCCAAAGCCGATCATGAGGCGCTGGCGCAACACTATGAGGAAGAGGCGAAAGAAATGCAGCTTAAAGTTGACGAGCACAAGAAGCTTCTTAGCCAATATCGGTCAATAGGCTACCGCTACGGAAGACCGCCGGATGATTTTGTGGAATATTTTAAAGATCATTGCCAAAGGCTGATTGATGCCTATGAAAAAGCTGTCGAGGAAAACTTGAGTATAGCAAATCTGCATCGCCGGATGTAAACGCGTCACTCTCTCGGACGGTTGTTACCTGTGACTAATGAAAAGTCAAGGATGGGCACCAAAAGTAGGCGCTCACGTTCGAATTATCCCGGCTGCGGCGAATTCAGTTCGGTGCAAAAAACGAAACCCTGTCGCCGCTACAACGTGATATTTTTGCAGAAACGATAGCAGCCGATATTGCTGCCATCGAAGTCGAGCTTGAACAACTGGCCGATGTCGAGCCTTGGGCCACTGTCGCTAAACCCAAACGCCCTCGTGCCGGTCGTCAACCGTTACCTGAGCATCTGCCACGCATTGAGCACCGCCATGAGCCAGAGTCCTGCTCCTGCGGCCAGTGTGGTAACGACCTAATCAAAATCGGCGAAGACATCACCGAACAACTGGATGTGGAACCGGCCAAGTTCTTTGTCCATCGCCACATCCGTCCGCAATATGCCTGCCGTCGCTGTGAAACCATGACTGCCGCTTCGATTCCACCCGCGGTGATTGACGGCGGCATGGCCGCTGTAGGTCTGCTGACCTGGATCATGATCAGCAAATTTGTTGATCATCTGCCGCTGTATCGGTTGGAACAAATTGCCGCCCGAGACCAAGTAGCCTTGGCACGTTCGACGCTGGCCGAATGGGTCGGTCGGGTCGGTGTGGCACTTCAGCCCTTGGTAGACCGACTGATTTGGCATTTATTACAAGGCAATACCTTGCATGCCGATGAGACGCCGGTGTCACAACTGGAGCCAGGCAGTGGTAAAACCCGCAAAGCCTATCTCTGGGCATATCGCAGCAACGATCTGCAAGCAGGGCCGCGCATTATCGTCTTTGACTACCAACAGGGTCGTAGCGGCGCCCATGCCCGTGGTTTTTTTGGGTGATTGGCGTGGTCATTTGATGGTTGATGACTACAGCGGTTATAAAGCACTATTCACCCCGGATGGCACTACCGATGCCTGTGTTGAACTCGGCTGTCTTGCCCATGCGCGGCGTAAATTCTTTGATCTTCACAAAGCCAATCAAAGCCCGATGGCGTTAGCAGCATTAAACCGTATTGCCGTACTGTATGCCATCGAAACGGAAGGCAAAGCGCTTAGTATTGAAGAACGTAAATGCTTGCGGGCGGAAAAAAGTCTGCCAGAACTAGCGGCGCTGCATGCCTGGTTACTCGCTACCCGTACCCAGACTGCCAACGGCGGCGGTTCGGCTAAAGCCTTAGATTACAGCCTAAAGCGCTGGGCATCACTGAGCCGCTACGCCGACAGCGGCCACTTACCGATCGATAACAACCCGGTTGAAAACTGCATTCGCCCCATTGCCTTGGGCAAAAAGAATTGGCTCTTTGTCGGTTCAGAACGTGCCGGTCGCCGTGCCGCTGCCATTCAAACCTTATTGGGGACTGCTAAGCTGAATGGCTTGAATTCCACAGCATGGCTAAAAGACACCTTGGAAAAACTACCGACCTGGCCAAACAGCCGCATCGATGAACTATTGCCGTTGGCACCGGAAGTGATTGACGCGCTTAAACTAAACAAACCTGAGGGTACAAAGTGGTAGGGTTGTTCGCATACCAAAGAGGATTAACTTCACCGATTGCTCAGGCAATCATGACGTGATGGCAAGACAGGTCAGACCGTGACTGAAATATCCTGAATTAGACAGGGCACCTTGAGTGCGTCGAACTGTTAAGGATTCAGTCAGCGCATTCCATCAGGGACAGAGGCTTCGACCTCAATAAAGTCCGGATCTATGGCTGCAATCTCTTCTCTCGCCACTGCCGATTGAAAGCTTGACAAACTGGGGTGACCATCTATGTCTAATGTGCCATACAAGTGGCGTCCTGGAAATCGATGAGGATGATGAAGATGCCTGACCGAGTAGAATCCGGTCATTCGAGAATGACGCAGTTCGACCGAGGCTGATGTGTCAAAACTCAGCTCCTCTTTGTTTACAGTATTGGTGTCAACCTCGTGTATGGTGCTTGCAAACGCCTCGGTTGACTCTGAACGGGTTCTAGACACATCAGTTGTGCCATTCACAAAAATGAGTGCCATCTCGTTCAACCATTGCGCAGGCAACCACTGTGCTACCGGGCGCTCCAAACAACAAAAAGGGCTTTGACATTGATTTCGTCAAAACCCTTGATGTAGAGACATGCGCCGCAGGCGGCGTAACGATCCTTACGGCTGGATCTGTACGTAGCCTTCTTGTGTTAACTGGATGAGACGGCCGATCGCACCAGCATTCACCTTCACCTCAGGCAACAGATCTTTATTGGTCCAGCCATTGTTCTTCAAGGACACCGCGCATTCTTCAATCTGCACACCTGACGCCACCAACTCCTCGATCAGACCCTTGTAGGGATTACCGGTAGTAACCTTGCGATTGACATTATAGGCTTGGTCGTTCAAAGCCATGAAAGCTGCAGGACCATGGAATACAGCGATAATTTTCCCTGGCGTTTTGTCCTTGCTCATTTTCCTGTTAAGAAGATCCATGTACTTCATACCGATAGGCATATCGCCGCTGAGTGCAATGTGATCCATGTTAAATACCACGTTTGCCACTTTCAGGGTAACCGGTACATCGATAGTAATCTGATCTTCACCACTAATTGGTTTCACATCTTCAGCCAACGCATATGTTGGTAAACAAACACTGGTTATCATGATGGCACATGCAAGGTAATTCAAAACTTTATTCATTTGAGCCTCTTGGTTGTTTTTTGTATTTTACCAAAGCAGGTCTGGTAAAAGACGGTCGTAGCCACACGCATCAGCTTAGCTAACGCGCGAACAATAATAAGCCATTATCTAAATATCATGGTCTCTCTGATTTTGTATGGGATTGCTTTAATTTGGTATCACACCTTTCAAAGGTTGAATCTCTGGATTATCGAAAGCCCGAACTGGCAGGGGATAGAGCAGATTGATGCGGTGCCCGGGCGGATTCGCTGTCATTTTAGGTAGCGTTTTCAAGTAACGCACCACAATTTCGCTGACATCTAGCGGCTCGCCTTTTTCGTCCTTAACAACGTCAATAGAACTGCCTGGTGTAGCACAAGAGCCGCAATTGTTGATGGTCTTAGGATCATCTGCATACCAGTAGCCTGCAACGGAATACGGCACTGATACCGCATGCGGTGCAACGTATTTACCTTCATCTTTGGGATCGATTGCTTTTCCGCCGATCTTGATGTTAGAGCCTTTAGAGCCATATGGCGCATACACATCCAAATCGAAGGTAACGTTGCTGTAGCCGAACATCCATCCGCCAGTCCAAAGACCAGGTACAGTAGAGAATGTTCCACGGGTAGAGTTCTCGATCTGTTTTTTGAGCTGATTGCCAAAGATTGGATAAACTTTGGCTATGCGAGCACCTATAGGCAAATAGTGGTAAATATCTGACATGGTGATCGGGCCTGGTACAACATGGGTGCCGTAACGAAAACCGCGAATGGTCGCAAAATCCGAACCAGCAGCCCAGCGCATCGCATCAACAATCAGATCGTGAGAGCTACCCTCGATGACACCAAGATTATCCGTTTTGCCATCATTAAAGTTTGAGCGATGCAAAGCCACGTCGGTATAACCAACCACAGTATCTATTGGGCGCAGCAAAGTGCTGGTGTTGCCGCCGATTGTTACAGTCTGACCCTCAACAAATGTGCCGCTTACAAAAGGCGCACGTACTTCTGCAATTTTGCGTGCGACTGCCACATTTTCCTTGATCTCGTCTGTGATGATGTGCGGCGTCCATTTCCAAGTCAGTTTGCCATCCCCTGGAAGCTTATGATCTTTTTTAACCTTAAGGCGAATCTCACCCAGCATGGTGCCATCTTGGCCTTCTTCCACCAGGACGGTGCCGGTTTTAAGTACAATAGGCTTGATGGTGCGTTCGTGCATGTCCGCGTTCAGAATAAAGTCAACGCCAGGGTATCTGGAAGCAAGATCAATGGTCCTGGACAGTTCCAGTTCCGAGATCATCACAATTATGTCAACATGATCGATATTACGTAGTTCGTTAATGTAGTAGGGCATTTCGTTTTCACCATCGGTGTATACGAAACCCTTGGTGACTACCGGGCCGACCGCGCGAATGGCTCGCGCTGTGGTCATGCCCAGAACTCCGACTTTTACGCCGTTGATCGTTTTCACGATATAAGGCGGTAATGGACGCTGACCTGCCAGCTTAGGATAAGGAGTGGTGGCATCGGTCGAAGGAAAGTCAATATAGCCCGGCACACCTGTTGTCTTTTTGTCCACACCAAGCGCGGGGCGATCCGATTCGCCAGGTTTGTCAGAAACCTGACCAGGACAGAGAGGTTCGGATACGTCGGCGCAGACATAATATAGATTGGCGGCGACGGTCTTGGTATCAAGCAGCGGCAGCTTACCGGGTGAGCCGACGAAAGTCTCAAGGAATCGTTCCGGCCCATAGAGATAGTCCCAGTTACCCGGCTCGTCGAAGTCAGGCTTCAGCAGATTCATTACATCAATCAGCGCTTGGCCGTGGGTGAACATTGCTTCGGCAGAGCCTTGCAGGGTATCGCCTGTATTGAAATAGAGCGTTTTTTCAGGATTGGCTTTTCGGATATGGTTGATAACGGTCGCCATACGTGCGAGACCTCCTTCCATGCGGCCTGTGGTGTCGCTGCGTACATTGTGCCTTGGCACGAGGTGACCGTGGATGTCGCCAGAATGAATCAGCGTGAGTTCGCCGCTCCCTGCAAAAGCCGCTCTGGAAATTATCAGTCCAGTGAGAAGGGTGAATTTCCGTATATAACTGCTGCTCCTTATCATTTTAAGCCCCTGTCCAGTTAAAAATGGTCAAAATTCCCGTATCATAAGTGAAGTTGCCCTCTAAGTCAGTGACATTAAGCCTTGGAAATAACAGTATTTCGTTCATAATTGTATTTCTCATGGCCATGAATTGAATGTTTTTTGAGTAAGATGAGAGTAAATATTTATTTAAAACCATCTTGTTTAAACTTCTCCAGCCGCCTCTTAAAGCCTTTCTTATTAAACAGATAGTATAAAAGCACCAGTAAAAATGGCCAAAGCATGAAGCCCATCAGTTTAAATATAGTTCCAATATCCATAGCTCTCCCCTCATTTAATTTACAGTGTTATCTTTAGCCTTGTGCGAACATGTCCATCAACTTCGGCTACCTTTACATTTAAATGCCTACGCTTAACATTTAGCGAAATAAAGTATTTAAGTGGTTCGTCACCATGCCCTATATAGCATGGGCAAATACAATCGAAAAAACAAATAGTGAACGATCTTTCGTTAGGATAATTTTATTGAGTTTATTGAGGGTCTTAAACGGAGGGCAAACTTTAATCAATCAATAGGAAAGTTCCCCACGCAAAAAAAACGACACCTACTGCTTTGCAAATAAGTTTTGATTCAAGAGGCATAGTTTTCTCCAATATAACCAGCAAGGTCATCAAAGCCATGCCCAGCAGATTCATCACGCCCACGACAAACATAATCAGCATCTGCGTCCAGCAACAGCCTAAACAGGTTGCGCCATGTTTGAGCCCCATATTAAATGCGCCTACAAGGCCATCCTGCCATTCATTTAATAAAAAACCCATCGGGGTTTTACAGTGTGTTAAGCAGGCATTTTTTATTGGCATAAACTGATAAAATCCTGCCGAAAATAAAATACCGGCAGCCGATATTGAATTTTGATTATCCATCATCGGGGATAACCAAGCCAGGCCATGCATTTGCCATTGCAGCAGCGTTAACACGATACTGAATAACAGCCATATACTCAGATAGGCTAAAGCAAATAGATAAGCCAACTTATGAGCCGCTTTGTTTTGTTGCCGACAAACCCTGGCAAACGCCAGAATCATCGGGATGGCAGAAGGCAGCATCATTGCTGCCATCATGACTGCCCACATAAAATAAACTAAAGAAAAATCAATAAAGCGCCATGCCAATGCCTCTGAAGGAGGCATCCACATACTCGACATCGGTTGATATGTCATTTGATTATGCTGATAAAACAGATAGCCCCAGGCACAAAAAACCCAGACCAGTACAACAGCTAAAATAGAAGTCTGGGATTTAAACCGATTAAACCACCCCATTATGGCTGGTAAGTAAATGCTGAGAAATAACCATTGCGCTCGGAAAACTCCCAGTTTTTATCGTAATCTTGATACTGATAATTTTTTGATTTGGCGACAACCGTGGGATGACTTGTCACCACGCACAATGGCGGATTGCTTATGGTTGATTGTCCGCCTATTATGCCCTGAATACTTTCAATATCGGCCTGAGCTATACCGGGAATAATCACACACCGACTGTCGTCCTGCTCCTGGTAATCGATTTTTACTTTTTTTACGCCCAAAACTTCACTGACAAAGCTCATTAAAATAGCAGGATGTCCACCTTGTCGACCGCTAAATATTTGCACAATCGAATCAAATTGATCGTCATCGGCGCGCTCGTCGACATATAAAGCCGCTTGCCAATTACCATTTTTCATATGTCCCGGCGAATAACATGCCATCGCTACATTCAAGCCAGCCAATGATCGCTCATTCAGATGCCCTTGTTCAATATGCCATGCCACCAGCAGTTTACAGTCGCCGGTTGTCGGCGGTTGTAGCCAGACACAGGGACAGGCAGTTTCGCAGTTACAGGTTTCAAAATAACTGCCGCGCAAAATCCAGTTTTTAGTTTCCGACATGCTACCTCCTAAAACGGTTCTTTAAACGGTCTCAAATCCAGTTCATGAGTCCATGCGCTGCAATGTTGCTTGTGAATGGCCCAATAGGTTTCGGCGATGGCATCCAGTTGTAACAAACCATCCTGGCCTTTGGCTTTAACATAGTCAGGGAACTGGTTTTTTGCCCGTTCGCCGTCAATCACTCCGTCAATAACGGCATGCACCACATGTATGCCTTGCGGTGAAAACTCTCTTGCCATGCCTTGAGCCAACGCCCTTAAACCGGCCTTCGCCGCTGCAAATGCAGTAAACGGCGGTTTAGCTCTTAATGACGCTGTCGCCCCGGTAAAAAACAGCGTTCCCTTTTGCTGCTTCTTCATTGCCTTGACCGCTTCCTTGCCGAAGAAAAAGGCACCCAGGCAATTTTGCTGCCAAAGCGTGGTAAAGGTTTCCGTATCCGTTTCCAGCAAAGGCGATGGGATATTGCTGTCTACATTGTAAGCAGCGATGTCGATACTATAACCATCCAGTTGCGCCATTTTGAATAAATGCGCCACATCGCGTTCAACCGTTGCATCGGCAATCACTGCGCTGACTGAACCGCCTTTTTGCCGAATTTTTTCCGCTACCTGTTGCAGCTTGTCTTCACTTCTACCGGCTATGTAAACGTGTAAACCTTTTGCAGAAAAATTGTTGGCGAGTGTAGCGCCCAGGCCTTGCTCTGGACCAACTCCGATAATAACGGCTGAACATTTTTTCACTATTTTATTTTCCGGCTGCTGTTGCTTCAGGAACCTCAATTAGTGAACCTGATTTAACGTCATAAATATAACCGTAAACAGGTATGTCGGAAGGTACCAATGGATGTGACTTGATACGCACGACATCTTCAAGGACACTTTGTGCCTGATCTTTGATGGTTAGCCAATCAATGTATTTAGCTTCTGCTGAGCCAGGACCTTCACAGCAATCATGCCAACCGCTGGCATCAACAGAGGCGGTTTTTAAACTGCTGGAAAGTAAATCACGCATGATATCGTCCGTGAAAGTTTCCATGCCGCAATCCGTATGATGAATAACAAACCATTCACGTGTGCCGAGTAATTTATAGGAAATAACTAATGAGCGTATTGCATCATCACTGGCTCTGCCACCCGCATTGCGGATGACATGGGCATCACCTTCGGAAAGTCCGGCATATTTAGCGGGATCAAGGCGGGCATCCATACAGGTTAAAATGGCAAAGTGACGACCTGGGGGCATCGGTAAATCACCCTTGTCAAAGCTGGCAACGTAGCCGCGATTGGCTATTAAAACTTCATTTAATACATTACTCATCGTTATTCCTCGTAATTAATTATTATTTTCTGCCAAATATCAGCGAGAAATTATTAGCAGGCATATTGATTTGCTCTTTTAATTCCAAGCCATGCTTTGCCGCTGCCTTTTTCAGATCGGCTACATCTTTTAAACCCCATTCTGACACACCGGCGGAGCTTAATGTCTGATGAAACTCTTTATTGGAATCTGTGGTAAAAGTGCCTTCCACCTGAAATGGACCGTAAATCAGTAAAAAACCATCGTCATCCAGTAAATTTGCAGCACATTTCATCATGCCGTCAGCGATTGAAATAGGCGCTACTTGAAAAATATTAATACAAAAAATTGCAGCAAATGAAAGTGGTGTGCCCGCATTAAACCAGGTGTCAGGATTGGTTAAATCCAGATGAATGGGGTCGGCAATATTATCGTTTTGGTGATCGATTGACAGCTTCTTGATGTTATCAAAAACTTCTGTATCTTTATCGGAAGGATGAAAATGCAGATGTTCGAAATGCGGTGCAAAGTAGTTAATGTGCATGCCGCTACCGCTGGCGAGTTCCAAAACATTTGCGGGATCTTTGGGCAGTTTTTCTTTTAAAACGCCTAAAAGCGGTTCGCGGTTGCGGTTTCCGGCCCACGCAACATATTCGCTTAATGGATGTGGATCTAAAGGTGGTTTATCTTGGTTCATTGTTAACTCCTCTTTATTATTGATTGTTAGTTACTCTTCAATAACAGCAAATGTTGTGCCAGTAATTATTAACTAATATTTTCTTAAACTACAACAACTTGGTTTTTTAACTCTGGCGAATTAAGGAAGCCTCACTTCAATTTGAGAAAATTTATTTCATCAATCGCCATGAACAACAATATCAAGAACACCGCGAACAATTGATTGAACACATTCTACTGAACGAGGACTATTCCGATATGACGAACTGAAAACGATACTGCGCATAACCGTGATGAAGAAAAAGAACGTGCCGCTATGGTACTGGAATGGATACGCGGCAAAGCCCCGAAGATGGATAAAGAATTACGGGGTTATCTATTCACTGACAAGCCTATCGCACATCAATGACCCTTTATTCAAAGCATTCATAATTATAGCTTCAGGTTTTCCAAAATCGCCAGAGTAGGTGCTGCCTGATTCATCGTATAAAAATGCAAGCCCGGCGCGCCATTATCCAGCAAGCGTTGACAAAGCTTTGTTACCACATCCAGACCGAATGCTTCTATCGCCTGACGATCATCGCCGAAGCATTCCAATCGTTTTCTCAACCAACGGGGAATATCCGCGCCGCACATTTCTGAAAAACGGAATAATTGTGCATATTGGGTAATCGGCATAATGCCGGGCACGATAGGAATCGTTATGCCGTTTTTTTCGCAGGCATCTACAAAATAAAAATACGCTTCGGCATTGTAAAAATATTGGGTAATCACCGCATTGGCGCCTGCAGCCACTTTACGCTTGAAGTTTTTGAAATCTTCCACTTCGTTGGCGGCTTGTGGATGCACTTCAGGATAGGCAGCTACGTGAATCTGAAAATGATCGCCGGTTTCCTGGCGAATAAATTCGACCAGCTCATTGGCATAGCGAAATTCTCCCGCCGACATCATGCCGGAAGGCAAATCGCCTCTTAAAGCGACAATTTTAGTAATGCCATTGTCCTGATAGTCTTTCAGAATCGCACGAATATTGGCTTTTGTTGAGGCAACACAGGATAAATGCGGCGCGGCGGATATACCTTTGGATTGGATGTCGACTACCGTAGCGAAAGTCTTGTCGCGGGTCGAGCCCCCGGCGCCAAAGGTAACTGAAAAAAAGTCGGGGTTGAGCTTTGCCAGTTTGCTATGTACAACTTGCAGGCTTGCAGCGCCTTCTTCGGTTTTTGGCGGGTAAAATTCGAAACTGAATAGTTGGGGATGCTTTTTTTGTGATTGCATTTTATGGTCTCACTGACGAGAATCTAACGACTGTATGGGCAGATATTTGCTGGGATGTGCAATTCCCGCTGGTTCTGTCGGCACCGGTGTAGACTCATTGAGCCCGTGTCGTGCGACACGGGCTGCATTCCCACGGGAACCGTGAGAGAGATGATTAATCAATAACGATAATGATCAGCTTTAAACGGTCCTTCAACCGGAACATTGATGTATTTAGCTTGCGCTTCAGTCAACACAGTTAAGTTTACGCCCAGTTGTTTAAGATGCGATCTTGCGACTTTTTCGTCCAATTTCTTAGGTAAGATATAAACCTTGTTTTCATATTGCGCTGCATTCTTCCAAAGTTCCATTTGCGCAAGAACCTGGTTACAGAATGAGTTAGACATTACAAAGCTTGGATGACCGGTACCGCAACCCAGATTAACCAAACGGCCTTCTGCCAAAATGATCAGGCGTTTGCCGTCAGGGAAAATCACATGGTCAACTTGAGGCTTGATGTTTTCCCAAGTGTATTGACGCAAAGAGGAAATTTCAATTTCCGCATCAAAATGGCCGATATTGCAGACAATTGCCTGGTCTCTCATCGCAACCATGTGTTGATGGGTGATGATATTAAAGTTGCCGGTTGCAGTAACAAAAATATTAGCCAGCGGTGCCGCTTCTTCCATCGTTACTACGCGATAACCTTCCATAGCTGCTTGCAATGCGCAAATCGGGTCGATTTCGGTAATTAATACCGTTGCACCAAGACCGCGTAAGGATTGAGCACAACCTTTGCCGACATCGCCATAGCCGCAAACTACGGCGATTTTACCGGCAATCATCACGTCGGTGGCACGCTTGATGCCATCAACCAACGATTCGCGGCAACCGTACAGGTTATCGAATTTAGATTTTGTGACCGAATCGTTGACATTGAATGCAGGGACTTTTAACGTGCCTTTGGCGACCATTTCATACAGACGCAATACGCCGGTAGTCGTTTCTTCGGACAAGCCTTTAATGTCGGACATTAATTCAGGGTATTTTTCATGCATCATGACGGTTAAGTCGCCGCCATCATCAAGAATCATGTTCGGGCGCCAGCCATCAAGGCCATCAATAGTTTGCGCAATACACCATTCGGCTTCTTCTTCGGTTTCGCCTTTCCAGGCAAAAACAGGAATGCCTGCCGCCGCCATTGCTGCTGCGGCATGATCCTGCGTAGAAAAAATGTTGCAGGAAGACCAACGCACGGTTGCGCCCAATGCAGTCAGGGTTTCAATCAATACCGCTGTCTGAATAGTCATGTGTAAACAACCGGCGATGCGAGCGCCTTTTAATGGCTGTGCTGCACCGAATTCTTCACGCAGAGCCATTAAGCCCGGCATTTCAGTTTCGGCGATATTGATTTCCTTGCGACCCCAATCTGCGAGGGCAATGTCAGCAATTTTATAATCTGGTTGACTCATTATTTTTCCTTTATTTGGTATTTAGTTAAGACCAGCCGCATCTTTTAATGCGTCAACCTTGTCGGTTTTTTCCCAGCTAAAGGTGTCTTCGGTACGACCGAAATGGCCATATGCAGCTGTAGTTTGGTAGATAGGCTTTAACAAGCCCAGCATTGCAATCAAGCCTTTGGGTCTTAAATCAAAAATGTCTCTGATAATTTGCACCAGTCTGTCTTCACTGATTTTTCCGGTACCAAAGGTTTCAACCGTGATAGATGTAGGTTCAGCTACGCCGATGGCGTAAGAAACCTGGATTTCACAGCGCTCAGCTAACTCGGCTGCAACGATATTCTTTGCTACATAGCGTGCCATGTAGGCTGCAGAGCGATCAACTTTTGATGGATCCTTGCCTGAAAACGCGCCGCCGCCGTGTCTTGCCATGCCGCCGTAGCTATCAACGATGATTTTACGTCCAGTCAAGCCGCAGTCGCCGACAGGGCCGCCAATAATGAACTGGCCGGTTGGGTTAATAAAATATTTGGTGTCTTTATGCAGCCATTCTTTAGGCAGAATCGGCAGGATAATTTCATCCATCACGGCTTCATGCAATGCTTTGGTGGCAATTTCGGGCGAATGCTGTGTAGACAAAACCACTGCGTCTATCGCTACCGGTTTGTTATTTTCATAACGGAAAGTAATCTGGCTTTTGGCATCAGGACGTAACCAAGGCAGAGTTTTGTTTTTACGTACTTCAGATTGACGTTTGACTAGCAAATGAGAATAAGTAATCGGGGCTGGCATTAATACGTCGGTTTCATTGCTGGCATAACCAAACATTAAACCTTGGTCACCCGCACCTTGTTCGTGGTCATCGCCTTCATCGACACCCATCGCAATGTCAGCTGACTGTTTGCCGATAGCGTTTAAAACAGCACAGCTTTGGCCGTCAAAACCAATATCGCCATGATCATAGCCGATGTCACAAACGACTTTTCGCACCAGAGCTTCAAGATCAACCCAGGCATTGGTGGTGACTTCTCCGGCCAAAATGACCATGCCAGTTTTTACCAGCGTCTCGCAAGCAACGCGTGAACGAGGATCTTGTGCCAATAAGGCATCAAGTACTGCATCTGATATTTGATCTGCAACCTTATCCGGATGCCCTTCTGAAACTGATTCTGATGTAAAAATGAAATTATTGCTCATGAATGACGCCTTCTTAAATAGTTAAAACTGAAAATTTGGATAGCGGATTATTTAATGGCGTGACCGCCATATTGGGTCCTTTACGGATAATTCGGACTAGAGCCAAGTGTCTGGATCAGACTCGATCACGATGTCTAAACATTTTTCTCCATGCTTAATTTTCCAGATTTAACTTCGGTTTGAGGGAATAGCGTTATGGCCTATAAAGATTTACCACGAAGGACACGAAGAATGGGATATTAAACTGCTTGTCTTTCATGGCAAATGACCAAAAGCTTTATTATTTTCTGCCAAATATCAGCGAGAAATTATTAGCTGGCATACTGATCTGCTCTTTTAATTCCAGGCCGTAATTTGCTGCCGCCTTTTTCAGATCAGCTACATCTTTTAAGCCCCATTCAGAAACCCCTGCCGAACTCAATGTCTGATGAAACTCTTTATTGGAATCAGTGGTGAATGTGCCTTCCACCTGAAACGGACCGTAAATCAGCAAAATGCCATCGTCATCCAGTAGATGTGAAGCACATTTCATCATGCCGTCGGCAATTGAAATAGGCGCTACCTGAAAAATATTAATACAAAACATGGCAGCAAATGAAAGTGGTGTGCCCGCATTAAACCAGGTGTCAGGGTTGGTCAAATCCAGATGAATAGGGTCGGCAATATTATCGTTCTTGTGATCGATTGACAGCTTCTTGATGTTATCAAAAACGGCTTCATCCTTATCAGAAGGATGAAAATGCAGATGCTCAAAATGCGGTGCAAAATAGTTAATGTGCATACCGCTGCCGCTGGCGAGTTCCAAAACATTTGCCGGATCTTTAGGCAGTTTTTCTTTTAAAACGCCTAAAAGCGGTTCGCGGTTGCGGTTTCCGGCCCAGGCAACATATTCGCTTAATGGATGTGGATCTAAAGGTGGTTTATCTTGGTTCATTATTAACTCCTCATTGTTAGTTACACTTCAATAACGCAAGTGTTGTGCCAGTAATTATCAACAATCTTTCTATTAAATTACAATGACTTGATTTTTAACGTTGCTAGATAGAGGAAGCTGTGCTTCAATAAGAGAAAACTTACTTCACAAAACATCATGACCAATAACTCTCTTTCCGATTTAACGCCTGTTTTCTTTCTGCAAACCTTCATCCTAGAGCTGATGCATGCCAGCGAACAACAGGGACAAAAGCACTGCGAGCAATTAATTGAACACATTGCCAAGACTGCCGGGTGCTTTTTTGAAGAAACCTATCGGGAAGAAACCCATAACAGCGAACTGCTAGACAAAGAAAGCTATACCGAACTGATCCTCGGCCTTAAAAATAATATCGGTGGTAAATTTTCACTGGTTTCCAGCAACCCCGATTGCATTACCGTTACCAACAGCTGCTGTCCCTTTGGCGACCGGGTTACCAATTTCCCCGAATTGTGCAGAATGACGTCTAGCGTCTTTGGCGGCATCGCAGCCAGGAATTTCGGTTACGCTAAAGTTGAAATCAAACAAAGCATTGCCCGCCACGACGGGCAGTGTGAAGTTTGCGTATACACCAACCCGCATGCGGCAAAAGACCGCCCAGGAATGGAATACACCGACACCACACCCGTTAAAGAAATGCAGGACATTAATGAATTACACTCCCGCATTGAACAAAGCATGCAACAAATTTGGCGCAAACAAAGCAATCAACCTGCAAAAAAACACCAGCCTCCGGCGATTATTGCCAAATCGCAGACCATGCAGAAAATATTGCAATCCATCGAAGTGATTGCTCCTACGCAGGCTACCGTGCTGATTCAAGGGCAAACCGGCGTCGGCAAGGAATTAATCGCGCGCGCCATCCATGCGATGAGTCCCCGCTGCGATAAAGCCTTTATCCCGATTAACTGCGGAGCAATTCCCGAAAGCTTGATCGAGAGTGCGCTGTTTGGGCATGAAAAAGGCGCATTCACCGGAGCCATTGAAGTGCATCAGGGCTATTTTGAGCGGGCCGAAGGCGGAACCTTGTTTCTGGATGAAGTCGATACACTGTCCCCTGCCGCGCAAACCCGGCTGCTTCGTGTGCTGCAGGAAGGCGAACTGGAAAGAGTCGGCGGCAAACAAACCCTGTCGGTTGACCTGAGAATAATCTCCGCAACCAATAACAACCTGGAAGAACTGGTCAAACAAGGCCTGTTTCGCAATGACCTGTATTACCGCATCAACGTAGTTCGATTAAGCATTCCACCGCTAGCCGAACGCCCGGAAGACTTGCCTTATCTTGTGCAATTGATTGTGCAGCGCTTGAGCAAGAAATATAACAAAGCGGTTGAGTCGGTCAGCCGTGAGGTCATGCAAAAAATTCGCGCTTATCCGTGGCCGGGCAATGTCCGTGAACTGGAAAACATCCTTGAACGCAGCATTTTATTTACCACAGGCAAAGAAATAACCAATCTAGATTTGGAATTTTCAGTTGACTCAAACAACGCCAATGAATGGAAAGGCATCAAAGAACTTACTATTACTAAGGCCGAACAAACGTTTCTTGAAAGTGCTCTAAAGCAACATCAGGGCGATGTGAAAAAAGTAGCTGAAGAGATGGGAATTACAACACGCGCGATCTACACAAAGCTGAAAAAGTATAAGCTGCATTCAGCGAACTATCGAGGAACTTAACTCTACTTTTTAAAAACAACAAAATAATCAAAGAACTTATGATTAGCTCGTAAGTACCATTAGATATTTCGAACATTTCTGAGTAGGCGTAAGGAATTCGTAAATGGGCTGTAGCGCTCTGAAAGCCTTATCACACCTAGATACCAAACACGACCCCATAGTCTTACCGTACCTACATGCCATCACTTATCCGAGGACAGTTCTTTTATCTCTATCTATTTATTGATATTTTCAGCCAAAATATCGTGGGTTGGCAGGTGTATGAAGAAGAAAATAGTGCCTTGGCTGGAGAACTGTTACGCGATCTAGTCATCGTGAAGGTATACAGTTACAACAGCTTACGTTGCATTCTGATAACGGCAGTCCAATGAAGGGATCGTCTATGCTTGCGACCTTGCAACAGCTCGGTGTCATGCCTTCCTTTAGTCGGCCATCGGTTAGTAATGACAATCCTTATTCAGAATCCCTGTTTAAGCCATTGAAATATCGCCCTAAACACCCCCTAAAGCCGTTCGCTGATGTAACTGAAGCACGTCAATGGGTCACGGGGCTGGTGGAATGGTATAACCACGAACATCGCCACAGCGCTATCCGCTTTGTAACCCCTACGCAACGTCATGAAGGCTTGGACGAAAACCTTCTGGATAATCGTAAAGCCGTCTACGGGGCTGCTCGTGCTAAACATCCGCAACGCTGTAGCGGGGAAGCACACGGAATTGGCAAAGAATCCAAGCAGTTCACCTTAATCCTGATAAGACCGAATCAAAAAATGATGACACCAAGGAGGGGATTATTCAAAACAAAAAAGCAGCGTAAGTTTTAACCGTCGAGGGTCGAGTCACCCAAGGGACCTTCCCCCTCAGGTGCTCACAGATCCGTACGTGAACCTCTCGATTCATACGACTCTTCTTATTCATCGCCTTTTGAGTATACAAAATCCCAATGTACAAACATCCTGGGCAAACTTTCACGACAGCGTTTAAGCCAAGCCCATGATTGCCGTTTATGTCCTCTAAGGCCTTTGTACTTATTCCTTGCCCAACGACCCAGTCTCAAATCTATTCTAACCAGAAAGCGCTTTAACGGTTCAGGATAGAATGCCCCATAGTACGTCACCCAGCCACGAACCATAGGGTTCAGGCGGGCTGCCAACATTGGCAATGTCCATGTTGTACAACGGTTGATATTAAGATTACGGATCGCCATGCTCATCCTTTTCAATGCCTTTCGACTGACTCCTGGATTGAAACCAGTAAAGAGATTGCCCTCACGATCCTGTACTGTTCGTGCATGAAAACTGAAGCCTAAGAAATCGAAGGATGTATTGGAATATTCCCCCTTGCGCTTCCCATCTTTACAATACACTAAGCGTGTTTTAACTGGATGCAACTGTAGCTTGCATTCGGCCAATCTTGCCTGTAAAGCATTCAGTAGAGCTTCGCCTTCCTCTTTACTGCGGCAGTGGCAAACAATATCATCGGCGTACCTCTCAAAAGGTATACTGGGATGATATTTCTGCATCCAAACATCGAATGCGTAATGCAGGTAGAGATTAGCCAGCAGTGGACTAATTACACCACCCTGAGGGGTGCCGCAACATCGTTCTTGCTGCTCTCCATCTGCTAACTCCACTGGACTTTGCAGCCATCGTTGGATATAGAGCCGAATCCATCTCTCGGGAGCATGCTTTTCTATGGCACGCATCATCAAGTCATGGTCAATGGTGTCAAAGAATGCTTTCATATCCATATCTACCACCCAATCATAACGCCAACAATTACGCCGAGCTTGGCCGACTGCCTGATGGGCATTTCTTCCAGGTCGGTAACCGAACGAGGAGTGATGGAAAACCGACTCCAGCCTCGGTTCCAAAATCATTTTGACAACCATCTGAGCCACCCGATCATTGACTGTGGGAATCCCTAAAGGACGGGTTTGTCCGTCACCTTTAGGAATAAGCACTTGCCTGACAGGCTTAGGGAAATAACTTCCTGAACTCATTCGATTCCATAAGCTATATAGATTTTGTCCCAATTGGTTTTCGTAAGCTTGAATGCTTTCCTTGTCAACGCCTGGAGCACCTTTGTTGGCTGCCACCCGTTTCCAAGCTTCATGGATTAACCGCTTAGGTATATCAAAAGGTTTAGCTTCTGGACGGGGATCATCCTGTTGCACAGTTGTCGCCCTCAGCAAGCCGAATAAGGCCATGCCTTCGCTCCAGCACCATTACAGTACCTTCCACACTACTATGCATGACTCCGCCTCTGTACTTCGCATTGGTACTCTGATTCTCGCGGGGTTTCCGCTTGAATGGCTCCCTTAGCATCAAAATACAGATTCCCAAGTTCCGTACCAGCGCCTGAACGATTGTCACGCCACCTCTATGCCGGATGCCATTAGACCAGAACTCAGGTTCCCGTCTAACTTGTCCTGGGATATTGTCGAGATCCCAGTTTTGACATCGGTTACAATTATCGACACTTCTTCGATGGTTCATTTGCATTCGTCTCATTCGTTCATACTTGACGGAAGTATTCCCGCCTTTTCCCATGACGCTAACCACAACCGCTCTTTACGGATGCAGCTCAGGGCAGTTTGGCATCTCCACCTGATTGGCGACACCGAGGGGCCCGCCCTCATCGCTGGTACAGCATGACTCACAGCCTTCTAGCTGTTTGTCTTCTTGGCACACCGACAACTACATTGACAATTTCCGCCTTAGTCGATAGTACTAATCCGTCCCAATTGAACCCTTCGCAAAATAGCCCTATAACACCGCACTCTGCTGTGGCAAAATTTTGATTTATTCAACAACGCCTTCAACATTTTCGATGCCATAAAAAGTGCTTTTTCTGGAAGCGCTTTTATTCCCAACCTCAAGCTTAAATTGTTACTTTGGCCTACATGCCGAAACGGGAGTTGAAAAAGCGCAAGGGACGAACTTTTTCAACATCCTGCCAGGTTAACCCGCATTTACAATACTACTGGTAATTACTGGACGCTGATTGACAACTCTGCGCATTGACCGGCTTTGGTCCCCTTTTGTCTTCAAACAAGTCACTTGCTGTCCATCAATTATTTTTTCCATTGACTGACCTGGGTCGGATGCACAGTGTTCTCTTGGGCGATTTCATTGATCGTCTTTGTGCCTCTAACCGCTTCCAATGCAATCATGGCTTTTTGCGCCCCTGTAAAAATCTTCCGTTTGCTTTCGCTCATTTCCTGTCTCTTAATTTTCCGACAGGGTGTAGCTTAAACTATTGTCCGGATTTCGGGATCCACTTTACAAAATAAATTCATCAAAAATGTGCGTCTGAATAACAATTCTCCTTAAAATTAATTGTTATAAAATGTGCTCCCCCTAGTTACTGCGTTTAATATACTGACAGGGTAACGCATCGAAAATTGCAAATTAGTTGCAAATTAGTTGCAAATTAGTTGCAAATTAGTTGCAAATTAGTTGCAAATTTTAGACTTTCAGCAGCTGCAAGCAACTAATTTCAGAGTAATGCGTCGTTATCTGCTAAGGCTGTGTATTCTATAAAAATGATACAGATTAACCTTCATCAACAGCACGATTAAGATTGATCATTACAAGGTGACAGACAAAGCTGGCTAGGTGTTGTCCGCCCTGCCCTGGAAAACGGCGTCGAAATTTTGCCAATTTTATACCAAAAGAGCGTTAAAATTTTCCAAAATCAATTTCTATCTTATTGATAATAAAAGCATGGATATTTTAGTGAATGGCAAAGCCACGCTGATTAGTAGAAAAAATTGAAAGCTGTTTTCCACTGATTGCACTATTACCTCTGATTTTGTTGTTGATGGTTATATAGATGCTAGCAAAGGCATTTCTATTGAAAACGGTATTATTAGAACCATTGAAAAAGAAGCCCAAAAAATTAACTCAACAACAAAAAGAACGCCACTAATGGATGATGCTATCGATCGAATCGAAATAATGTTAACTGATGGTCACAAATTATATAAAGTCGCCCCCAAAATTGGCCCTGATAAGGCTTGGTCGGATATATACAGCTTTTGTCTTGATGCAAATAAAAATAGATATCGTCCAAATGGCACTCTTAAATAACGTTGAGTAGAATCAGGTCTTAGAGCATCCTGGGATCTTCAATATCATCTTTCAGCTGCTTCACATCGGTAATCTGGAGTCGCCTGGCTTCCGTTTTAACTTCTTCTCTAAGATCGCTGTTTGTCGGATCTTTTTGAAGTGCCACCGCCATTTCTAATACCTTCTCTAATCGGCTTTCAACCTTTTCAATTCGCTTTTCGAATTGAGTAACGTCCAAACTTAAAGTCTGTTTTTTGGCTTGCAGAGCACCAAGTTCGTCTTTAAGCGTTACCAGGTCCTTGAGCTCTTTAACGTGTTTGTTTAAGGGGGCTAAAATTTGTGCCTGCTCGTTGTATTTTTCGAAGAAGTGCCGGCAATTGCGTTCAATTTTTTGGATGTACGACTGTATGTCATCGTAGGCTTTTTTGCTGAGAACCACGGAGCCAAGCACCGCTTTTTTATCTTTCTTGGGTTCAATGCCAAGATCTGCAAACTTCATTGGCTGCACGGCCTGGTAGCGATTTTCATGAAATTTTCTGAAATCGGCCTCTAAGGCTTCTTTCTGTTCCCCAAGCTTTTCGATGGTCTCTTCGAGATGCTTCACTGCTTTCGCTTTATCAGCTGCCTCATTTTGCAACCGTAACGCATATGTGAAAAACCTACTGACAATTTTATTGCCCTCATTATCAACAGATTCTTTAATAGCCTTGAGCTCTTCAGGCGTTGATTTATCGACCAAGTCGAAGAGAGTAAGGCTTTTATGTAGGCTCTGTTGTAAGTTATGAGCTGCGTTTTTTAAGTCGCTATGAAGCTTTCTTGGGGCTTGATTCTTGATATTGGCTTCTTTCATGATTACTGACTTATCAGCTGGTGACATAGCTTTATAGTCATCATAGGTAAGCCCCATCTCATATAAGGTCTGCTCAAGCCTGTCGAATTTTTTAACGCCACGAACAAAGCCAGAAGTCTTAAAGCACTCGCCAGCAAGATCCTGTAATTCTACTAAGAACTGCGGATTCATGCGACCACGCATCACTTCGTGTTTTACAAAATCAAAGGCAACGAACTTAAAATGATAGTGAATCATGCTTTCATCGCAGTGTTTAACAAGATACGTAGCCGCTAACTTAACACCATTCTTTTGCGCAAAGTCCTGTATGAATTTGTGAGCGTTGGCGTCAAGTTGTTGTTGGTTCAGGCTATCAACTTCTAAGCGGGATAGAGTTTGATCGGCATTGCCAAAAGTTATGATCCCTGAGTACTCAAGGTTCGTATTCGATTTCATCGCACGCGGGTGATGTTCCTTATAGCCACTTTTCGCCAGATCAATAAATTTTCCATGGTTTTTTATGATGTCAGTGACGCTTATTTTTTCGGTAACGTCACGATAAAATGGAGTTACAGAGCCGTCACCGTTAATAGCGAAATTAGGCTTATCGTTGATTTTTCTGCCGTGGCTGTAGTGGAAGTCGTGCGCCAATTCAGCCTTCATTTCAAACTTGTTTGAGATCCGGACACTAACAAAATTTGCCATATACGACGCCTCCTTGGCGATTGTTGATTTTGGGGTTTCGAAAGGGGTTTACCACTTCGCCTACAAGTATAGCTCAGCTATAACGTAGTAGGTTATGTTATAAAAACTATAGCATAAAAATCAAAAGAGAAAAATCAAGAGCAAAAAAAAGCAAAAGCACACAAAAAGAAAGATCCAAAGAAAGCCCCCTACTCACTGATATGTGAGCAGGGGATGGAACAAGGCAAAGGTTATTTACCTACCGTCCGCCGCCGAAAATATCAACAGTGCTAGGGAAGCGCTGAACAAATTGGTTTCCAGATACAATTGCCAGACAAGCTGATTTTTTCAAGAATCGCCGCTTAGCAACACCTACATAAATGGCGTTTATAACCATTTTCCCCGATTTTTCTTATGAATCTGTCATTTTCGGGAAACGACAGACGCATTTTGCCCTCAGGCAGCCACCAGCTGCCGCCTGAGCATGTACAGATTTGCCAGACCAACCAACAAGTTGACCTGTGATGCATTTTTCTCCAGGCCCCGATAACGGGTCTTTTGAAAGCCGAATTGCTGTTTGATCACCCGGAAAACGTGCTCCACTCGGGCTCGAACCGAGGACTGTTTTCGGTTGCGCTTCTTCTGGCTGGATGACAGATTTTTGCCGGGTTTCCGCTTGTCATTGACGCACCAGCGCATGCCCAGATGCCGGGCTCCACGCCGGTATTCATCGCTGCTATACCGGCATCCGCGAAGATGACTTGATCACCCTCCCGCAACAGCTTGGGCAATTCATTGATGTCGGCTACATTGGCTGCCGTTGTGGTCACCGTGTGAACAGCGCCGGAATTCACATCAGCGCCGATATGGATTTTCATGCCGAAATACCATTGCTGGCCTTTTCGGGTTTGGTGCATATCCGGATCACGCGATTTATCTTTGTTTTTGGTGGAACTGGGCACGTGAATAATCGTGGCATCGACCATCGTGCCTTGAGAGACTAAAAGGCCTTGTTCTTTCAAATAGCCATTAATGGTCTCTAACAATTTTTCAGTCAATTGATTCTTCTCCAACAAATGACGGAAGTTGAGGATTGTGGTTTCATCCGACAACGCTTCTGTGACACTACCAAAACCGGCAAAGCGGCGGATACTCTCAATTTCATAAAGGGCATCTTCCATCTGGCGATCAGAAAAACGGAACCAGTTCTGCATGCAGTGAATGCGCAACATACTCGCCAGCGGCATCGATTGGCGACCGCGTCGACCTGTGGTGGGATAAGCCGGTTCAATCAAAGCAATCAGCCTTGACCAGGGTGCAAAAGAGCGTGGAAAATTTTCCAGCTTGACAAAAAAGAGCGTCAAAACTTGCCAGTTTCTAATTGCTATCTCTATGCTTTTAAAGCATAATTAGTTTGTATCGACTGGAATAACAGCGCTTAATAGTGGAAAAAATTGGAAGCTGTTTTACAGCCCCACAAAACAACAGGTGTGGCTAAAGCGAATTCAATCCATTGCAGCCAGTGAGTAAAGAAATCGCCGGAAATCAAGCCCGGTATCAGATCATGAGCCATCGCCAAAATGAACACCGGTATCGACAGCGCGGTACTGACCCAAAACCTTCGGCTCATATCGGTGAGTTCTTTGTTTTCCTGATCCTCCCCTGAAGCGTCTCTGGGTTCCAAAGCCATGCCGCACTTCGGGCAGAAACCTGGTTCGCTGCGGATAATTTCAGGATGCATCGGGCACACATATTCACTATGAATTTCGGAAACCTTATTTTCTATCGGATTCATCTGCTCCAGGGCCATTCCGCATTTAGGACAGTTACCGGGATTTTTCAGGCGAATTTCAGGGTTCATGGGGCAGGTATAAATTTTCTCATTAGCGTATTTTTTCATTGTCTTATCCTTTGTTGCTAGAGGCGACGGATGACTTTTCTCAGTTCCAGGACAATCAGCGGTATGAATCCAACGCCGATCCAGGCCATGCACTGATTTAGCGTAACCGGTTCGATCTGGAACAGCGTTTGCAGCATGGGGACATGATGTATCGCCAACTGCAAGGCAAAGCTCACCGCTACAATCAGGAACAAGCGCATATTGGAAAACAGGCCTATCTGCCAAATAGTACGCTGTTCGCTTCGTGCGCCGAAAGCCCGCAGCAGCTCGGCGATCACCAAAGCGGTAAAAGCGGCATCTCGGGCTTGTTCAAGGCTATTGTCGATATAAAGTTCATAAGCGAACACGCCGAGAGTGACACCGGCGGTCAGCAGGCCGGTTAATAGGGTTAGTTTGAGAAAATCCCAGTTGAATAACGTTTCTTGGGAGCGTCGTGGCGGGCGATTCAACACGTCGGGGTCAATCGGATCAGTCGCCAGAGCGAGCGCCGGCAAGCCGTCTGTCACTAGGTTGATCCACAGAAGATGCAGCGGCAGTAGCGGCAGCGGCCAGCCTATGAGCACCGCGCTCAACATCACGAGCAATTCGCCGGTATTGCCGCCCAGCAGATAGGCCAAGGTTTTGGCGATATTGTCATAAATACCCCGTCCTTCTTCTACGGCAGCGACAATGGAGGCAAAATTGTCATCGATGATAATGATGTCGGCGGCCTCCTTGGTCACTTCGGTGCCGGTAATACCCATGGCGATACCGATGGACGCCTCCTTGATCGCCGGAGCATCGTTAACCCCGTCCCCGGTCATCGCCACGACTGCACCCCGCGCTTTCCATGCGCGGACAATGCGGAGCTTGTGCTCGGCAGTAACTCGCGCATAAACGGAAACCTGAGCTACACGCTCCCTCAGCGCTTCGTCATCCAAGCGGTCAAGTTCGGCGCCTACAAGAACTTCGTCGCCCTTGCCCAGAATACCCAATTCATGGCCTATGGCCGTGCAGTATCCGGATGATCGCCGGTGATCATCACGGCTTTGATACCGGCCCGTTTGCACTTGGCCACGGCCTCCCTCGCTTCACCTCGTGGCGGGTCCTGTAAGCCTACGAGTCCCAAAAAGGTAAGCTCCTGCTCGATCTCGGCATCGTTTACACCCCTGCCTGCTTCGAAACTAAAATCGTCCAACGGGCGCTCGGCAACGGCAAGTACGCGCAGGGCATCGTTCGCCAATAACGTGTTGGCATGGAGTAAGCGGATACGGTCGTTCTCAGTCAGTTCCCTCACGCCCTGATTGGTACGGATCAGGGTGCAACGGCTGAGAATAACTTCAGGTGCGCCTTTAACGAATGCCCAGGAATGGTTTTCCCGGTTACGAATAACCGTCATGCGCTTGCGCTCGGAATCGAAAGGCACAGTAGCCAGGCGAGGCATTTCAGTCTCGAAGATCCCACGGGTAATTCCGCCTTTTGCAGCGGCCACCAGCAGCGCTCCCTCAGTAGGATCGCCGATCACTACAGGCCGGTTATCTATTAAGGTCAGTTCGGCATCGTTACAGGCGGCCGACGAACGCAGCAAAGCCAGGAGATCAGGACTTTCTGACGGCAGGCTTTCCACGTTGCCGGAAAAAAAAGCGCCGTCCGTGGCATAACCTTCGCCGGTGACGCGATACAAATTCTCCGAAGTAATCAACTTGCGGGCCGTCATTTCACCCATCGTCAACGTACCGGTCTTGTCCGTACAGATAACCTCGGCGCAACCTAGCGTTTCGACCGAAGCCATGCGTCGCACCAGGGCATGACGTTGCACCATGCGTTGCACACCCAAAGCGAGCGCGACAGTCACCACCGCAGGCAGCCCCTCGGGAATGGCGGCTACCGCAAGACTCACCGCGCTCAAGAACAGCTCAAACGGCGCAATACCGCGCAATAATCCGAGACTGAAAATCAGCGCGACGAGCCGAAACAGGCCTGCAACAACAGCCGCGCTACCCGGTCAAGTCGTCGTTGCAGCGGGGTTTCCCCGCTTTCGGCGGACTCCAAAAGCTTAGCGATATGGCCGAGTTCCGTCTCCATGCCGGTATTAACCACCAAAGCACGGCCGGTGCCTCCTGTCACACTGGTGCCGAGAAAGACCATGTTTTTCCTATCCGCCAGAGGCGTTTCCAGAGGAAAACTGTCAGTGAGCTTACCTACGGCCTGTGATTCACCGGTGAGCGGCGCTTCGTTGATGCGAAGCACAGAGGTCTGAATCAGGCGGGCGCCCGCAGCGATCAAATCTCCGCTTTCGAGCAACAGGATATCGCCCGGAACAATTTCAGTCGCGTCGACCACCGCGCTATGGCCGCCGCGCACCACACGGCAATGGGGCGCTGTCAGACGAGCCAATGCGGCCGCCGCTTTCTCGGCACGATACTCCTGAATGAAGCCGATTATCGCATTCAAAATGACGATGGCAATGATGGCGATGCCGTCTATGGTTTCGCCCAGTGCTGCGGAAACCGCTGCCGCACCGATCAGCACCCAGATAACCAAGCTTTTGAACTGGCTTACAAAAATGACCAAGGCCGAAAATCGTTTGCCCTTGCGTAGTTTATTTTGTCCATACCAGGCGAGCCTGGCAGTCACTTCCTTATCGGCAAGTCCCTGCTCCACATCGGTATCAAGAAGGCTTTCGGCTTCGGTAATTGATTGGTTATGCCATACGTTCATAGTGGTGTTCCTCCTTCCATTAACATTAACAATGAAAACTAAATAACCTGAACGGATGGTAACATTCCCATCCCCTAACTTGTGTGAAGCGTTACATCTAGCGTTACATCTGGCGATGCATATTTGCCTTACTCAAGCCCGCCTCGGCGGCTTTTTCATAGGCGTTAATCAGCGCTTGGCAATGGTCTTTAAAACTTTGCGCATGTCTACCCTAGAGATAGCTTTTTGACTCATATTGGCTAAGAAGTTTTTTGTGCTCATTAACTTTGAGCTGCATTTCTTTGGCCGCTTCCTCATAGCGTTTCGCCAGCGCCTCATGATCGGCTTTGGATTTTGCGTTTTACACGGCTTAACTCATATCCATAGGATACGGGTTCATCTCGCTACAGGCGGTCAGTAAACCAAGAGCCAAAAGCAAGGTAATTAGTAATTTAGTTTTCATTAGTTTTCTCCAGAGTAATTCAAAAATAGTTAAAATAACATCGTTTTTCAGATTGTTAACATATCGTTCAGTGGGTAATGACATCGCTCATCCTCTTTAAAAAATAGGAGGAAACGGGGTAGGCTGAAAACTTTTAGATGGTGGGGCTGGACGCTTACCATTTTAAAACATTGATATGCCCCTATTTACGACACCATACTGCGATCAGTTTCCGGCACTCAGCTCTCCATTCACAGCTCTCACCGCTACAAAGCATACTTGTTTCAGATCGGAAACAAGGACGATGCTGACTAATATTTTGAATGGCTTGTATGAGTTCAATCTCCAATCTCATACGTTCCGTGTTTTGAACGCCAATAGATTTTGCCAACTGTTGCAGGCCTGAAATTGTTATTCCTCCGTTTTCTTCGGACATTGAAAGATAGTGTGTTACCAGCATCACTGAATAGTCTTTTTCGGCCTCTAGCCAATCGTCCAATTCTTTGCCGGGTTCAAATTTCCTGACTTGTGCTTTGTAATAAGCCGCTACTGAAATCCACTGATGGCGAGGTGTACTTTCTTCCAAGAGCTGTTCTGTTGGTGAGGTTGACAGTCCTTGTGAATAGTCATCCACTTGCTCTATAGGTACGTTATTACCTTTTTGGTTAGCTGAGTAATCTTGATTACCTGGGTTCAGGATTTTGTTGAATTCAGATTTATCGCTCATTTTATTACTCACTTTAACTTTTATGCATCGCCTCAAAACGTACGGGGAAGCGCCGAAGGCTCAGAACCAGATACGCACCCCGGCAACGAGTCGCGCTTCCTCGGCATCTTTACCGGCAGCCCGTATATTATCTGCCGCGGAGCCAAATCGACTGGCCCATTCAACGCCTACATAGGGGGCAAATTCCCGACGAATCTCGTAACGCAGGCGCAGACCCGCTTCAATATTGGACAAGCCGCTACTCACGTCTCGCGTGTCGTCTCGTCGGCTATAAAAATTCATCTCAATACGTGGTTGCAAGATGAGCTTTTGTGTCAGCAATAAGTCGTATTCATGTTCGAGACGGAATGCGGTACGCCCTTGTTCGTTAACATAAGCAGTCGCTTCCACATATAACCAGTAAGGTAACAATCCTTGAACACCGAAGGCAAGCCAGCCGCGATCCGTGCCCTTGCCGCTGTCGTAACGTACACCCAACTGCGTGTCCAAATAAGCGGTAATCGCATGCGCCCAGAGCAACTCGTTGCGTGCGTCTTTAAATGCACCACTCTCAATCTCGCCTTCGGCTCTGATGAGTGCGCGATCATAAGTCTGACCATACCAGGCCTGCCAGTCATAAGTCATAGCGGTGTTGCCGCGAGTAGTCACACTTTCAAGCCGATCAACCAACAGAGAGCCAAAGTTATCTTCGTCGCCCATTTTTGGCCGTGGAATCGGGCCGAAGTCGTAGCCATCTGAATAGGCGTGCGGATCGCGAGCGTCGGGTGGGGCCGAGCCACCCTGCATGGACATGGATTCGCCGCCGTGATTCATGTTGCTCATGTCGCCGACCTTCCCGGAAGCAGCGCTACCGTGGTTCATGTCATGCTCTGAACCCTCCCCCGTGCCGGACTTATCACCTTGTTCCATGTCCGGCATCGCATCGTGATTCATCCTGCTGTGGTCCATACCGCTATGATCCATGCCCGGCATGGATCCGTGCGTCATCTTGCCGTGATCCATATCCTTGGTGGTCGCCCCTATCTGCTCGGACGCTTTTGCCGGAGCCGGCTTTGATTCTGTCCCAAGCTTTATATTACGCCGTTTCCGCTCCGTCTGTGCGGAACGATTGGCGTGGTCGGCGTGAACTGGGTTCGTTTGCACTTTTTCCACAGTCGATAGGTCTTGCGCCCAAACGGAAGATAGCTTGAGAACCATCAAGGCGGTGATCAAATTTACTCGACGGTTCATCATCGTTTTCTGCTCCACTATTCGATTACTACTTTTGATTTCGACATACTCAGGCCACAACCACTTCGCGCATCATGCCCGCATGCATGTGATTGAACAGGTGGCAATGCCAAGGCCATCGACCCAAGGCATCGGCGGTGACAAGAAAAGTCACACGTTGCGCGGGCTGCACAATGATCACGTGTTTGCGCACCTGGAAGAGTCTGTCCGGGCTTTCCAGCTCGCTCCACATGCCGTGCAAATGCATAGGATGAGTCATCATCGTGTCATTGACGAAGATCACGCGCAGCCGTTCACCATGGCGAAAATGCACCGGCGTGGATTTGCCGAACTCCAGGCCATCCAATGACCAACTATAACGCTCCATGTTGCCGGTAAGATGGATCTCAATTTCCCGATCCGGTTTTCTAGGATCCAGCGACCCTCCGATAGTGTGCAGATCAGCATAAGTCAGCACTCGACGGCCGTTGTCGCGCAGACCTATACCGGGGTCATCCAGATTGGTGCGCGGCGTGTCCACACGCATATCCACGCTGGGGCCATATTCGGTACTGGCGTGGCGCACATGCACCTGTTCGCCGCCCATGGCGTGGGCGCTGTGATCCATAGCCATGCCGTCGTGATTCATTCCCGCCATCACACCACTGCCCATGTCGCCCATCATATCCCCCATGGTGAGCGGTTCGGGTTTATCCGGCGCAGGCACCGCCGCCATCTTACCGGCATGTGTTGCCAGCGTGCCGCGGGCATAGCCGGTACGGTCCATCGACTGGGCGAAAATGGTGTAGGCATCGTCATCGGGTGTGACCAGCACGTCATAGGTCTCGGCAGGCCCAATGCGGATTTCGTCCACCGTGACCGGTTCGACGTTCTGTCCGTCGGCCTGGACCACCGTCAGCTTGAGTCCGGGTATGCGCACATCGAAAAACGTCATTGCGCCGGAATTGATGAAGCGCAGCCGCACCTTTTCGCCCGGACGGAACAGTCCGGTCCAGTTGCCGGCCGACGTTGTACCGTTCATCAGGTAGGTATAGGTATAGGCAGAAATGTCCGACAGGTCGGTCGGGCTCATGCGCATCTGGTTCCACATCTTGCGCTTGCTGATAGCGGTGCCGAGCCCCTCATTGGCGACATCGCGAGAAAAATCAACAGCCGTCGGCTGGTTGAAGTTGTAGTAGTCACTTTGGTTCTTGAGCTTATCGAAGACCCGCATCGGGTCTTCGTCGGTCCAGTCGGACAGCTGCACAACGTAGTCGCGATCGGCGCGGATCGGGTCGGCACCAACCGGGTCAATGATGATCGCGCCGTACAATCCGGACTGCTCCTGCATGCCGGAATGGGAGTGATACCAGTAGGTACCGGATTGTTGCACCTTAAAGCGATAGGTGAAGGTTTCCCCCGGCGCGATGCCTTTAAAGCTGATACCCGGTGCGCCATCCATTTGATAAGGCAGGAGGATACCGTGCCAATGAATCGAGGTTTCCTCGGCGAGACGGTTGGTGACACGAAGCGTCACTGTATCCCCCTCTCGCCAATGCAGTGTCGGGGCAGGAATCGAGCCATTAACGGTGGTTGCCATACGTGGCGCGCCGGTAAAGTTGACGGGAGTTTCCGCTATCGTCAGGTTAAACTCCGTGCCGGTCAGTATCTCGGCTAACTGCGATGTTTCCTTGGCCTGAGCCGTTTTGATCCACGGGGATAGACCTAATAGAATACCGCTGGCGGCCAGCCCTTCAATGAAGCGCCGACGGGAAGGATTAGGCAATATTAGCAAAGGTTTGGAAATAGGTTTCATTGTGATGTGTCCTCAGACAATAAATCGTATTCGGCCCAGGTCGCCTGAAGTCGTAGGTTGGATTAGCACTAAATGTTGTAATGTCAGAACCCGTCTTTCTCTCAAGGCAATCCAATGATCGGTTCGAAGAAGTGATGCTCGTGAATCGCCTAGACTAATTTAATGATGCCGACAAACCATACGAACCAAACAACGTCACCCATGGTTCGACGAAAGAGCTTGGGATTGACCGTGTAACTTTCCGGTTCATTGAACATGGCAAATTTCGGAATAAACCGTGGAACCCGGGCGCAGTACTCGTTAAACTCGGCTCCAAACTTTGAGCGCAAAAGTTCCTCTTCCCGCTTAATTACTGGCGCATAACCAATCAATAATATCAGCATCAACGCGATTCCCAACGTGAATGTTTCGGTGGTAAAACCAATTCCGGTAAAGCCAAGCATTGAAAAGAAGTAGAGCGGATTCCGGCAGATCGAGTATGGTCCTGAGGTAATGAGTTGTGAATTCTTGTAGCCGCTAATATATAGGGAGCTCCATAATCGCCCCACAGTGGCAATTCCTACAAGCATAAGCCCAATGGTAAACAGAATGGCGGAAACAATATTTGCTTTGAGCGTGCTCTCTACGGCAAAGACAGTGAAAAAAAACGCAATTCCGAAAAACCTGGAAACAGCCAGCCGATGAGATAAAGCAAACTTTGCGAGTTGTTGGAGCATTCTGGATCCTATTGTGTGGGCAACAAACAAATGATTAAAGGTTCTAATATAATCGTAAGTTGGGTTAGGCGGTAGCCGTAACCCAACATATCAATGCGGTAAATGTTGGGTTACGCTATCGCTAACCCAACGCACTTTAATGGCTATGTCCGCCGCTGCTGCCGCGAGATGAACGGCTGTCATCTTTAGATCTATTGGAATCTGTTGCGCACGCAGAAACAGCGACTAAAAAAAGGGTGATTAATGCAAATTTCATATATTTCATAGGATTCTCAGTAATATTATTTAGTATGGATTTCTTATTTAGCGTCAGTATGTTCGTGCGCATGACCGTCAGATGAGGTTGGCCCGGAACGACTCGCGTTAATTTTCGAGTTGGGTGGCACCCCCTGGGACGCCGTGACTTTGCTAGCCGGCTTGTCGATTTTCTGCACGGGTTCCTTGACTGGCGGGGCTTCGGCGGCAGTCGGCGCGGGCATCGCGCCATGGCCGCCATGAGCGTCGTGGTCTGTAGCGGCGATGCTGTGCGCAGAAAAGGCTGCGGCGACGAGGGTGACGAGGACGGGGGTAAGCAAAGTTTTCATGGATTTTCTCCTAGGGTTTAGTGGGTTTAGTGTCTGGCAAAAACGCGGGTGCTGCCGTCCGCCTGGACGAGCAGGGTTTCGTACGGAACGGGGTTGGCGGCTTCCATGCCCGGAGAACCGGGCGGCATGGCGGGAACGGCCAAGCCGAGCGCTTTGGGTTTTTCCTTGAGCAGGCGCTGGATGTCGGCGGCAGGAACATGGCCTTCAATGACGTAGTCGCCGACCTGGGCGGTATGGCAGGAACCCAGGCGATCTGGCATGCCCAGTTTTTTCCGCGCTGCCGGGACATCGTTCACTTCGTGGGTGCTTACCTGAAAACCGTTTTGTTGCAGATGCTCGATCCATTTTCCGCAGCAACCGCAAGATGGACTTTTGAACACTTCCACCTGCGTCTCGTCTTGTGCCCAGGCGGTACCGGTGCTAACGAGCAAGACTAACAGCAAAGAGCGAAAGTGTGGTTTCAGAACTGATTTCATGACTGTTTCCTAGTTGATTTGGATGTGGTCAGTTTAAATAGTTGTTCCTTACAGGAGGCTGACCGAGATATTACATTTCCGTAATCTTCAGGGGCTTGGTCAGTGCTTATGAGTGCTGTGCTTGTGGGAATGCGGTTTTGTGTCGTGAGGGTGTTCGGCGCTGGCGGACTTGCTTTCCGTTTCGGCTCCGTGTTCCTCCAGACCGCCATGGGAATGCCCATCGCTTGCCTCGACCTGCCGACGATACTCTTCCAAAGAAAGGCTCGGCATGATCTTGAGGAAAGCCGTCAAATCCCATATCGCTTCGTCCTCCATGCCGCCTTTCGACCAGGCCGGCATGCCGGACGCCTTGATGCCGTGTTTGATGATCCAGAACCGGCGGGCATCCGTCCGGTCGGAATCGGCGGCATTGGTAGGTTTGGAGAGATTCGGCGGAGTCGGATAGAGGCCTTTTCGTATTTCTGAATCTTCGCTGCCGGGTGAGAGGTGGCAGCTCGCGCACATGGCATCGTAGTTGCCGGCGCCCCGGCGGATCCGGCCGGCGTCGGACAAGTCGGCCGGTGGAACGATGTCGGCGGCCCCGCGTGCGATGGACCGTTCCCGAGCCCACTCAATAAGGCGGTGGACGACGGGGCTGTGGGGCTTATCGGCCGCCATATTGATTGCTCCGGCCTGGAGCAGGCCAATCACCGTTATAGCGCCGAGGCCAAGAACGCCAAATGCGCCCAGCAGAATTTTTTTCATGGAAACTTCTCGCAGATTGTTTGTAGGTGTATTTTATGACATCCCAGTTAACGGGAACCTGACTCACAGATTACATTTGCGTAATCTGTGAGACTTAGTCTCGCCACTGGTATTAAATGGCATTAAGTATGATAAAAGTTACGTATTGAATTGATGGCAAGGAACTGCGAGAACCAGTCATTATGATACTAAGGGAGAAATATAAATAACTAATATTTATGGGTATGAGAGTACCAATGCATGATACTGGAGCGGAGTTGCTCGTAGTAGTGAGGAGGAAGCGTTTGTAATGAACGTGGAGCGAAGGGGCAATATCATTTTTGGAACGCTTACGCTCAAATGCCGATACCCTAGACATTACTCAATGCCAGCGGATCATGAGGCTGCTGGTCAAGGAGGTTATTGTGGGAAAAAATTTGATTACCATTAAACATTCAATACCTAGACATCCTGGATTATCAACTGGCAATCAGCAACCGACGAAATCGCCTGTCAGGTACGATACAGCACAGACTGATGAAAGTTATCTTTTGTGTAAGGGGCGTGATGACTCCACCTTGCGGCGTTCCTTTTGTCGCTCACCGCTCGGCAGTATTACATCCGCCTTTAGCCAGCGTTCGTTGTAAAGCAAAGTCCATTTGCAGTCAGTGTACTTGGTGGCAGCCTTCATCACCAAGTTGTGGTCTAACGCGTCGAAGAATCCTCGAATGAATGTGCTCGGTTTTTTGAACCGTAGCAATGACCTGTTTTTCCACACCTCCGAACAATTGGTGACAACGGATACGGTTGTCAATGCCTTTGATGCGTTCGTCGAAACGTATGCTGGCAAGTACGAAGAAACTAAAGTGCCTTGCCTTGTGGTGTTGGATAATGCTTCCATTCATAGTAGCGGTGTATTCAAGTTCAAGAAAAAGCTGGCAGACTGGCAACAACGCGGTGTTTGCTTACATTTTCTTCCGCCTTACAGCCCTGAACTGAACCTGATCGAAATGCTCTGGCGTAAAGTTAAGTACGAATGGTTGCCGCTTGATGCCTATCAAAGTTACGGCCACTTGAAAAAGTGGGTGCTGGAAATCCTGGGTAACGTCGGTGAAAAATTCCAAATAGCTTTTGCGTAACTACTTAGTAACTACTTATTAGTGGACTAAAGTTCGGTATACGCCGCCCCTTTACGCAATGCTTGGAAAGCATCTTGCTCTTAAGAAACACCTCACAACAACCTGATTTATAATGTCCTGCGAGGTGTTTCTTGGGCACAATTGCAACGCAGGCCGATTAAGACGCTAATTAGAACAGCCCTTGCACTACTGTCCTCTAATCGCAAGCTTCATACCAGAAAAGTCGTCACTAAGGAAACTCAAGCTGGCCTGATACCGCACCGCATTTTCAGCGTATTTGGCTTGTTCAACATGAGATTCGACGGTGTTACCATCTAATGATACCTGACTGGGATTCCTATACATGAGATTAGCCCCGAATAATTGTTGTTGTGGTGGTGGTGTAATATGTCCCGCATGGGTGCGCTCCATGGTCACGCCTGAAGCTACGGTTTGTTTTAGAACTGACTTAAAATCCAGATCACGCGCCTTGAAGTTGGGTGTATCTGCGTTTGCTAAATTAGCAGCCAATATCTCACCTCGTTTTTCTCGAAAAGCCAGAATCTGAGGACCGTCGCCAAGTGCTGCGTTAAAATTAATAGCCATAATAAATACCTCCTGATTACTTGTGCAAAAATAATAGGCACAAAACACGCCAAAAATATATAAATTAAATAAAATCAATATTATATGAAAGCTGCATGCCACTAAACACCCACCAGCTAAAGCTGGTGGGTTTGATTTACTGACTGAAAGTCTGGATACGCGTCAACTTTACGACGCGTCTTAGTCACCCTCTGATTGGTGTTCTATTGAGTTTTGCTTAACGATACGTGGCACCATTCACCACTATGGGCTTCTGTGCGTATAAATAAGGCCAATATAAAGATCTTTAAGAAAGATTGCAGAGCTTAAGCCGGTGGTTTTAACCTTTTACTTGGAAAATAAATTGACTACGATTATGACATCCCAGTTAACGGGAACCTGACTCACAGATTACATTTACGTAATCTGTGAGACCTAGTCTCGCTACCGGTGTAAAATGGCATTAATACGAGACAAATTACGCTGTGGAGTACGCATGAAAATTCTGATCGTGGAAGACGAACCCAAAATCGGAGATTACCTGAGACAGGGCTTGGCCGAGGCTGGCTTCGTCGTTGATTTGGCTCGGGATGGGCTGGACGGTTTGCATCTTACCCTCACCGAAGCCTACGACCTGGCAATTTTGGATGTAATGCTGCCGGGCATCGACGGCTGGCAGGTGCTGCAAGGCATCCGTCGCTCGGGTAAGGAAATGCCTGTGCTCTTTCTCACGGCCCGCGACAGTGTGGATGATCGGGTCAAGGGACTGGAACTCGGAGCCGACGACTATCTGGTGAAGCCTTTCGCCTTTTCCGAACTGCTGGCCCGCGTCCGAACCCTGCTCCGGCGCGGAGGGATGGCAAAGGAGCCCGAGTTTCTGCGAGCCGCCGACCTCGAACTCGATCTGATGCGACGCCGGGTGGCCCGGTCGGGCCAGAAGATCAATTTAGCATCCAAGGAATTCGCCCTGTTGGAACTCCTGTTGCGGCGCCAGGGCGAGGTGCTTCCCCGCTCCCTGATTGCCTCCCAGGTCTGGGACATGAACTTCGACAGCGACACCAACGTGATCGAGGTTGCCATCCGACGTCTGAGGGCAAAAGTCGATGATGGTTTCGAGCCGAAACTGATCCACACCGTCCGCGGCATGGGCTACGTGCTGGAGGCGGCCGAGTGAGGCTGATCGGACGCAAATCCATCACGTTCCGGTTGACCCTGCTGTTCGCGTCGGCCTCGACGACGGTACTCCTGCTGTTGGGGTTGCTGATCGGTGCGCTCGTCGAGCGGCATTTCGAAGAGTTGGACATGGAATTGCTCGGCGGCAAACTGGAACTTATCCGCCACACCTTGGAGAAAGTCCGCTCCGGCCGGGAACTGGAAGTGCTGCCGGGACAACTGCAGGATTCCATGGTGGGACACCCCGGTTTGGCGGTGGTCGTTTTGAAGCCGGATGGACAGACCCTGTATTCGACTGAAGGCACGACGTTACCGGAAGAGCTGCTTGCCGCTGCCGGAGGGGAAAATCTCCGCCCGATGCTCTGGATCGACCCGGAGAACCATCGCTATCGCGGGATTTCCGCCGAAGCGCCGACCGGTATCGAAGGCGCGGCTCCGGTGATCGTGGCCGTGTCCACCGACTTGTCGCACCACGAGCATTTCATGCACTCGTTCCGGACGGCGTTGTGGACGGCCATGGGCCTGGCGGCGCTGCTGACCGGCTTTCTCGGCTGGGTGGCGGCGCGCCAGGGACTGGCGCCCCTTCGGGACATCAGTCATAGCGCTGCGGGCATCACCGCGAACCGCCTCGACCAACGGCTGCCTTTAGCCTCTATTCCCGTCGAACTGGCCGAGGTGGCGGAAACCCTGAACGAGATGTTGGCACGGCTCGAAGAATCCTTCTGTCGGCTGTCCGACTTTTCCTCGAATATCGCCCACGAGTTGCGCACGCCGGTCAGCAATCTGCTGACACAAACCCAGGTCACTTTGTCCAAGCCCAGGACACTCGACAAATACCAGGACGTACTGGCTTCCAACGCGGAAGAGTTCGAGCGTCTGTCGCGGATGATTGCCGACATGCTGTTCCTGGCCAAATCGGACAACAAGCTCATCGTCCCCCATCGCGAGAAGGTCGATTTGGTGGCGGAGGTGAGTAGCCTATTCGACTTTTATGAGGCGTTGGTCGAGGAAAAGGGAGTCAGTCTGACCTGTTCAGGAAGGGGCGCTGTTTACGGCGATAGGTTGATGCTGCGCAGAGCGGTCAACAATCTACTCTCGAATGCGGTGCGCCATACGCCGGAAGGGGGAAGGATAGAGGTTCGCGTTGACGATTCCGCCAGCGGCTCGACCGTCGTTTTGTCGGTGCAAAACACCGGAGAAACCATCGCCCCTGAGCATTTGCCGCGGCTGTTCGACCGCTTCTACCGGGTACACGCATCACGGCAGCGTTTTGGTGAGGGCGCAGGACTCGGTTTGGCGATCACGCGTTCTATCGCACACGCCCATGGCGGAGAGGCTTTGGCGCATTCGGCGGGCGGCTTCACGACGTTTGAGATTCGGCTTCCGGTTTGAACGATAATAATACTGATCTATAGGGCTACTTTTTCTATCCAGAACTAATACAGTTTTTGCAATTTTTTTCATTATTTGGTGGTTGTCACCAAACTTACAAAGAGCATCGCAGTGCAGCCGAAGTTCTGAAAATAAAATGTATTTGATTGGGATTTTGATTTGCTTGATTGAAGGACGTGAGAGTTGCAAAATTACATCCTTTTCCCTACTATCGGGGACGACCAAATAAAAAGTTTCATTGCCGATAGCGATGGAATAAGAAAAATCGGTCAGTCGTAAAATTCCTGAATAAATACAAAATTAATTACTATCTGCTTTCTTTTCATCAACTAAATCTCATTAACGCAACTAACAAAACGTCTGAATAACTGAGTATTTCCTGGTAGGCCAGACTCACTCCCACCACACTATCGCATCGTTAGACTTTGTAGCAATCGACCCTCCTGATACGCCATGCACATCAACCCAAAGGTGAGGCAGCCCCAGATCTTGCAACCAGCCAGTTCCCTGGGATTCCTTAAGCATGGCTATCGTTGATGCGCTGCCAGCCACGACACAAAATTCACCAACCACGCTCACCGCCGCAAGATGGCGCACCGGCCATCCTGTTTTGGGATTTAATACATGACCGTAGCAAACACCATTGACAAGTATGCAACGCTCATAATTCCCGCTGGTAGCCAGAGCGCCTTTATACAGCAACAAGGTACCCAGCAACGCATCCTTGCTACGCGGATGCCGTATGCCTATCCGCCAGGGACTGCCATCATCACGGGGGCCGATCACTTTAATGTCTCCGCCAAGATTAACCATACCATGCCTTATCCCTAGTCCGTAACACAAGGACGCTGCTCTATCCACGGCATATTCCTTAAACACACCACCAAAATCAAATTCCATACCCGGCACGGAAAATGTCAGCACAGGCCTTTTCCATATCACCTTATGCCAGCCAACCTTTTCTAACAATTCATCAATCAATGATTGTTCCGGTAACTTGCCTTGGTCGAATTTCCAGGCATGGCGCAAAATACCGGACGTGATGTCAAACAAACCATCACTCTGTTCATAACAAATCACCGTATAATCCAGCAAACAGGCAGTTTCGTCATCAACGCCGATACTGCCGCCAATAGCCGCCACACGGTTGATTTCAGACAAAAAACTGTCGGCCTTGTAACGTGAATACAACGCTTCCAGTCTTTGCGCATCGGCAATGGCGGCATCCGCAACATGTTTGGCCTTCGCTTCGTCACGGGCAAACAGTTGTATATCGCACAGGGTTCCCATTGCTTTGAACTCATGGCGATAGTACTTTAGATTATTCATTATTGCGATCTGCACTTTCCGGCAGACGGCAAAACCCTTGTGCCGACAAATCCAGGGCGCTGTTAAATTTGCTGGATAAATTCTGAAAGGCAATGAGTCCGGTTAGTTCGACTATCTCATCTTCGTTAAAGTATTCATACAGGCGCCGAGTCAACTCATCATCGACCTGACGATCGGTATATGTCACAGCCTCGACATAGCCCAGGACAACTCTTTCCTTATTATCAAACAACTCGCTTTCTTGCCATCGTTCAAGGGTCTCCACCTTGTTCATGGAGCCTGTTCTTTTTGCCAGCATGGCGGAGTTAATATCAATACAAAAACGGCACCCGTTTATTTGCGATACTCTCACCGTAATCAAGGAGCGTAGAACCGGACCGATAGGGCTGCTTTTTCTATCCAGCACTCCATAGAGTATGGCTATTGCTGCAAATAACCTGGGGACTCTGGCCCAAATCAATGCCGGTTTAAGGATTTGTCCGTATTTTCTTTTTTGATTCCAAAAGAATGGACGAAGGTACCAGGGATAACTAATAATGGGTTTTTCTGTGACTCTCATAACATCATCGAAGCAGATAGTAAACATCCGGACTCATCCGAAGACGGTACGGGCAATGGCTTAGCCAGGGCTGGCAGGCTTTTTTGCCCACCGTTTACAACACCAAACACTGGATTCATCAATGTGGTGAGCAAAAAAGCGTTGCCTAAAGCGCCTGCTTTGGGTACTCATCCTTGACTCCGGCATGTCGTCGCACGGTTATGTCTTGGACAGCTTGTTAATCACGACGATCAGCAGGACCACCAGTACGCCGATCACCGTCCAAATCCACATCCCTCAGCCCATCCATCCGTTTGTATGATTTATCATAAGGCTCCTTTCGTTGCGTTGCGACCAGCCCACCATCGGGCAAACAAGAAGGTGAGCGGAGGCAACAGCGTCATTTGGAGTAGCGGCCACAGGCCCGCGCCAAGCACGGACACCATGGGCATGCGCTCGGTGTATGACCAGCGCCCGGCGGCCAGCGCCGCATGTTCCACCAACGCTGCATAAGCCAGCCCCAGAACAGCCACCGTGGCGTAAGTGTTCCAGCGGCCGCGCAGGCCCCAGCCCAGATCGCCAGCGGCCAGCGCGCCCGCCGCGTAAATGCCCAAGATGATTCCCACATCACCCACCGCCGTCCGCGTGCAAAAACCGAGCGTGCTCGTCCAGGAATATCCCGCCGTTTCGACGTAGGCGGGCATCTGTGCCATTTCCCAGATTCCGTTCAAAACGAAACTCGCTAACACCGTGGTCGCAAAGAATCGCCCCAACCGCCACCAAGGCAGCCTGGAATGTGCGCTGGATATGCAATCTCCGGCGTTTCCAGCTTGGTTGGTGTGGCGATTGTGCTGCGGTGCGTTGTGGCGGTCAGCAGTCATTTCTTGGACAGCTTGATAATCAGGACGACCAGCAGAACCACCACCAGTACGCCGATTACCGTCCAAATCCACATTCCTCCACCCATCCCGCCACTCATCCAACCATTTGTAAAATTCATCATAAAAAATTCCTTTCGTTGCACTGCGACTAATCCACCATCTGGCAATCCTAATGGTGTCCGTATTTAACGTCTTGTTAATGTTTTATTTTCAGCAGTCGCGCATTGATAGCCACGATCACCGTGCTCGCCGACATCAGCACCGCACCCAGAGCGGGAGTGAGCAGCATACCCCATGCGTAAAGCGCTCCGGCCGCCAGCGGAATGGCAACAACGTTATAGCCCGTGGCCCAGACAAGGTTTTGAATCATTTTCCGGTACGTGGCACGAGAAAGCTGCACGATGGCCACGACATCCAACGGATTGCTCCGAACCAGAATCACATCGGCAGTTTCCACCGCCACATCGGAACCAGCTCCAATGGCGATGCCCACATCAGCTTGCGCCAGCGCCGGGGCATCGTTCACGCCGTCGCCAGTCATGGCCACCAGCACGCCACGGGATTGAACCTCTTTCACTTTGGCGGCTTTGTCCTGGGGCAGAACTTCGGCGAAGTATTCATCCAGTCCGATCTGATCCGAAACCCATTTGGCCGTCGCTTTGTTATCACCGGTGAGCATCATGCAGCGGATGTTCAACGCCTTAAGGGCATCGATGGCTTGCTTCGCTTCGGGCCGGACGATGTCCGCCAGGGCCATAGCTCCCTTCAACTGCCCGTCTACGAGAATAAACACGACCGTCTTGCCTTGAGCTTGCAGTGGCTCGACGCGCTGGTCGGTCATGCCGATGTTTTGTTCCTGCAGGTAGCCGGGGCTGACCACCTTGACCTCCTTGCCATCGACCCGACCTTCAGCGCCTTTGCCCGGGATGCTCTTGAAGTTTTCGACGGGCAGCTTCTGTTCTGACGCAGCGGCGATACCCCTGGCGATGGGATGTTCGGAATTAGCGTCCACGGCGGCCGCATACTTGCGTAGAGTGTCTTCGTCGATGTCCTGTGAAAACACCAGTGTGTCGGTCACGCCAAAGCGGCCCTCGGTCAGTGTGCCGGTCTTATCAAAAATGATGGCCTGCAGTTTTCGTGCGCCTTCGAAAGCACCGCGATTACGAATGAGCAAACCGTTTTTCGCGGCCAGCGCCGTGGAGACGGCCACCACCAGCGGCACCGCCAGGCCGAGCGCGTGCGGACAAGCGATGACCATCACGGTGACGGCGCGTTCTATGGCGAATGCGAAGTCCTTGCCCATGAAAACCAGCCAGGCAAGGAGGGTGAACGCTCCGCCCCCCAGGGCAACAATGGTGAGCCACAACGCGGCGGTGTCGGCAAGGTTTTGGGTCTTCGATTTGCTTTCCTGGGCCTGTTTGACCAGGTCAATGACCTGCGATAAAAACGAATCCTTGCCGGTGCCTTTGACCTCGATAGTGAGTGAGCCTTCGCCGTTGATGGAGCCGCCAATAACCTTGCCGCCGGTCTTCTTGGTGACCGGGGTTGATTCCCCGGTAAGCATCGCTTCATTAACCGAACTTTCACCCTCAAAGATGACACCGTCTGCGGGAATCTTCTCGCCTGGCTTGATCAGGACTTTGTCATCCACAGCCAGTTCGCCGAGAGGTACGTCTTTCATGCTGCCGTCGGGCATGAGTTTGTGGGCGTCGGAGGGCATAAGTTTAGCCAGTTCCTCCAGCGCCTTTGAGGCGCCCATTACGGACTTCATTTCAATCCAATGCCCGAGCAACATGATGTCAACGAGGGTTGCAAGCTCCCAGAAGAACATCTTGCCGGTCAGGCCGAACACCACCGCGCTACTGTAAAGATAGGCGGTGGTGATGGCGACGGCGACCAGCGTCATCATTCCTGGCTGCCGGGATTTAAGTTCCTCGAAAAATCCTTTAAGAAACGGCCAGCCTCCATACCAAAAGACCGCAGATGAAAGGCCGAATAGAACATAGATGTCGCCCGGAAAACGAATGGCTTCTCGCAGTCCCACTAGCGTTTGGAGCATCGGCGAGAGGACGAGAATCGGCAGGGTCAGGGCCAGCGAGATCCAGAACCGATTCCGGAAATCCGCCGCCATGTGGGCATGATGGTCGTGGCTGGCGTGAGCGGCGTGTGCCGGCTTCGATTCGGGAGCCTTGAGGTGGTCGGTATTGGGTTTCATAATGGGTATTCTCCTTTCTTTACTATGTCATGGATTTCGTGAGCCAGTGTGAGCGAAATACCAGCACCTACAATTGCATAGGGGAGGGTAGCATTCCCATCCCCTAACTTGTGTGAAGCGTTACATCTGACGATACATATTTGCCATACTCAAACCCGCCTCGGAGGCTTTTTCATAGGCGTTAATCAGTGCCTGGCAATGGTCTTTAAAACTTTGCGCATGTCTACCGTAGAGATAGCTTTTTGACTCGTACTGGCTAAGAAGTTTCTTGTGTTCCTCAGCCTTAAGCTGCATTTCTTTGGCCGCTTCCTCATAGCGTTTCGCCAGCGCCTCATGATCGGCGTTGGATTTTGCGTTTTGCACGGCTTGAGTCATATCCATCGGATGCGGGTTCATCTCGCTACATGCGGTCAGTGAACCAAGAACCAAAAGCAGGGTGATCAGGTGTGTGTGTTTCACGGGTTTTCTCCAGAATAATTTAAAAAAACATAGTTTTTCAGATTGTTAGCATATCGTCCAGTTGGTAATGACATCGCTCATCCTCTTTAAACAATAGGAGGATAACGAGGTAGGCTGAAAACTTTTAGAGTGTGGTGCTGGACGCTGACACACCAATCCCTACCTGAAAATCTTTTCCTTCCCATCCCTCTTGCCACAGAATTGTGAAGACGATGCGCGCGCCGGCCTGGAGTTGGGCGGATGGTAAATCTCCGAACCAGCAACCGAATCCCGCATCACGCGTTACCAAGTCATTGGCCGTCGCCCAGCCATCAAAGCTCCAATGTATCGTCGCCATTTTTTCGGTGATGATGCGGAGCGCTTTCCCTTGGGCGATCCGCTGCGGCTGATGAGCGAGCGTCCACATTTCAATCTTGCTGCCCGTCCCGGCCTTGGCGTAGCGCTGATAAACCGGCTCGATGCGGTCAAAACAAACCCCATCCTTGTGACTGCGCACCAGGGTCACATACTCCGCGTGCGACCAACACAGCGGCATGGCCGAACCGGTCGGGCCACCACGCTTCATCTTTCCCTCCGGTAAATCGTCGGCGTCCCAGAGCTGTTCCGGCAACAAGCCGCCCTCGTTGGCGAATTTCTCCATCGCCTCGATGAAAGGCAGCGGATCGCGTCCGGCGGCCAGTTCATAATGAGCACGTTCGCCCACCAGAATCGGCCAGCATCGGCCTTCGCCCGTTCCGTCGTAGGCGCTGCCGTCGGGCTTCTGGCCATAGCCATCGTGATTGTAACGGCGCCAGCACGGCCCTTGGGGCAGATCGCGTTTGAGCACCTGATCAATCACCGCGACGGAATCGACCATCAGCGGCCCATCCGCGGCGCGAACCCCCAGCCGGACCAGCTGGAGAAAGTCGCCGCCGACGATATTGCGTGCCGGATGCTTGCCGCCGCCGTTGGCTAGAACAATCTCCGCCTCATCCGGGTCAGGCAAAGCCGCGGCTTGTTTCGGATCGCCGGGCGTGATACGAACGTAGTGTCTCGGTTTGCCCTTCACCAATTCGCCGCGATTGGTAACCAGCCATTCTTCCAGGTGCGCCGAAAGCCAGTCCGCGTAATCGAGCAGGAAGTCCACGGCCAGCGCGTATTTCCAGCCGCGCGCAAATTCCGCCGCACACACCACGCTCGCGATGATTGTCGCTAGCGTCGAAGGCGAGTAACCGGAATTCTCCTCCCAACGCTCCTGCGCTGTCACCGGTCCGTGCAGGATGACATAACGCGCGGAGCGCGAGACCAGCGACCAAGGATCGAACTGCCGGAGCGCGTCCATCTGCTGCAATCGCCAGGCGAGCAGAATCGGCGCAGCCACTTCATCCAGTTGATTTCCTTTCCAGTAAGCCTCGCCAGTAATCGAACTGTTTTGCGGCAAGCTGCCATCGTCTGCCTGGACACACGCAAGCCAGATCAGCGCGCGTAACGGTGACTCCGTGTGCCCGCAGGCCAGCAGCGCCGTGGCGGTTTGCACCATGTCGCGTGTCCAGACCAGATGATAGCCGCCGCGGTCGCTGTCGTCCTTCGTATCGCCCCAGGGGATGCTTAGCGACGCCACGAAGGCGCCCTGGAACGTCTTGTCTTCATGCGCCAGCAACACGCATTGGCTCAAGCGCATCAATGAACCGCCGTCTTTGGTGTGCGTGCTCAAATCGACTTCGGTACGAGTGCGCTGCCATTGGCCGATATACTTCTCACGCTGGTCGGCGAAAGGAGTGGCGAACGCTTGCAGGAGATGGGCTGAAGCGCTGTGCCGAGTGCGCCCGAAGCCCACGCCAAGCGTGAACTCCATTCCGTCCGATAAATCAATCTCCCCTATCAAAGCGATGTTGCCGTCCTCGGCCTGTTCGAATTCCCAATCCATTTTGAAGTTGTCCATCAAGTCCTGCCAGCCATCGCTAAATCCGACGTAGCCGACGGAGCGCCTCGTGAAATCGGGTGTACAACCGAACGACATATCGATGTCCTCCCGTTGCACGTCGAAGAGCTTCCGGCCATCCAATCCGCACCACCAGGCCGAGTTGTTCTTGCCAGTGCCTTTCATGTGTGGGGCGAGCAGAGCGTAAAGACGCAATTTGCCGCGCAGTTTCGAGTCCAGGACTTCCAGCCGCGTGTGCATCAACAAAACCGACGAGTGCGGATCCACGACGATTTCTTTGATGAGGCGATAGCGGCCCTCGCGGTCGGAGTTGGTGAGCCGGTAAAACAGAGCGTTTTGCTCCGGGTATTCGATTTGGTGGAGCAGGTCGCGCCGTTCCTCGTGGCAGAACGATTCACCGTCGGTGATGAGAAACTGCAGGTCGCGCGTATTGGGCGAATCTACATGTGGAAAATAAATCTCGTTGACGATGCCGTGGCTGAGCGTGAACCAGAGGCGGGAGCTGCTGTGATACGCAGTGCCGATGCCCTCCTTGGCGCTGGACGTCCAGCGTGGCTCAATCCCTGGCGCCCCAAAGGCGATGGCGTTCTTTTTCATAGGTCAAACTTCTCTTTGCCGTGGGGTAGCAGCCAGACCGGGCTGTCGCAGCCACAGATGTCCGCCGTAAGCTTCTCGGCCTCGGGCGGCCCCCAGGTGCCGGGTTCGTATTCCTGCACGGGCGTTACCAAATCCAAAATCGGTTGCACGACCGCCCACGCGGCTTCCACGCCGTCCTGGCCCGCGAAGAGGGTACCGTCGCCCGCCATGGCATCCCCCAGGAGTCGCTCGTAGGCAGCCATCTCTTCCCCGTGCGGGTGGTCGACCACTTTGAGTTCCGTCGGATCACCAATCAACTCCTCGCCTGGGCGCTTCACGCGGGCACCGATCGCAATCGTCATGTCGGGACTCAGCCGGAAACGCACATAGTTCGCCTGGCCCGGGCACAGTTTGCTGAGCGCGGGCGGTTTGAACATCACCAACACCTCGGTCATCGTCGTAGGGAGGCACTTGCCCGCCCGGATAAAGAAGGGCACACCGTCCCAGCGCGGAGAGTCGACGTGGAGCCTGGCCGCGGCGAATGTTTCGACGTTCGAGTCACGGGCGACACCGTCCTCCTGGCGATAGCCTTGAAACTGCCCGCGCACCACGTCCTCGGGACTGAGCGGGCGGATCATCCTGAACACCTTCGCCTGCTCTTCGCGGATCGACTCCTGGTTCGTTTTCGTTGGCGGCTCCATCGCGAGGAATCCAATGACCTGAAACAGGTGGTTCTGGATTACATCACGAATGGCACCGGACTCTTCGTAGAAACTGCCACGGCCATCGACCCCGAATGTTTCGGCCATCGTGATCTGCACGCTCTCGACATAGTCGCGATTCCAGACCGGTTCGAGAAAGGTGTTCGCAAAGCGGAAGACCAGCAGGTTCTGCACCGTTTCCTTTCCAAGGTAATGGTCGATGCGGAAGATGCTTGATTCGTCGAAGACCGTGTGGAGCGTCGCGCTGAGCGCTTGTGCGGACGGGAGGTCACGGCCGAAGGGCTTCTCGACGATCACTCGCGCGCCCTGATCGCAACCCGACTGGCCGAGTGCCTTAATCACCCTTGGGAACACGCTTGGAGGGATGGCGAGATAATGCAGCGGGTGCGCAGCATCACCGAGTTCCTTGCGAAGCGCGGCGTGGGTGGCAGGAGCCCCGTAGTCGCCGCTGATGTAGCGGAGGTGCTGCTGGAACTTCGCGAACACCGCCTCGTCGAAGCCGTCTTGTTTCTCGACGCTTGCGCGGGCACGCGCCTGGAACTTCTCGATCGTCCAGTCCGATCTTGCGACCCCGATGACTGGAACTTGCAGATGTCCCCGCCGCTCCATCGCATAGAGTGCCGGGAAAATCTTCTTGTAAACGAGGTCGCCGGTGGCCCCGAAGAGGACCAGAGCGTCGGATTGAGGCATGTTCATGGTGTGGTCCTTATTTCTCTAGTTTTTCCAAATGGCCGCCGAACCCGTAGCGCATGGCCGACAGCAGCTTACCCTGAAAATCCGCCTCGCCGCGAGAAGCGAATCTCGCATACAGCGCCGTTGTGAGCACCGGCACCGGCACGCCTTCGTCGATGGCGGCCTTGATCGTCCACCGGCCTTCGCCGGAGTCCGACACCCGGCCCTCGAAATCGGAGAGGTTGGCATCCCTGACCAATGCGCTCGCCGTCAAGTCCAGCAGCCACGAGGCGATGACGCTGCCGCGCCGCCACACTTCGGCGACGTCCGCCAGATTCAGGTCGTATTGATAAAGCTCGGGATCGCGGAGCGGCGTCGTCTCGGCATCGGAGTCGTGTTGTTGCTTGCCGATATTGGCGGCACGCAACACGCTTAACCCTTCGGCATAGGCTTCCATGAGACCATACTCAATGCCGTTGTGGACCATCTTGACGAAGTGACCGGCACCGTTCGGGCCGCAATGCAAATAACCCTGCTCCGACGTGCCGCCGACCTGCTCTCGTCCGGTTGTGCGCGGAATGTCACCAGTGCCCGGCGCCAGCGTGGCGAAGACAGGATCGAGATGCTGCACCACGTTTTTCTCGCCACCAATCATCATGCAGTAGCCGCGTTCCAATCCCCAAACACCGCCGCTCGTTCCCACGTCCACATAGTGGATCTTCTTCGACGCGAGTTCCTTCGTGCGGCGTATGTCATCCACGTAGCAGGAATTGCCGCCGTCAATCACGATGTCGCCGGGCTCCAACAGCGGCAGCAGGTCGGCAATGACCTTGTCCACGACTGCAGCGGGCACCATCAACCAAACGGCTCGCGGCGGTTCGAGTTTCTTCACGAGGTCAGCGAGCGAGGAGGCACCGACTGCTTTCTCCTTGACCAAGTCCTTCACCTTCTGCGGCGACCGGTTGAAGACTACACACTCATGGCCTCCCTTGATCAGCCGTCGCACCATGTTGGAGCCCATTCGGCCCAATCCCATCATCCCGATTTGCCTTGTTGTTTTCTTTTTCATAACAGCCTTTGCGATTTGTTTTGGTTAGTCTATTGCGTGGTTCACGGCCGTTCGCCGCTTCTCCCTCACGAGGGACGGGCCTTATTAACAGGGCGTCGCCCGCCATCGGCATTTGCCCACAACCGAAATCCGCCGATGAATGCTTTCGTGTTGTCGCTGGCGCGGCAACCGGGAGGCAGCTCCTTCAGGTTATTGACGTTGCCTCCGCCCAGAACTACGTCGTCGGGTTCGAGGGCGGCGATCAGGCGCTCCACCACGTCCACGACATGCCGCCGCCATCTTTTTTTGCCGTGCTTCTTCTTGAGTCCGCGAACCCCCACATAATCCTCGTAAGTCGCCTTCTTGTAAGGTAGGTGGGCTAGTTTCATGGGCACGACGATGCCATCCACAATCATAACGGAGCCCAGGCCGGTTCCCAGGCCCAGGAAGAGCATCTTGCCGTGTTTGTAGTTACCCAAGGCTTGCATGGCCGCATCATTGATAACCTTCACCGGACGCTTGAACGCGGCTGCCAGTCCGATCAGAACGGCGGCACACAGTTGGATGCCGTCCGCAAGGTACAGTATCACGTGCTGTAAGTGCTCCTTCACCAACGAGGAGACGAGTGGGCCAGACGGGTCGATCATGCTCTCGGTACTCAATGCCATCTCCAAGAGAGAGACGTTACTAATTGTCGAGTCCCCGTTTCACGTAGTCGCCGATCAGCAGCACCGTCGGGTAGAGAACCTCGTCTTCTTCCTGAATATGCAAGATCAGGCTCTCGGCGAAGCGGACGTAGTCCGTTTTTCCCCCCTCCTTGGCCGCTTCCGCAAGCTTCTTGAGACCCGCCACGAGATTGCGGTGGTCGCTGCGGATCTGCGGCAGACCGGCTACTCAACTTTTCGGCCACATTGACGGCCGCGCCCATCTCCGGCGTCACCTTCCCCTGCGCTAGCACGGGCAACACTCCGAGCGACGGGAAGACATCCTTCGCCATCGCGAAATGGGCGGTCCCGAGCTTCTCGATCGTCCGGGCCGCGTCCCCGACCTTGCCGCCCTCCTCCGTGGCCTTGACGAACTCGGCGTGAAAGGCTTCGTGCCGTTTCTGTAGCGAATCGGGAATCTTGAGTTCCAGCGACTCATTGCTCTCACCCCGCAGTGCCGCGGGCATTGGACTACCCGCTCGACAAGACCCCAGCAGTGCGACGGCGAGAAGGACGGCTGGCAAAACCACAGCGTTGCTCCTGGACATGGCAGGTACTTCTTTGGTTGATGCCCGCCACGAAGTTAGGAAGGTTAGAAACAGGGAAATTAATAATTTGGTTTTCATGGGTTTTCTCCAGAGTAATTCAAAAATAGTTTTGTGACATCGTTTTTTAGATTGTCCTGTTCGAATTCCCAATCCATTTTGAAGTTATCCATCAAGTCCTGCCAGCCATCGCTGAAACCGACGTAGCCGACGGAGCGCCTCGTGAAATCGGGCGTGCAACCGAACGACATATCAATGTCCTCCCGTTGCACGTCGAAGAGCTTCCGGCCATCCAATCCACACCACCAGGCCGAGTTATTATTGCCAGTGCCTTTCAGGTGTGGGGCGAGCAGCGCGTAAAGGCGCAGTTTGCCGCGCAGCTTTTGGTCCAGGATTTCCATCCGCGTGTGCATCAACAAAACCGACGAATGCGGGTCCACGACGATTTCTTTGACGAGGTGGTAGCGGCCTTCGAGGTCGGAGTTGATGAGGCGGTAAAACAACGAGTTTTGCTCCGGGTATTCGGTCTTGTGAAGCAGGTCGCGCCGTTCCTCGTGGCAGAACGATTCGCCGTCGGTAATGAGAAACTGCAAGTCGCGGGTGTTGGGCGAATCGACATGTGGAAAATAAATCTCGTTGACGATGCCGTGGCTGAGCGTGAACCAGAGTCGGGAACTGCTGTGATACGCCGTGCCGATGCCCTCCTTGGCGCTGGACGTCCAGTGCGGCTCAATCCCTGGCGCGCCGAAGGCGGTGGAGTTTTTATTCACAGTATTCATAGGTTTTTGTCCATGCTGTTGCCGGCGCGCATCGAGAAGTCGCCGTAGTGGGCGGCGAGGATGATTCCGCCCGCCAGCATCGCGAGTGTCAGAAACATCGCCGTCAGCTTGCTCGCGGCGGAGACGGAATGGCGGAGGCGGGCTCGTTCCTCGCCGCCCATGCCGTGCTTTAGCCCGCGCTTCACGAGCCACCAATTCACCGGGAATCTCGTCACCGCGCTGACTACGACGGCGAGCGACATAGTTCCCCAAAAGCGCACCGAAGTCGGTGCCATCGCGCTCATGTCGCGCGACATGAGGATGATCATGACCGGGATCATTCCGGCCATGATCGCATTCATCGAAAGCGTCTCAGGCAGGAAAGTGCCCCGCACCGCCCGCCGGTAGCTGCCGTCGAAGGTGGATTTCATGCAGAGCGCTTGAAACAGGAAGAGACCCACAGCGAACCCGGCGACATACTCGGCCATCAACTCCACTCCCATCGGCGGCCGCAGCCAGCTCGCAACCACGGCGGCAATAAGAATGCCGGTCGCATCGCCCGCCACGCAGTGAATGGTGGATTCGACGGATTGTTCCCAGACCGAAGGTGGGGACTGCTCGGGCGTCTCCCGTGCGGGCGCGCGGTGCAGGAACCAGTAAACAATGAGACCGAACGTGCCAGTATAAAGCGTGAGCAGCACCCAGCCCCATCTCATCGTCTTCATCGCCAGCGAATTCTCCTTCTGCTCCGGCCCGGCTTTGAATTGATCGTAAGCGACGTAGGCGACCGCAAGAGCGGTGAGCGAAAACCAAATCCACAAAACGGCGTCGATAAGTGGGTGACTGCTCGAAGGTGTTTCCATCATTGCGCTCCTTTCATCGCCGCGAACTTCAGAACTTGTGAAGTCACCTGGTCGAAAATTTCGTTCCAGACGGCGTTCCACAAGATGATGGCGGACCCTTCGGCGAGGTTGTGCTCGTAACCGAGAATGCTGAGTGACGCTGTGCTGAGAAGGAAATGCTGCCCTTGGCTCACCGGCAATCCCATCCAGCGCGCGGCCAGGAGTGTGACGAAATACCTCTCGACAGAGCTCATAACCAACCTCCGCCAAAACCCGCCCGTCGCAAGCCGCTGGCGATGTAAGGGCAGTTTCGCATCAGTCGCCACAACAATCCGGTCCGATAATTTTCGATCATCAGAATGATCGGCCCTTGATTAAGCCCGTAATGCCACGGTGAGACCCACCAACCATAAGGATTGCCGGACTTTCCCGGGTGGGAGGGGTTGAAAGATGCTTTGAAGCCGTAGGAGTTGAACTCCGTCAACTTGGCCTGATGAATGCAATGGTGGAGCGCGGGCAGCACGATTTCGGGTGCGAACGGCAGCGACGCCACCAACGCCCACGGTGCAAGGGTGCCGTCGTCCGGTCCGTACGGCACGCCGCGCCCCACGTAATCGAAAAATTGGCGCTCGATGCCGTCTATTTTGATAGTATCGGGGCCGGGGCCCTCGCTTGCGGTAATTCCCCAGCAACAGGGGGCATAGTCCTTGAATCCGAGCGGGTTGTTGATCGCGTACTGTTGTTGCACATAAGTTGCGCGGCGGCTGTTCTCGAAATAGTCAATGCCTTTATCATGCATGAACGCGTCCTGAATACCGCGAAAGTCGATCCAGACATGCGAGAGCTGGTGCGTGAACAACGGCCCGGCATAAAGATAGTCATATCCGTAACAGTGTTCCCACCGGTAAGTCGACGTCCACGCTGCGTAGCTGCTCTCGGGCAACGGATGAGTCGGCGAGCCCAGCCCCAGCATATACAGCAGCAGCGCCTCATCGTAGCCTTCCCAACGGTACTTGAGAAATCCGCTTTCGGCCTACCAGCCGTGCGTGACCGTTGCGCCGCCGTCTTGCGCCCACTGCCAATCTGCACGGCGGTAAAGCGCGTCGGCGAGGGTGCGGATTTCATGCTCGTCGGCCGTAGCCACATCAAAATAAACTGCCGCAGTCAATGCGCCTGCCAGCAGAAAAGCAGTGTCTACCGTTGACAGCTCGCATTGCCAGGCGCGCCGTCCAGTCTGCATGTCAAGAAAATGATAATAAAAGCCCTGGAACCCGGTCGCGTCGGGTTCGGAGCCTTGTGGGCTGTTCCAGAAAAAACGCAGCGTCGCAAGCGTTCGTTCCACCGCCGCCGCCCGCGACATGAATCCGCGTTCGACACTTACCGGGTAGCAGGCTAACGCTAGGCCGGTAGCGGCAATGCTGGACGGCCAATCCGGCGCTGTCTTGTCGATCACCAGCCCGTTGGCGGGATTCGTCTCGTGCAAAAAATAACCGAATGTTTCGCGCTGCAGCTTTTCCAGTTCGGCATCGACAGTTAGCTTCCGGCTGCTCATGGTTTCACCTGATCTGCCGGTTCCAAGGTAAACTCGGGTCGTAATGGCGGCGGCGACGGGCTAGGCACCTTGCGGTCGGCGATGGAGTTCTTATTCATAGTATTCATAAAGTCACCATAGTTCTATGTTAAGCCTGCCCAAGAAAACTGGAATACCAGGTCATCCCGCCATCAATGAGGAGCGTCGTGCCGGTCGCGTAGGCGGCTTCGTCGAGTGTGTTTTCGCGCAGGCTGCGCTCCATCAATTCAACCAGCCAACTGCGAATCACCGGCCCTACCACGTCACCTTTCCGCAAACAACCCTTCAATTCGGCGATCATTTGGCGAGTGGGATCTCCGTGCGGCGCGTAAATCAGGACGATGCGCAGCGGGGCTTCAACTTGCCGACCAACTCGGCCAGAGACGACGCAGCTACCAATCCTTTCCTGGCCAAGGTGCGCGTTCGTTCCGGGATGCGATTGTAACCGACCACGTGCCAGCATTTTTTCGATGGCTTGGAGAACCAAGTCCCCGCACATCCGGCCCAGACTAATGACGCCAACCTCCTTTTTATCTTTTCGTTTAGTTGTTTTGTTACCCATGCAAGTATCCTTTATTGGATTGGCGCTAGAGCTCTTTTCTTTTCTCAACCGTCCTCTCCTCCTTCATCTCCATCGAGAGGAAGAAGTTCAGCCCCGTGCGGATCACCGCGACCGCGCCGAGCTTGCCGATCTGGTCCCAACTCGGCGAAACCGCTGTGCCGAGAATGTCTGCCCCAAGTTCGAACTCCAAGGCCAGCGCCAGATACCGCGCGAGGATGAGCCGGGCGTGGTGAACTCTGACGGCTTGCGCGCCGCGAGGGTGCGGATGAGATGCACGATCGCCACACACACGCCGAGCGTTACAAGCCCCGCGCCGAAGATCTCGACACCGAGCTTCAGCCAATGCACGACGACGATAATTGTGCTTTCGATGGAATCTGGCGTAGAGGTCATGTCAAAACCAGAGGCGCACACCAAATACCACCGCGAGGTCATCGGCGCTTCCTCCACCACGCCGCTCGATGTCGGCGGTTTCGCCAAACTGGCGCAGCCATTGGACGCCAATGTATGGCGCAAACTCGCGCGCGATTTCATAACGCAAGCGCAAGCCCAGACCAAGGCTGTTGACCCCCTTTCCCACGCCGAAGTTTTCGGCCGATTGCACTGCGGCATCGAAATCCAGGCGCGGCTGGAGAATGAGTCGCTGGGTGAGCAGCATATCGTAGTAGGCCGTGAGATTCGCGGAAACATCACCGTCCTGGCTGATGAACAAGGCGGTCTCAAGCTCGAACCACCCAGGGGCCAATCCTTCGACGCCAATGACGGCGAAGCCCCGCGAACGGTCGAAGCCTGCGCCCGAGAATTGGTCGTAGCGCAAGCCAACCTGAAAGTCCCAAAAGGGCGCGATCAAGCGGCCGTAAAGAGCCTGGAGTTGAGCTGCACCGCCACGTTCGCCCGAAATTCGCCAACCGCCCTCGCTCTTGAGCCAAAGTCGGTTGTAGTCGCCACCATACCAGCCCGTCACGTCCCAGTTCAATATGTCGGCGCTCTCCGCCATCTGGTATTCGAGTTTGTCCACGAGAAGGGAGGCAAACCGCATACTGTCTTCGATCGGCTCGGGCCAATTTTTTCCCACGACTCCTGGCGGCGATTGGGTTTCAGCATCGACGCGCTGATTCATGGCTGGGGCCTTCGCCACGGCGGCTGCTTTTTCTGAAGTCGGTTCACCGTGCGTACCCTGATGCCCAGGAGCTGTCTGCGCCGCCGCTTGAATCGAGAAAGCGAAAAGGCCAAGCAGTCTAATAGCGGTGGTGGCGAAAATTGTAGTGCTGCAATGGTAAAGTTTCACGATGGGGCTCCTTCCTTTTTTCAACGACTGACACGACGCGGAACATTCCCATTTCCATGTGATAAAGGACGTGACAATGGAACGCCCAGTTGCCGAGCGCGTCCGCTGTGATGTCCAGGGACAGGCGTTCGGCGGGTTTGACGTTGATGGTGTGTTTCTTTGGCTTGAACGACGGGCCGGCGCCGTTGTCGAGTTCCATGAACATTCCGTGGAGGTGAATGGGGTGATTCATCATGGTGTCGTTCACCAAGGTGAGGCGCACCCGTTCGCCGTAGTGAAACTTGATTGGCCCGGCCTCGGAAAATTTTTTGCCATCAAAGCCCCACATATAGCGTTGCATGTTGCCGGTGAGGTGTAGTTCGATTTCCCGATTGGGCGGACGGGAATCTTCGCCGGGCTGCAGACTCCGAAGGTCGCTGTAAAGAAGCACGCGTGTCCCGGTGTCCTCCAGGCCGGTGCCGGGTTCATCCAACCGGCTTTTCGTCTCCATGGGCACTGAGGAATTTCCCGGGCCGTGGTGGTCAGGACCGTGCTTGACGGGGCTGATCTTCGACATGGAATCCTTCATCGGCGGCGCGTCCACCTTCATTCCCGGCATGTCGGGCATCGCGTTGGTTGCGGGCTGCGCCTGGCTCATCCTTTTCATCTTTGCATCAGGCATCTTCATGTTAGGCATGTTCGTCTCATCCCCGCCCTTCATGCCTGCCATGTCGCCCATGCCCATGTCAGCCATGGTGGCGACCGCGCGTTCTCGGCGCGGCGGGAGCGGCGCCGTCATGCCCTTTTCCGTGGCGAGCGTACCGCGCGCAAATCCGCTGCGGTCCATGGCCTCGGCAAAGAGGGTATAGGCGCGCTTCTCCTTCGGCTCGACGATGACGTCATAAGTCTCGGCGATGGCGATGCGGATTTCATCCACGGTCACCGGCTGCACGTGCTGGCCGTCCACCGAGACGACCGTCATTTGGAGACCCGGAATCCGCAGATCGAAATAAGTTGCCGCTCCGGCGTTGATGAAGCGCAGCCGCACCCGCTCGCCCGGCTGAAAGAGCGCTGTCCAATTCGATTCCGGCGCGAAGCCGTTCATCAAAAACGTGTAGGTGAAACCCGTGACGTCCGAGATGTCGGACGGGTCCATGCGCATGCCACTCCACTCCAATCGATCCGTGACCGTGGGCTTGAATCCATTTTTCGCCACATCACGAAAGAAGGTACCGAGCGTGCGTCGTTGGAAATTGTAATAGTTTGGCCGCCGCTTCAGTCTGGCCAAGACGCGCGCGGGATTCTCTGAGGTCCAATCCGAGAGCACGACGACATGTTCGCGGTCATATGGGAAAGGCTCTGGCTCGGCCGCGTCGATAATCAGCGGGCCGTAGTGGCCCGCCTGCTCCTGGCCCGCGGAATGGCTATGATACCAGTAGGTGCCGTTTTGGCGGACGGGGAAACGGTAGGTGAACGTTTCTCCTGCTTTGATACCCGCGAAGCTCACGCCCGGTACGCCGTCCATGCCGGGAGGCAGAAGCAATCCGTGCCAATGAATGGAAGTGGCTTCGTTGAGATCATTCGTGACTCTTAGTATCGCGTCGCTACCTTCGCGCAGACGCACGAGCGGACCCGGGACAGTTCCGTTGATGGTGACGGCGGTGCCTCGCCTTTCGCCGAACTGTAGTGTTTCTTCGCGGATTAGAAGGTCTATCCCGTTGGCTTCTGTATCTCCGACTGGACTCGTTTTCAGGCCGGTGGTTTCAAAAGCGTAAGCGGGCATGATGCGTTGTAGCCCCGTCAGCAGGCCGAGCGCTGCAGAAGCGCGGATGAAGCCGCGCCTGGTGAGTAGTTGGAATGTTGATTTCATAATCATCTTCTCATTCTTGATTTCGCACAAAGGTCAAGGGTGTCCGGCGAACGGGCAGAGCGGAGCCTTACCGAACTCCGCTGCCAGGATTCCTGGCGTCATCAGACCCGACGACTACTCCATGCCCTTACCACCCTCCATGCCCTCCTTCATCATGCCCTTGCCACCCTCCATGCCCTTCTTGCAACACTCCATGGCTTTTTCGTCATCCTTCATCATGGCCTTGCCACCCTCCATACCCTTCTTGCAACACTCCATGGCTTTGTCGCCATCCATCATCATGCCCTTGCCACCCTCCATGCCCTTCTTGCAACATTCCATGGCTTTGTCGCCATCCATCATCTTTCCGTCTATCGTCATCATCTGGCCTTCCTGCATGCGCATCTCTTTGCCGTCCTTCATCTTCATCGTGCCGTCAGGCATGACCTTGTGGCCGTCGGGCATCGTCATCTCGTGGTCCATTGGCCCCGTCACCTTGCCATCCTCCATCATCATCATCTTTCCATCCTTCATCATGATGCCATCGGCGGTCTCAACGCGGGAGGCAAGAAAGGGCATGGACAAGAGCGCGACAACTGCGAGTGTAGTTTTGTACTTAGTCATAAGTTACTCCTTCATTTTCTATAAGTAATAAGTAGAGTGTATTCTATAAGTAGAGCGTATGAATTGTCCCGAACACCGTGGGACTCGATCGGCGAGGCGGACCCCGCGCCCGTCTTGGAGGGACGTCGGATCGACCTCGTCACTCGAGTGGTTGGAATGTTGATTTCATAATCATCTTCTCATTCTTGATTTCACAAAAAGGTCAAGGGTGCCCGGCGAACTGGCAGAGCGGAGCCTTACCGAACTCCGCTGGCTGCCAGGATGCCGGGCGTCGTCAGACCAGACGACTACTCCATGCCCTCCTTCATCATGCCCTTGCCGCCCTCCATGCCCTTCTCCATCATGCCCTTGCCACCCTCCATCATCTTTCCGTCTATCGTCATCATCTGGCCTTCCTGCATGCGCATCTCTTTGCCGTCCTTCATTTTCATCGTGCCGTCAGGCATGACCTTGTGGCCGTCGGGCATCGTCATCTCGTGGTCCATTGGCCCCGTCACCTTGCCCTCCTCCATCATCATCATCTTGCCATCCTTCATCATGATGCCATCGGCGGCCTCAACGCGGGAGGCAAGAAAGGGCATGGACAAGAGCGCGACAACTGCGAGCGTAGTTCTGTACTTCGTCATAAGTTACTCCTTGATTTTCTATAAGTAATAAGTAGAGCGTATTCTAAGTAAAGCGTATGAATTGTCCCGAACAACGTGGGACTCGATCGGCGAGGCGGACCCCGCGCCCGTCTTGGAGGGACGTCGGATCGACCTCGTTGCTCGGTTGTCACGGACCGGCGGAGAGCACAGCAGAAGCTCTGTATGCACGTTGTTACCGCCATGCTGGGCGGCCTCTGGCACGATCGGCGCCGCCGATCATGCCTGCCAACACGGGTACTGAATAAGCCTCGTCGCCGTTTGTACATTTTTCGTTCTGCTCAGTGGTGCTTGTAGTAGCCAACGCCGCGGATGTCATTCCAGGACGTGGTCTGATGGCAACGATAGCACTGGTTCACCTGAGCTGGCCCGCAGCACCCGGCTACCTGCGCATCTTCCTGGCCGGCGATCTTCTTCGAAATCATGTCGAAGTGCATCATGTAGTGGCTCGGTGGAGCTTGGTGGCACTGCGCGCAGTTTGTTGAGCGCGGAGAGGGATGCTGGAACTCGGCGATTGTCCATTGGGCCATGATGTGGCACTGTGCGCAGTCTTTGCCGAACAGTCCTAAGTGCCGGTCTTTGGTGGAGTGGCATCCAGTGCAGTTGAGGGCTTCGCGCGCGGAGCCCTCGTCGAGTTGATCGGGGATTCGGATGCGCAACCAGGTCTCCAGCGATTCGATCGTGGCGGCGCTGGCGGCGTCCGTTCGAGACGCACGCGCAAGTGTCCGTGCGCCGACCTTGGCGAGCTCCACATGGTCCATCGCGATAAGGCGGCTGTTCGTACTCTGATGCTCGACGTGACATGCCGCACATTCTTGGATACTCGCGTGGAACGCGGTCGGCTGACGACCGAGCAGCCGCTCGGCGTTCGCATGGCATGCCGTGCACTTGACGACCGTCACGCCGACGGTCGGCTCGTGGCACGATGCGCATCGGTCGCCGAGGTATGCGTGCCGAGCCGACAGCGGACCCGGACTGACAAACTGTTGCAGCGTCGATGATGCTCGCTTGAAGTGCACCACGGTGAGCGACGCCGTTGTAGCAACAGCGACGATCAGCACGAGCCAGAGCACGAGCTGTTTCATCGCAGCCACCGCAGTCCGAAGTAGATTCCGGCCCCGATGTGCAGCGCGAGCAGCACGTAAAGGATAACAGAGAGCACGATGTGCAGCGTCAGAGATCGGCGGAACCAGCGTTTGAACAGCTCGTTCGTGCGGACCGCGTACTCCAGGTCCGCCACGCTTTCAGCAGTGCGGATTACTTCACCGGCTGGGCCGCCAATTGGGAGATCGAACCCCACCGACGCGAGGCCCGCCACCCAGACGGGCACCTTCGGAAGGCCTCGCATTTCCGTGGGGGACTTCTCGAGCACCCCCCACGCACAGTCGAGATCGCCCCGGGCAGTCTGGAGTAGGAGTAATTTATCTTTGATCTCTTGGGTGACGTAGGTGAGCAGATAGCGAACGGCGAACCCATTCACGACGACGAGCAGCATCACTGCCGTCAGCGTGATTCCCAGCCAACTGTCGAATTTGTGGCCAGTGTGAATGATCGCGAGCAAAGGGCCGAAGATGCCGGAGTAAACATGCAGGGCCATCAACGACTGCAACGAAACGTGCGCGGTGATTCGGTCGTGGAGAAAGGGAATGCGCTTGGCAATTGGGTAGGCGAGCGGGATGAGCATGAGCACGGCGCCCGCGATCCCGAACGCCGCGCCGACTCCGCTGCCCGGAAAGCGCGGCGAGCGGTGAACGAAGAATCCAAGCCAGGCCAGCAGCAAGACGCTGAGGGTGCCGGTGACGACGATGCGTTCACGCTCCTTCATGGGCTACGCCTCCACCGCAATGTCGCCCTTAGGCTTTGCCTGACAGGCGAGAATGATGCCGTTGGCCTTGTCGTCAGGCTCGAGAGCGTCCTCCACCGCCATCTCGACTTCGCCGGCAGTCATCTTTACCTTGCACACGCCGCAAGTGCCGACGCGGCAGGAGAATTCGATTCCAATGCCGAGCTCCTCGGAGAGCTCGAGAACGGTCTGATCGACATGAATCTTGGCCGACTTGTTGTTCTTGGAAAACGTCACCAGCGGGCCGGTCGCAGGGGCAGTCGGTTTGGCCGTGGTCCCCGCGGCAGCCGGGCTGGGCTTGGGTGTGCCGAATGCTTCGATCTTTAGTTGATCCGAAGGTACCCCCAGCTCGGCGAGGAGGGCTTTCGTCGCGTCCATCATCGGTATCGGGCCGCACAGGTGGATTCTCCGCGAAGCAAGGTTGGGAATAGACTGCGTGAGCAATTCCTTGGTCAGATGCCCGCGCGGGCCTTTCCAGTCTGTCCCTTCTGCGCGAGACATTGCGACCACGACGTGCAACTTAGGATTACGGCGCTCAAGCGCGCCGATTTCGTCCGCAAAAATAAAGTCAGCCGGAGTGCGGCACGCATAGATGAAGAAGATGTCTCCGGCCCATGATTGCTCGGTGAGATAACGACTGATGCTCATCATCGGCGTGATGCCCACACCTCCGGAGATAAGGATGATGCTGTCCGCCTCTGTTCCGGTAAAAGTAAACTTCCCGACCGGGCCGCCAGCTTCGATCATGTCGCCTACCTTGAGCAGGTCGTCGATGTGACGGGAAACCGCGCCCCGCGGCTCACGCCGTACGGTCAGGTCGAGGTATTCGCGCTGCGACGGGGAGGATGAAATGGAGTAGGAGCGGTTCATCCTCGCGCCGCCAATCCAGAACGAGACGTTGAGGAACTGACCGGGCACATAGGTGAAAGGTAGGAAGCGCTCGCCGGACGAAGGCAGGAGCCGAATTGTTTTCACGTTCGGCGTTTCCTTTACGACGCTCCCCACGCGAAGCTGCCCTCGCCAATTCGCAGTCACAGGCGACGCTGAGGTCGCCTCCGAAACGGTTGGCGGTGTGGCGGGCGCGGCCGGAGAACCTCCGGCAACAGGTGGGGCTGGTGGCTTATCCGGCGCTTTGGCGAATTCCTCTTCGGCTCGCAACCAGTCAATTTCGGGAGAGCCCATAGGCCGCCCTCTCGCCTGCCAGAGCTCCTCTGCTCGACCTGCAATTGTTGCGGCATCTCCACCCGGAACGGGAACGGCAGTTGACTCTCCGGGCGACGGAACCGGCGCCGGTGACTTTCCGGCTGGAGTCACCGTTGGCGAGGGTGGTGGGGATGCTGCTGAAGGTGGCGGTGTCCCTTGGGACGGCGGAGCCTTTCCGGCTGGCGGAGCCTCCGGCGCGGACGGTCCGGGTGCTCCGGCAAGCGGCGGTGCGGCTCCGGGCGGCGGCGGGTTCGTGTCGGGATCGAGACGCCCAAAGAGGGCCGCCGCGCGGCGCATCTTGAAGAAATACATGGCGACCATCGCCAGCGCGAACGCAACGAGCAGCACTATTGTGAAGAGGTGAAATGGCTTGATGCCCAGGAGAGTGCGTGGCTCTTCAGGCCGGACGGGAGACGCAAGGTTCATCTCGCGTTTGAACCAGTCGAGTGCGAGGTTGCGCGGCGCTTTGCCTTCGGAGAGGCCCCGCCGAGCCGCGATTCCCGCTTCGAACTCGGCGAGGCCCCCGCGCATCTGCACCGTCGCTTGTTGCATGGCTGCATAGTCGTCGTCGAATGTGTAATCGGATAGTTTTTCGAGACCGGAAGACATCTGGGCGGCGCCTGCCTTCATGCGTTCGCGGGCAAGCTGCTCGATTCCTGCGCGCGCTTCGGGCGTCACCTCATCAGGCAGCGCCATGAGCGAGGGATAGAGCTCTTTGCGCGGAGGCGTACCCATCTGCTTCATCATTTCCCCCATACCTGCGCCGGGAGCCGCCTCTGACGGGCTGCCAGCCATGCCGCCAGAGGCGGCCGGTGCAGCCTGATTGCCACTGGGTGTCATCGGGCTTGCACCGGGAGCGGCATGGTGTTGCTCGTGTTCGTCTGGTGCCATTTGGGCGAATGCCGACACGACGAAAATCGCCAGGATCAAGGCAGCAAGCCGGGACAGGAAATGATTTTTCATGCACGCCTCCAATTCAGACTCCTTGGTAATGGCTATGACACCTTGTTGTGGAGTTGACATATAGTAACTTTATCTTTGTCAATCAAGCTATTTTCTGGTCACAGCGTAACATCTCATTAGTTACAGGTAACGCCGTAAAAATCAGGTTAAAGTGTCGGGATCAATATCGTTGTTATGGTTATCTGAAGTTTCCCAGTTTTTCAGGAACAATCAAATTTGAAAGTGAAAAAATTTCGAAAATTTTTTAGCAACTCTTAACACGCGTTAACCTCATCTTTTTAATAAAAGGGTAACGCCAAAAACCCCAATTAAGACTTATTTTCCGATTTAAGTCTTAATTCCTGCTCTGCCTCAAGCCAATCATTAAGTTCGTTACCCGGCAAAAAACCTCTGTTTTTAGCTTTAATATAAGCAATATCTGCAACTTCATGGCTGGCACTAACACTGGGCAACTGTTTTTGATGTTCTGCCGTTTCCTGAAGATGTTGCTGAGAAACTGTCTCTTTCGTTACTTCATATTTTTTTGATGATGAGGTCATTTTTTCTTCCGAATAAATTTACAATGTAGATATCCATAAGCCTCTGAATGATTTACAGTGAAAGGATAAGATTTTGCTATGTCGTTGTCTGTGCGCTAGCTAACGTAACCTAAACTAAGTGACACAATAGAGTGCATGCAAAACCGGGGGAGGCTAAGCCACCTTTTTGAGGGTTTCATCATTCGCCGCCCGAAAGCCGGGATACCAGTCGCGAAACGTTTGCTCCAAATCGCCATTGAGCACCCGTGTCCGCATCTGCAAGAGTAAATGCGCGCCCTTGGGACTCCACTGCATTTGTTGCTTCTTCGTGAAACGCTTGGCGACAACGTAATTTACTGCGGATTCGACAAAGCCGGTGCTGATTCGGTCTCCCTGGCGATAGCGCTCGCCGCCATAGTTGGGGATGAAGGCTTGATTGTTGGCAATGTACGTGTGGAATTCTTCAACCGCCCGCAACAGCTTGCGGGTTGTGGGGTCTAGGGCTCAATGGAACATAAAACCCGTTTAAGACTTCATAAGCCCATTTGAGATTCTCAAAACTCATAATTTCATGGGTTTCGATACGAGAACGGTTTTTGAGAAGACACATTAATGAAAGTCCCAGCGTGCAACTATTCTCAACAAACCTTCTCATAAATGAAGGTTATCGATAAGGCACTGAATTAAATGATCTTGTTTTTAACAAAATTTGTGTTAACTGTCCAAAAGCCCAGTGTTGGCTCTTAACAAGATTTTTCGTTCCATTGCGCCCTAGACCCCGTATTTCAAAGCCGACCCTTTATGCTTACCTGAAACAATAAAAGTAATTCAACAATACTTTTTACAAAAAGCGCATCATATTGGAAACTAGCGTTACTTTTCGTACCGTTGGAGAGTAGCGGCAGCAATCTCAGCTTCCTGATACGCGCTACCGCCCTCGTAGAACCGGACTTGGAGAGTTACACCATCCGGCTCCCAGTTTGAGTCATCCACCATGGTGACGGGTAGAGATTGTGAACAATACGAGTTCGTGGAATAAAGTGCTTCATCGCCTCGGCAAACTTCTGCCAAGTGCAACTTCGGCATTGGCTCCGACGATTTAGCCATTTAAACAGGAGCCACTCTACTTGCTGGCGATACTGCCGTAGACTCCTGGTATTCCCACTTACCCCATAATACTGGATATGGCCTTGTAGATGGCGACGTGCATATTCCATCATAGCTTTGCCGCCTTGCCCCCTCAAATCAGCTAAGCGGATATTCAGTTCTTTAAGTTTCTTCTGAATACGCTCACGCTGAGTCTTGTGCCCCACCACAAAGTTGCCTTTGCGGCTTTTCCCCACATAGTGAGTGAAGCCTAGAAAATTGAAGGTCTGTGGGCGATCATGCCCCTCTTGTTTGCAACGCGCTTGCGCCAAGTTTCCAAACCGGTAAATAGCCGTTTTACTTGGTTCTGCCTCAAGGTCAAATTGCGCCAATCGAATCTTTAATTCTTGCAAGAATCGTTTGGCATCGTCTTCCCATTGAAAGCAGGCGACAAAATCATCCGCATACCTCACCAACCGTGCAGTACCGTGACATGTCTTCGCATAGCGTTTCTCAAACCACATATCCAATACATAGTGCAGGTAAATATTGGCAAGCACGGGCGAAACCAATCCGCCTTGCGGAGTACCTTGCTCACTGTTATTGAATACACCATCTTCCAGCACCCCAGCCTTGAGGAATCGATCGATAATCCGTAGCAGTCTCGTATCCGAAATTCGATGTGCTAAGAAACGCCTTAGATGTTCATGGCTGACGTTATCAAAGAATCCTTTGATGTCTGCCTCTACGATCCACTGCGTGCGCTCTATCGTAATGATTTCCGCTAAACGTTTTAGCGCTTGATGCGCATTTCGCCCTGGACGGAATCCATATGAACACTCTCGAAACTCCGGCTCCCAGATCGCCTGCAAAATAAGACTAGTCCGATCTTGTACGATTCTATCTTCAAAGCTGGGAATTCCCAATGCGCGGCGGCCACCATTCGACTTTGGTATAAACACTCGCCTTACCGGCTTAGGTCGATACCCTAGACGGCGGACTCTGGCCGACAAATCCTTCAGTCTTTCCGGCAATCCATCGCCCCCATAGTCTGCCTTACGCATCCCATCAACCCCTGGCGCCTTGTTCACTGACTGGCGCTCGAAGCTCTCATTTAATCCATCGGGATCAAACAGCATCCCTAACAGCGAATTGTATTTTCGCTGTGGATTATCACGAGCCCACTGTGTGAAATGAATAATTTGTGTTGTCATGAACATAGTCCGCTCGGTGTCGGGTCATGTATCCATTACCCATTATCTCAAACCGATGCCCCTTGGCTCCATCCGAATTACCAGATTTCATTGCTACTATAGGCATCTCCGACTTCCAATAGACACCGCCTCTATTCTCGCTGTTTAGACTTGGCAAGAGGTGCGCTTGTGCGCCGACCATTGGATCTCCCTGGTTACTGCATAAACTCAATGTAAAGCTCGATACGGACTGAGATCCCGGGATGTTTGCCATAGCTCGCCTATACGCTATGGCAACTGTTGCCTGCTAGTAAGCCCAGACTATCGGCCATATCCAATGCGGTTATTTCGGGACTCTATCCTTCAGGGTCAGCATCACCTGTTACCTTTGTGCCTCGCTTCCTTTCGTGCCTACGCATCAAGCACATCGTTACCGACATGCCTGCAAGGCTCGATACTAGGCTCGTGGCTAGCGATTACCTGGGCGGGATTTACACCCGCTAGTTTATGCAGCCTTGCCAGGCCGCAACGGACTTCAAACCCCGATATAGGAGTTATTTCAGCAGTTGGGTACTAGGCACCAAGGAATCATTGTTTTAGCACACGATATAATTACAAAACGTAGTTTTGAACAAACAAGTATGGGATTTCAACACTTAAGCGCACGAGATATACCATTTTTTTGGAAAAAATTTTGACGTAAAAATGATGATCGCTAATCAATGTATTCGGTTTCACAACCTTACTTTGATAGAAAATAATGGCCTATGAGGCGTTGTATCATCAGCTCTAACTGATGTTCATCAAAATTACTCAACTGCTTATAAAGATGTGGCGCAATCGTTACGAAAACTTTCACTAATTGGGAGTCAAAGTGATTGCCTCTGCCATTCTCTAGCATAGAGATAGCATCGGTGACAGACAATGGGTTTTTGTATGGCCGTTTTGAAGTTAGGGCATCGAACACGTCTGCAATCGAGAATATACGTGCATTTAGAGGAATTTCTTCCCCCTTAAGTCCTTGTAGATAGCCATTTCCATCATATCTTTCATGATGGAATTTTACTACATCTAACGCACCTTTAAGCCAGCTTGACTTGCTAATAATATCTTCGCCAAGTGAAACATGAGTTTTCATGATTTCAAATTCTTCGGGAGTTAGCTTTTCTGGCTTTAATAAAATGGGATCACGAATACCGATTTTTCCAACATCATGCAAAAAAGCTCCAGCGATTAGATCGCGCTTTTTATCATTGGGCAGTCTAATGGCCTCGGCAAGTTGTAGCGCATAAAATGTTACTCGATAGTTATGGCTATTGGTATCGGAGTCTCGTTCAGCGATTGCGCAGCCAAGGACATTCATCAATTCCAAATTGCCCTGCAATAGATCGGTAGAAAGCTTGATAACTCCTCGATTAAGCGTCAATATAATTTGGGTACATCAAGAAGGTAGTAAACGTGATACTGAGGGTAACAAACAGTAAGGTTCGAAGCAAGTCGTTCCTAATCACATCTAGGGTTTGTCGATCAACTAGGTAAATGCCTTCAAAATATCCAATTAGTGAATTCTGTGCATCCTTCAGCGGAACCAAAATAACCAATAGCAATTCATTATGGATAAGGTGAAATTCGTGAGAGAACTCACCTTGTTGCGGAAAGCGATGGCGATATGAGTTGATCTCTTGTTCGGCGAGCTCTTGCCCACGTCGAACCATTTCAAGCTGCAGTAGTTTGTTATGGTCATACAGTTCAACGATCAAAAAATGTTGGTTAACCAATTGTTGTGCCAACGCCATTAGATGTTGGCGAGCACTGATGTCCATATGCTCAAGATTATGCGCCGACTCTCCGCTAAAATTCACCGACTCACTGATAGCGAGTTCATGCACGGAATGCTGGATGCGATTTATCTCCAACCATAAAACGAAACCGCCTATTGTCACGCTGAGAAATAGCCACCCCAAAAATAACCTAGTCAATATTTTCCGATGAATAAATTGACTTGTAGAAATAGCTACTTTCGCTCTATTTTCTGAGATCGGAGGAAGATGCATTTGCATCTGCCGCCTAAAAGAAAACCAGGAAGTTTTCATCAATCCCTACCGTGTGCTGGCAAGTACATGACGTTATCAAACTTACTAAATGCCGTTGTTAAAGTAATCATACTGCTTTTGCAATTTTTGACATTATTTTGTGATCTTCACCGAATTTACAAAGGGCATCGCAGTGCTGCCGAAGTTCTGAAAATAAAATGTATTTGATTGGGGTTTTGATTTGCTTGATTGAAGGGCGTGAAAGTTGTAAAACCACATCCTTTTCTCTACTATCGGGTACCACCAAATAAAAAGTTTCATGGCCGATAGCGATGGAATAAGAAAGGTCGGTCAGTCGTAAAATTCCCGAATAAATACTGGTGCTTTTTTCAACTTCAAAGGCACAAATCACATTATTTGTCCCTTTCTCAAACCATAACACATCGATCAATTTGATAGTACCGGCGGTTTCTTTATCACAATTGATAGCTGGAAATTTATCGGGACTCATAAACGAAAAACTACTTCCTGCATAAGACCTTGAACGGTCATTTGAAGCAACAAAAGCATCGTAACCCAAACTTTGACCGATTTTCAACAGATGAAACTGCATTTCGGAGTGTAGGTTTTCTTCCTGTTTTTCGTCTTGAATTTCTTTCTGGCGTTTTACAATGTTTTTTTCGAACTTATTTCGCTCGTCTTCGCTTAAATATTCATCATTGCCGATAAGCATTTTTTGCGTACCGATTTCGAAACACAAACCTGCAATCGCTCCCAAATCGTTAGAAAGTTGAGCCTTATATTTGCTGTTGGTTTCAATCAATACTTCCCTGATTTTTAGGTATTCCGTCCAAGAACCTAATTTCTTTTTATCATTAAATAAAGCGTTAAAGCCATTGACGATGGCCGTATTGAAAGGCGGAAACAAAGTCGGGTGCAAAAAATATAAAATACTTCCTACGGCTGGCCCCAACCCTTTTATTTTTAGCGCATCTAACCGTACTATTTCTTTAATAATTTGTTCTTCCGATTTAGCATTGATACAGTTTTCCAGGAATTGACCGAAGGCAGTTTTATTACTTTGATTTTCGTAAATATCAGGTATCCGTAACTTAGGTTTCCAATAAAAAGGATGAGATACCCCGACAAACACCTGTTTTTGTTCGGCAATACAGTTCAAAACAAATTCTAAGGAACTCCCCTTGAAATCATTTGGGAAAGTTTTGTTTTTAATATCTTCCACCACCTGTAAAACCCCTCTGCGAATGGTGCGAAAGGCTTTAAGCCGCTGGTCATTATCAATAAACCACGTATTGTAGACGCTTTGCGTATCGGCTTTGTATTGTGTAATTATTTGTAAGAGGTTGTTCATCTTTTATTCTTTTATATAGAAGTTACACATTGACGACTGGCTGAAATTATAAGTCTAAGTACGCCATGCTCGCCATAAAAGGAGCCAGGGTGTGTAGGCTTTTTTGCCTCCCTTGGGTACACCATTCGTAACACCAAAAGGGATTCATCAATGTGGTGGGCAGAAAAGCGTTGCCCGCTTGACTGCGTTCAAAATTACGATGGCAATGATGGCGATGCCTGCAACGTCAGGGTTTCCCTCCAGTGCTGCGGAAACAGCCGCTGCGCCAACTCCGTCAGATGTTGGTGAGACGCGGAGTCCAGCCCGTTCCAGGTTCTGGGCGGACTCCCCACCGAAGGCCGCGGATTCCTCCCTGAATGCGAGGTTGTGGACGAACTGCTGGATGCAATTGACCTCCACCCACAAAACGACACCGCCGATCGCCACGCTGAGAAATAACCACCCCAGAAGTAGACGGTTTGATTTTTGCTGTCATTGGTATATTTTCAGCGGCATCACACTAATATTGACTGCTATGTGTCTTGGCACCGACTGCCGATGGCAGTGGCCAAAAAATAGGGGGCGATGAGATGTTGCAGCATCGCCTCCATCCGGTGTTCCTCAAGGCCATTCATCTCCTCGTGAAGACGGAATGCGATCATCGCAAAAACACTCACCAACTGCGGGTCGAAGTGGCTACCGCTGTCCCGTTTGAGCGCAGCGAGGGCGTCAACTGCCGTCCACGATTCCTTGTACGGGCGTTTGGAAGTCAGGGCGTCGAACACATCCACGATAGCGAATATTCGCGCATTCAGGGGAATCGCTTCGCCCATGAGCCCATGCGGGTAGCCACTGCCGTCGTATTTCTCATGATGAAATTCGACTACGTCCCTAGCGCCGCTGAGCCAACTCGATTTGTTCAGAATATCCACGCCCAGCGATACGTGAGTTTTCATGACCTCGAACTCTTCCGGAGTCAGTTTTCCCGGTTTGAGCAAGATGGGATCGCGGATGCCAATCTTGCCGACATCGTGCAAAAAGGCGCCAGCGATCAGGTCGTTGATATCTTCATGGGAGAGCCCAAACGCCTCGCCAAGCCGCAGCGCATAAAACGTTACCCGGTAGTTATGGCTATTGGTATCGGAGTCGCGTTCGGCAATGGCACAACCGAGCACATTCATCAGCTCCAGGTTGCCCTTTAGCAGATCACCGGAAAGCTTGATCAGACCCCGATTGAGTGTCAGGATGATCGGGTACATCAGCAGAGTGGTAAAGGTGATGCCGAGGGTGACAAACAGCAGCGTACGAAGCAGATCATTCTTGATCGAGTCTAGCGTTTCTCGATCTATCTGGTAGATGCCCTCGAAATAACCGGTCAGCGAATCCTGGTCGCCTTTCAGAGGAACCAGGATGACCAACAACAGATCCCCGTCGATGAAATGCAGTTGGTGGGAAAACTCTCGCTCCTTGGGAAACTTGTGCCGGAACTGGTCAATCTTTTGTTCGGAAAACTCCCTTCCGCTCCGAACGGCTTCAAGCTTAAGTTGTTGAGTTCGGTCATACAACTCAACGATGAGGAAGTGCTGGGCAACCAGCTGCTGAGCCAGCCGCTTCAAGTGTTCCAAAGCACCTTGGTCTATTTTGTCCAGATTGTGAGCGGATTCCCCACTGAAGGTCGCGGACTCCCTGAGTGCGAGTTCATGCACGAACTGCCGGATGCGATTGACTTCCAGCCATAAAACGACACCGCCGACCGCTACGCTGAGGAACAGCCATCCCAGAAACAACCGGACCAAGATTTTCCGGTGAATGAATTGGCTCGTGGCAAGGGCTGTTTGTGAGTCTGCCCTGCTGTCGTTAACTTTCCGCGTCGTAGCTTCCGAACCACTCATACCGCCGACTTTCCTGCGAGAAACTTGATGTCCCTGTACCAACGCCAGATCATGTAAACCACTGGGATCACGAACAGGGTCAGCAGCATTGCCGAAAAGACACCACCGATCTGGGGCGCGGCCAGGCGCTTCATCACGTCCGCGTTGGTGCCACTCGCACACATAACGGACAGTAGGCCGACGACATCGACCATGCCGATCATCGCCATGAGCCGAATGCGTTCCACCGCGCCGCGATGAACGGTTTCGATCAGATAGTCGAAGGTGCGCAAGGTATCCGCCACCCTACGCCAATTACAGGCTTCATCGAGATAGGACAACATACGGTACTGGTCTCGGCGGCCACCCCTGCGAGTGCAATCAGCCCCACCACGATGATCAGATTGAAACCGAGCCAGTACAGCGCCCGCATGACATCGGCCAGCGCCACCAGTCGTCACGCCATCGGGTAGGTCGGTGGTGACGAATTGACTTGGTTTGCTAAACATCACTTAGCTTGTGTCATCATATACTCCACAGCGGCGCTGATATCCGCATCGCTCAATTCGGGTTTCCCGGCCCGTGGGGGCATCGCTCCCTTGCCATTGATAACGGAAGCGACCAGTACATCGGTGCCTTTCTTAATCAATGGCTCCCACGCCGACTTGTCGCTAAGCTTGGGTGGCATAGCGGCATGACAGACAGCACAGTTGTTGCTATATACTTCCTGACCATCGGCTGCGTGAGCCTGACCAGCAAATAAAAAAACAGCTAAGGTGGTGCTGCTGATAAGTATGAATTTCATGGCGTTCTCCTATTCATTGAAAAATTGGGGTTTGGTTGAAGCATTTATTTCAATTCGGTAATGTGTTTCCCGGTATTGCTGTCGAATAGCGCAATAAGCACGTGGTACTGTTCTACATCCGAAGCGAGTCCGCTGTGCATTGAGCTCTCAGCATGTTCCTTAGGGTAGCCACGATCCATTTCGACTGGCAAGACACCCAGGTATATTTCCACTCCATCAACGACCTTGCGTTGATCTTCTGAACCAGCCACCGCTGATATCCCAATGAACAGAGTGAAGATCGCCGACAACGTATAATACCAGAAGCTCTAAAACAAGGCGTAATGGTCTTCTTTACTTGCTGATCTCATTTCACCACTCTCGATCACTCACATGCTTAGTTGGTGTATCGACAGGAGTAGCGCCAGGTTTTTTAAACCACATTCCCCAGAGTGAAATAAGGATCTGCGCTGCCAGCGCCAGACCCATAAAACCTCCACCGATAATGACGATATAGGCAAAAAAGGGCTGGTACTTTGTGATCCACCAGGACCCGATATCCATCCAAATCGCTACGTAAGGCATGGCAATAATAGGCAGTTTCAAGGCTGAGGGGATTTCGCTCAGTGAGAAAATCGTTCCAGTCAGAAGGAAAATGATGCTGATGCCGAACAGATGAACATGAGACACACGTGCAAGCTGGTCTAGGCCCGGCCCCATGTCAACGCGTGTCACTTCGCGGACCTCTTCGAAGGTGGTTAACGGCGGAACGGAAGGACTTGAATTAGCATTGTGGCAAGTAACGCAATTTTTATCCAACAGCGGTTTCACCTTTTCTCGGTATCCTGCCTCTGACGCCCCCGCGCTTATCCAGCGCAACACCTCCTCCTTTTCGGAAGACGTGATCTTATTCGCCATTATCCCCCGCAGGGCAGCCTCAAGGTGAGTGTTGCCGCGCACGCCGTGATATTTCATGGTGATCCCTTCGACCAACCCCATCCCCATCCCTTTGTGTGGATCCACATCCACGAGATACAAGTAGAACAACGCCGTCAAATATCCTATCCCAATCGTCAGCAAAAAAACGCTAAACAATAGGCGCAGGGACGCTGGCAATGTCCTCAAAGTGCAGGATGATATTGATTCCACAAATACTTGCATAGGTACCCCCATCAATTTTAAATAGAAGTTTTCACTTCAGAACAAAAGCCAGGCCAGCAAAAAAATGGTATTGTTGTCGGAGGCATTTCTGCCGAAACCGTCATAGTTGTGTCTGGCGCCATTGAATTTCTCATAAGCTGTATAGCGTGCAGCCAGTTTCAAGTTGGACCACGGCAGGTAATTCAGTTCCGCAACCAAACCATCGCTGTTTGGGTGGCCATTGGCGCTGCCTGTAACCGGCTCCCCGGTGTTATATTTGAGTTCATTGCTATTGCCCCAAGTGGAAAAAAACTGAATACCACCGCCATAACGGCGTTGGTAGTAATAATGGGCATCCATCCTGAATGTTTGCAGGACATCCGATTTATTAGACGTGACGTTCTGGGCAAAACTTGCATTCCAGTCTTGTGCTTCCCGGATCCAGGTCGCAGCGGTGCTAACAACATGCTCGCCGCTGATGTACTGGTATTGGGCATCGAGGGCAACGTCCGTAAAACGGTCTGTAGATCCTCCAGTATTATTGGGGTCTGGAAAAACGTCAGCCACCATACCGTAGGTTCCCGCCGCCAGGCTGTGAGATCCCCATTCGCGTTGTAAAGCGAAACGCCAATACGGTACAAAGCCATCCACCACGTTGGCTGTCGGGACACCCGCGCCCAGCGGACGTAGCAAGCCTCGTCTGGCGGTGCGATAAAAGGACACTTCCCCGTAGACCAAGTTATTCCACAAGGTATAGACGCCTAAGCCTCCTACTTGACTAGCCAGTGTTGTATCGATCTGTGTTCGCGCGGCTGGCGACAGGGCCGCAGATCCGGTATGGGGAAAACTCCATTGCGGTGTGCTGTTATAAATATCAGACAACGTCGGATTATTGTTTAGCGTAAGGCCATAAATCAGTTCCTGGTTATCGGCGACTGAAAGACTATTGGCATAGCGGGCATCGAACATCTCCATCACGACTTTATCTTCTATGCCGTCATAAAAAGCCTGGATTAATGCCCCCGATTTCTCGGTTATTTTTCCCCCATAATACAAACCTACAGCTTGCGGAATGACCTCGTTGTTATGCGGAAAATTCCCTGGATCTGTCCCTTTGGTTTTCTGGGTGGAAATCCAGGAAACCTGCAATAGGGCCGAGATAGGGAGCGAGGCCGGGAACTTGACATTGGGGGCTTTTTGGCTAAAGCCGCGCAGCTTGAACTGTCGCCCGAACGGCGTCAGTTCCGGGAAGACTGTATGGCAGGCGGAACACTGCATACCCGTCTGGCGTCCCATGCTTGGCACTGCATGTGCGTTAGCTAAAACCAATAATCCGAGGAATACCGTCATACCTATGCGAAACGTTACCATATTCATTCACCTCTATTTGACTGACCAAGTTACATGTGACTTTTTCCATCATCTTTGTTTTACTGAGTAGATTTCCGTAATTAATTGGATAACTGCTGCTATGAAATTAACGCACCTTACCCGTCGTACGGTCGTTATTGTTTCGTTGCAATGATTATTTGGAAGTTTCCGAAAAAATACGTTGTACATTCACACGTCCATCCTCCCATGTTCTCCAAACAGCCGAGTGGGTCACAAGTATCCCAGAGCGCAAGACCAAGCGGCTCGAAGACTTTGAAGTAAGTCCAGCTCAGGGCGCGTAGTATCCACAAGTCCGGACGATGAAATTCCGCAAGAAAGAGCTTTCCTCCCGGCTTGAGCATGCGCCCTGCTTCAATCAGCGCTTGCCCCTTCAAGTGGTGCGGCAACTCATGAAGTAGAAAAAACATGACGTTGGCATCGACAATGCCGTCCCTCTGTTTCATGGCGGTGGCATTTTCTTCGATGAAATCCACTTTCCCCGAAAAGTGGTCAAGCTTACTCTTTGCGTGAACAAGCTGGTTGTTAATAATGTCCACAATCAGGACGCGCTCGGCACCCGCTTGAACAACTGTTTTCACGACTAGCGGAATTACATTTCCGAAGGCACAAGACGTAACGAGTACCTTTTTATTTTTTAAATCCGATTGCATGAGTTCAGAGACAATCTTCGAAACAAGCCGGTCATATTGAAACAGCAATATTGCCGAGATGATAGGTTGAAAATCAACCAGCTTAATGAGCCGAATATTTGAGTAGATGGGATACACGTGCGCCTTTTCGCCGTGCGAACCTGATACAAGTCCGCGCACCAGCAACGCCCCCCTCGTCGCCATAAAGAAGAACAGGCCCGTCAATGCCAAAAGAAAAAGCAGGACTAAGACCACACTCATTATCCACGTATTCATTGCACTTCCCTAAAGATAGAAACTTGATCCATAAGAAATATTAGGTAGAGAACAGGCTCTCGCCTATCTACTTTTTTTTCATCTCTTTTCATCAACTAAATCTCACTAACGCAACTAACAAAACGTCTGAATAACTGAGTGTTTCCCGGCAGGCAGAATCACTCCCACCACACTATCGCATCGCATTATTGCGATCTGCACTTTCCGGCAGACGGCAAAATCCTTGTGCAGGCAAATCCAGGGCGCTGTTAAATTTGCTGGATAAATTCTGGAAGGCAATGAGTCCGGTTAGTTCGACTATTTCATCTTCGTTAAAATATACATACAGGCGCTGAGTCAAATCATCATTAACTCGTCGATCGGTATAAGTCATAGCCTCGACATATTCCAGGACAACCCTTTCTTTGTTATCAAACAACTCGCTCTCTTGCCATTGTTCAAGGGCCTCCACTTTGTTCATGGAGCCGGTTCTTTTTGCCAACATGGCGGAGTTAATATCAATACAAAAACGGCACTCGTTTATTTGCGAGACTCTCACCGTAATCAAGGATCGTAGGACCGGATCGATCGGGCCGTTTTTTCTGTCCAGCACCCCATAGAGTATAGCTATTGCTGCAAATAACCTGGGGACTCTGGCCCAAATCAATGCAGGCTTAAGGACTTGTCCGTATTTTCTTTTTTGATTCCAAAAGAATGGACGAAGGTACCAGGGATAACTGGAAATGGGCTTTTCTGTGACTCTCATATCATAACTGAAGCAAATATTAAACATCCCGACTCATCCAAAGACGGTACGGGCAATGGCTTAGCCAAGGAGGGTAGCTCCTTTTTTATAAAAGGGTTCTTACATCATTACGAGGGGATAGTAACATTCCCATCCTCTGGCTTATGTGAAACGTTACATCTGACGATGCAGATTTGCCATACTCAAGTTTTCCTCGACGGATTTTTCATAGGCGTTAATCAGCCACTGGCAATGGTCTTTAAGAATTTTCGACTGTCTATAGCTTTTTAAGTGATATTGGCTAAGAAGTTTCTTGCGCTCATCAACTTTAAGCTGCATTTCTTTCGCCGCTTCCTCATAGTGTTGCGCCAGCGCCTCATGATCGGCTTTGGATACTGTATTTTGCACGGCTAGTCTCATATCCATCGGATGAGGGATCATCTCGCTACAGACGGACTATCATGTTTTTATAAAAGGGGTCTTACATCATTGCCATGGGATGGTAACATTCCCATCCCATGGCTTGTGTGAAGCATTATATCTGGCGATGCATCTTTGCCATGCTTAAGTTCGCCTCGACGGCTTTCTCATAGGCGTTAATTAGCCATTGGCAATGGTCTTTAAAACTTTGTGCCTGTCTACCGTAGAGATAGCTTTTTGACTGGTACTGGCTAAGAAGTTTTTTATGCTCATCGACTTTAAGCTGCATTTCTTTCGCCGCTTCCTCATAGTGTTGCGCCAGCGCCTCGTGATCGGCTTTGGTTTCCGCGTTTTGTACGGCTTGACTCATATCCATCGGATGCGGGTTCATCTCGGCGCAAGCAGACAGTAATCCAAGAGCCAAAAGCAGGGTAATCAGTAACTTTGTTTTCATGGGTTTTTTCCAGAGTAATTCAATAGTTAAAATAACATTTTTTTCAAATTGTTAACGTATAGTTCAGTATTCAGTTGGTAATGACATCGCTACATCAACCGCTATTTAAATTTTGAATCGTGGAAAGAATGCCGGTACACGATCTGCATATTTTGAATATTTCTCCCCAAATTCAGCATAGGCTTCTCTCTCTTCAGTTCGGGCAAGTCGGATATACATGCAGAGCAAAATCGGAAACATCGCCACTGTCACGATTGTCGGCCATTGCAGCAGAAATCCGAACATGATCATCACGAACCCGGCGTACTGCGGATGCCGAATTTTTGCATAGGGTCCGGTTGTGGCCAAGGTATGCTGGCGTTGCGCCCGGTACAGCGCCCGCCATGCGCTGGATAACAGAAAGAACCCGGCAACGATCAGAACGCTGCTAATCAAGTGAAATGGTCCGAAGTGCGGATTGCCGCGCCAGCCGAACAGGTCTTCCAGCAGATGGCCGGCATCATGCGAAAACGGATCGATGCCGGGAATGCGCTTGGTGAGCCAGCCGGAAAGCAAATAAATGGTTAACGGGAAGCCGTACATCTCGGTGAACAGTGCCACGATAAAGGCCGAGAAGGCACCGAAAGAGCGCCAGTCGCGCTTGCTTTGCGGTTTGGCGAAGCTGAAGGCGAAGATGATGAATACCAGCGAGTTGATGATGACCAGCGACCAGAGTCCGTAGGCCGGGGATGGAGTGTTCATTTTCTGTCTCCGTCGGTTGTATCATGGTTTCGGGCATGATGGCCATGGCCGCCGTGACCGTGATGCATGGACAAATGCATCAGTGGACATGCCAGCAGGAACAGGTAAGGCAGGATGCCAAGCACATGGGCACGGTGCTCTGTAAACAGCAGGAATCCGGCAATTAAAAGAAACCCGTAAAACACCCATCTGCCCTTGGCGATGTGGTGCATCTCGTGCTCATCAGTCATGATGCTCTCCTTTTTTGTCTGATTAATCAAATGTAAACCCCCGGGTTTGCCGGGGGAACTCCCAGAGTTTGACAATTCCGAAAATCATCGTGAGTCTCCCAATCTGAGAACCGCCCAAAGTTCAATAGATGAGGAAACTCACGATAAACTCACCAAAGAGTTTATATCATACAAAATGGGAATGTAAGGTCTTAAGCGAGTCGCTATTTTTACGAAAGCTTGTTTTGGGCATCCCAGCCCAAGCAAGCGTAAAAATTACGCGACAGTTAAATTGCTACGCAAGCCCCGGACGTCCTGCTTCACTGGTGGCATACCCGACAAGGGGGATGCCACATCGTTATCGCAATGACTGGACGCGATTTCGGAAAGCCTGCATTTTCACTACGCAAACAGCGCTCCGTGATGATATGGACTCCTCTTTTGCCCCAGTGCGGCATAAAATGCACTTGAGCCTTTAAACAGCATAATGAGGAACCCGCCATGTGTAATAGCATAATTGGTTTAGATATCGCTAAGAATATTTTTCATTTATTTACTTTGCAATCCAATGGAAAAACAATGAAAAAGAAACTCAAGCGCGCTGAATTACTGACGTTTTTTGCTACCTATCCAGCCAGCGTAATTGGCATGGAAGCCTGTGGAGGCGCTCATCATTGGGCAAGAGAGCTTACCAAGCTAGGTCATGAGGTTGTTTTGCTTAATGCGCGCTACGTTAAGGGTTTTATTGTCGGTAACAAGAATGATTTTAACGATGCGGAAGCCATCTTTACGGCCGTTACTCAGCCCAATAAGCGAGTGGTAGCCCCCAAGACTATTGAACAGCAAGATATTCAGATGGTTCACTCGGTTCGGAGCGAGTTAATCGGCAGGCGAACTGCGTTGGTTAATCAAATTCGTGGATTACTAAGTGAACGAGGCATTGTTATTAATCAAGGTATTAGACATGTTAGATCGCATTTGCCATTGATATTGGGAGATGCTGAAAACAACTTATCCGCATTCAGCAGAGAAATGTTCGCGGAACAATATGAGAAACTTAAAGCACTTGATCGGGAAATAAAAGAACAAGATCAACGCATAGCGCGACTATGTGGCGCCAATCAACTGAGTCAGCGGCTTTTGGAAGTACCGGGCATCGGTCCGTTAGCAGCAACAATTATAGCTGCTGATATAGGTGGTAACAGTAAAGGTTATAAAAGCAGTCGCGATTATGCTGCAAGCTTAGGGGTTGTGCCGAAACAACATAGCAGTGGCGGAAAACAGATTCTTTTGGGTATCAGTAAGCGAGGGAATCGTTACATTCGCACCTTATTGGTTCATGGCGCGAGATCGGTATTAAGGCATTGTACCGATAAGACGGATAAGTTAAGTTTGTGGCTGCAAGCGCTTATTGGTCGACGCGGCTTTAATAAAGCCGCTGTTGCGCTTGCCAATAAAAATGCACGCATACTGTGGGCAATGGCTAACAGCGATAAAGACTACAAAGCCTTTGCCTGACGGCAAAGGTTGGGTTGTTTGTGCTTTGTTCGCTGGCTTTGGTGATAAAAAAGATAGCTTTAGCGACGAACAAAGCACAAACAACCCTTGATTAATTATTTAACAGTTAAATGAGTAAAACAGGATTGCGGGGGTAAATTAACATTCATTGATGACAATAACAGGTCAGACCGGCGCTTTCAAAACCCGATGTTTTCAGTGGTTCACTATAAAACCTTCTTCGTGATAGAGGTGAAAGTGCGCGGATAGATTCATCAGGAGTCCTGGGGTATAAAAACCTCTATAAAGAGACCGAATATATGACTGCAATCTTGATCTCTGTTGATGGCATTAATATTGAAAATTTGCCTTGCAATAAGCGAGGAGTCCATATATGAAAACACATGCACTATCGCTACCGGGGACTAAAAATCTTCACTCCGCGTTGCTCCGCTTCCAAGATTTTCAGCGATGGATCGGCTGAATATACTAAACGTGCACCACTATCTTTCTGAAAACTAGCCACAAGATCCTGAATCTGATCAGCAATTCCACCACTGCCTTGTAATACCCCGATCAACTTGCCTTCATCAAAAGCAATAGCAAACTCCCCTAATGTACCGGAACGTCCTCCGAGGATTACAACCATATCACTTGAGCGTATATTCGTCACTTCACGCCCCATCAAGCCACTACCTGTATAGATAAGGACATCATAAACGTCAGCTGGCGAGCGGTACTTGTGTATATGTTCATCCAAGCTCAAAGCCGGCGAAATACCAATGGATAATCCTCCTGCTTGTTTCGCACCACGGGCACATTCATAGGGCAAGCCAGGGCACGCACCCGTTATTAATACGAAGCCCCGTTGTGCAATACTCTGACCCAAAATCATGGATTTCTCTTTGACATCGTCTGCTGCTTCGTTACCGGCTGAACCCATGACCCCTACAGTTAAGTGCATCGAGGTGACTTTATTTTGATATAAGGCTGGCTGGCTGATAAAGGTATCCCGGCAGGAAGGAGAGCAGAAATAATATAGTTTCCCTTCGTATTCAGTGGTTGTTTTTGCCTCACGTGGCGAAAATTGCATTAGGCAAACCGGATCTTGAACCATATTTTAATCTCCTCTGGCTAAATCTATTGTGTGCAAGGCCTTTTCAAACGCCACAAAGAATCCAAGCTCAAGTTCTTTATCCATTTTTTCTTCCAGCTCCCGCATTGATTGGTTGCCATGCTAACCCAACGAGTGCAATGACGCAAAAGGTCGCGCCAGCATAGTCAGGGTGGACAGACTTTTTTTGCCCACCGTTCATAACACCAAAAGTATGGATTCATCAATGTGGGGGGCAGAAAAGCATTGCGCATTTAACTTCTATCTTATACCTCATACAGTTTTTGCAATTTTTTTCATCATTTGGTGGCTGTCACCAAACTTACAAAGGGCATCGCAGTGTTGCCGGAGTTCTGAAAATAAAATGTATTCAATTGGGGTTTTGATTTGCTTGATGGAAGGGCGTGAGAGTTGTGATATCACGTCCTTTTCTCTGCTATCGGGTACCACCAAATAAAAAGTTTCATTGCCGGTAGTAATGGAATAAGAAAGATCGGTCAATCGTAAAATTCCGGAATAAATGCTGGTGCTTTTTTCAACTTCAAAGGCACAAACCACATTATTTGTCCCTTGCTGAAACCATAACACATCGATCAGTTTGATCGTATTAGCGGTTTCCTTATCACAATTGATAGCGGGGAATGTATCGGGACTCATAAACGAAAAGCTGCTTCCTGCATAAGACCTTGAACGGTCATTTGAAGCGGCAAAAGCATCGTAGCCAAAACTTTGGCCGATTTTCAAAAGATGAAACTGCATTTCGGAATGGAGACTTTCTTCCTGCTTTTCGTCCTGAATTTCTTTCTGGCGTTTTTCAATGTTTTTTTCGAACTTGTTCCGTTCGTTTTCACTCAAATATTCAGCATTGCCGATAAGCATTTTTTGCGTACCGATTTCAAAACACAAACCTGCAATCGCCCCCAGATCGTTAGAAAGCTGGGCTTTGTGCGTGTTGTTGGTTTCAATCAGCACTTCTCTGATTTTGAGGTATTCCGTCCAGGATCCCAGTTTCTTTTTGTCGTTGAACAAGGCGTTGAAGCCGTTGACGATGGCCGTATTGAAGGGTGGAAACAAAGTAGGGTGCAAAAAATATAAAATATTCCCTACGGCCGGTCCCAGGCCTTTTATTTTTAGCGCATCCAATCGCACTATTTCTTTAAGAACCTGTTCTTCCGATTTAGCGTTGATACAGTTTTCCAAGAATTGTCCGAAGACGATTTTATTAATCGGATTTTCGTAAATATCGGGTATGCGGAGTTTGGGTTTCCAGTAAAAAGGATGCGATACCCCGACAAATACCTGTTTTTGTTCGGCAATACAGGTCAAAACAAACTCTAAAGAACTCCCCTTGAAATCGTTGGGAAATGTTTTGTTTTTAATGTCTTCCTCCATCTGTAAAACACCTCTGCGGATGGTGCGAAAGGCCTTTAGTCGTTGGTCATTGTCAATAAACCACGTATTGTAAACGCTCTGAGTATCGGCTTTGTATTGCGTAATTATTGGTAAGAGGTTGTTCATTTTTTATTTTTCATAGAAGTAACAAACTATCTAAAGGAACACAACGACGCGAAAGAGTGCATCAGCATATCCAGAGCGGGTAACTCGTAGGATATGCTGAACACAGTGAAACATTACATCTGCCGATGCATTTTCGCCATTTCCAGGTTTTCCTTGGCAGCTTTTTCATAGACATCAATCAGCCTTTCGCAATGCGCTTTAAAATCTTCCGCCTGTCTGCCGTAGAGATAGCTTTTTGATTGATACTGGCTAAGAAGCTTCTTGTGTTCCTCAACCTTAAGCTGCATTTCTTTCGCCGCTTCCTCATAGTGCTCCGCCAACGCCTCATGATCGGCTTTGGATGTTGCGTTTTGCACGGCTTGACTCATGTCCATCGGATGCGGGTTCATCTCGGCGCAAGCAGACACTAAGCCAACGGTTAAAAGCAAGGTAATCAGTAAATTTGTTTTCATGGGTTTTCTCCAGAGTAATTTTAAAATTTAAAGTGACATCATTTTTCAGGTTGGTAAATTGTTATTGATTTTTATCTCCTATCGCTTGCGGATTGATGAGCCGAAAGGAACATCAATCCGGTTTGCGCAACCCTTTGTAAAGCACGAATAATGCCATTTATTATGAATCAATAAGTTAAGTGCCTTTTGTTTTCAGCTCAAACCTATTCGCACAATAAACGTGCATAAAGACTCATGAACGCACCATTTCAGGCTATTTCAATAGCATCTATTGTGTAACACCTCCTCGCTCGCGCATTCTTCTTGGAACAGTAAGACCAGACTGTAGATGACCGGAAATACCAGCAGGGTCAAGATCAGTACGGTCAGCATGCCGCCCAGCGCCGGGGCCGCGATGCGTTGTGTAAAATCCGCACTCATTCCTATTGCCCACATGATAAGAATTAATCCCACGATATTCGTCAATAAGACGGTTGCGTTTTCAGCAGCCGTCCTAATTTCAGTCAAAGAAGCTTGTTTCAATTTCTTGAGCTTCATGAGTTTCCATCCTCCTTTCCGGGAGGTTTGTCCAACCGATATTCCGTTTGAGATTCTGTTTCCGGCAAAAGCAGCTTTGAATCGCCCTGCTTCCCAGCTCTGAGTCCCCATCCCTTCCAGATCGAGTAAATCGCCGGAATCACGAGGAGCGTGAGGACGGCTGAGGTGAGCATGCCGCCGATCATGGGGGCGGCGATGCGCTTCATCACGTCCGCGCCCGTCCCGTGACTCCACATGATCGGGAACAGGCCGCCCATGATAGCCACCACCGTCATCATCTTGGGCCGGATCCGTTGCACACTTCCCTCGATAATTGCTTCTTCCAAGTCTCCCTTGGTCTGCATACGGCCCTGTGCCATGCGCCTATGATAAGCCTCATCAAGATAGACGATCATGACAACGCCGGTCTCGGCCGCGACGCCCCCCAGCGCAATGATACCGACCCACACCGCGACGCTGAGGTTGTAATCCAGGAGGTACAGATACCAGAAGCCGCCGACGAGCGCGAAGGGAACCGAAATCATGACGATCAAGGCCTCCGTTACGGAGTGGAAGTTAAAATAGAGCAGCAGGAAAATCAGGAAGACCGTCAGCGGAAGCACTAATCGCAACCGTTCCGTGGCTCGCTGCATGTATTCGTACTGCCCCGACCAAGTCATGATATAGCCCGGCGGCAATTTCACCTGCTGGGTAACAGCGGCCTTGGCCTCCTCGACGAACCCACCGAGATCCCGGTCGCCGACATCCACATAAATATACCCGGTCAACATACCTGCCTCGCTACGGATGGTGGCGGGTCCACGGGTCCGCACGATCTCGGCTAGTTGCGACATGGGGATCTGACTGCCTTCCGGCGTCGTCACCAGAATCCGGTTTAATCCACTTTCATCGTTTCGCAAATCCGCCGCATAGCGCATGTTGATCGTGTACCGCTCACGGCCTTCGACGGTGGTAGTGATCACCTTCCCGCCGATGGCGGATTCGATGACGTCCTGTACGTTTTCTTCCGTGAGGCCATAACGGGCGATCTCCTTCCGCTTGATATTGAAGTCGAGAAAATATCCCCCGCTTACCCGCTCGGCATAGACGTTACGTGCTCCCGGCACCATCTTCACCACGCCTTCGACCTCTTTCCCCAATCGTTCGATCACCGCTAGATCGGGGCCGGAGATTTTTATCCCCACCGGCGTTCGGATCCCGGTACTCAGCATGTCCGTTCGTGCCTTGATGGGCATGGTCCAGGCGTTGGAAACCCCCGGCAATCGCAGCCGTTGATCCATCTCATCGATCAGCTTCTCCCAGGTCATGCCGGGCCGCCACTGATCCTCAGGCTTCAAGGTGATTACCGTCTCGAACATCTCGAGCCCCGCCGGATCGGTCGCCGTGTCCGCTTTGCCGGCCTTGCCGAAGACATGTTCGACCTCGGGGAATTGTTTCAGTATGCGGTCTTGCACCTGCAACAAGCGAGTCGACTCTGTGACGGATTGGCCCGGGAACCCCAACGGCATATAGAGAATCGTGCCTTCGTTCAGCGGCGGCATGAATTCCGAGCCGAGCTTTTCATAGACCGGTACCGATATGACCAGCAAGATCACTGCGACAAGAACCGTCAGCCAGCGGAAACGCAGCACCCGCTTCACGATGGGTTCATAACCCGCGACTAGAAGCCGGTTCAGCGGGTTTTTTTCGAGCGGCGTTATCCGCCCCTTGATGAGCAGGACCATCAAGACTGGCACCACCGTGATCGAGAGAAACGCGGCGAAGAACATCGAGAAGGTCTTGGTGTAGGCAAGCGGTTTGAAGAGCCGCCCTTCCTGCCCTTCCAGCGTAAAGACCGGGAGAAACGAGACCGTGATAACAAGGAGCGAGAAGAAGAGCGGCCGACCGACCTCCTTGGCCGCATCGATAAGCACCCGCGCCCGCGTTTCGGGACTCTGATCCGGGGCTTCTTCGAGTCGTTTGTGGGCGTTCTCGATCATAACAATGGCCGCATCGACCATCGCTCCCACGGCAATTGCAATGCCTCCGAGGGACATGATGTTCGAGCTTAGCCCTAAATAATACATCGACAAGAACGAGAGCAAGATGGCAATCGGCAGGGTTAGAATCGCCACCAGAGCGGAACGGAAGTGAAAGAGGAAAAGAGCACAGACCACACTCACCACGATCGTCACTTCCATGAGCTTTTCTTTTAAGGTGGCGATCGAGCGAAGGATCAGCTCCGAGCGATTGTAGACGGGAACGATCTCGACCCCTTCAGGGAGCGACGGCTTGATTTCGTTGATCTTGGCCTCGATACGCTCGATCACTTTCAGGGCATTTTCACCGAAGCGCATTACGACGATGCCGCTGACCGCATCCCCCTCACCGTCCAGATCCGAGATACCCCGCCGCATCTCGGGCCCCAGGGCGACATGGGCGATATCGCGCATCAGGATGGGCGTACCCTGCTCGTTGGTGCCGACGGCGATCTGTTCAATATCGTCGATCGAACGGACATAACCATGACCTCGTACCAGGAATTCCGCTCCCGAGAACTCGATCACACGCCCCCCGACCTCGTTGTTGTTCTGGCGAATCCGTTCCATGATGTCGCGGATCGATAGCTTGTAAGCCAGCAATTTAGTGGGGTCGAGGTGCACCTGATACTGCTTTTGGAAGCCGCCGAGACCGGCGACATCGGACACGCCAGGGACCGCCTTGAGCCAATAGCGCACGTACCAATCCTGCAGTGTCCTGAGCTCGGCAAGACTGTGCTTGCCGGTGCGATCGACCAGTGCATATTCATAAACCCAGCCTACCCCGGTCGCATCCGGACCGAGTTCGGGCACCACGCCTGCGGGCAGGCGCTTGACCGCTCCCGCCAGGTATTCCAACACCCGCGATCGTGCCCAGTAAATATCGGTGCCTTCCTCAAAAAGAATATAGACGAAGGAATAGCCGAAGAACGAGAAACCTCGCACCACCGTAACCCGGGGCGCCGAAAGCATCTGCGTCACGAGGGGGTAAGTCACCTGATCTTCGATCAGCGTCGGGTTTCTGCCCTCCCATTCGGTGTATATGATCACCTGGACATCCGAGAGGTCCGGGATGGCGTCGAGCGGGGTTCGCATAAGAGCCCAGATCCCCCAGGCGGCGAAAAATAGAACCCCGAGGAACACGATGAACCGATTCTTCGCGCTATATTCAATAATTTTCTCGATCATTGTGCCTTCTCCTCTGGCATACCCGGCATGTTCATACCTGGCTTGGGCTCAGGAGGTTTTTGTTCGGGGGTAGAAGGTGCAGGGGCAGAACTTTTCTTGCCCATGTCCATGCCGGGCATCCCCATCATCCCCAGCGAGGATTGAAGCTGGCTCTCCGAATCGATCAGAAAAGCCGCCGAGGTTACCACCCGCTCCCCAGAAGCAAGGCCCTTCTGCACCTCGTAGTAACCCTCGGCGTTGGCTCCAATCTGAACATCGCGGGGCTCCAAGCGCCCCTGCCCCCGGTCAATGAACAGAATCTTTCGCGTCCCGGAATTCAGTACCGCTTCTTCCGGCACGACCAGATGCATTCCTAGCGGTATCCGCACCTCGACGTTGGCGTACATATCGGGCTTGAGCTTTTGGCCGGGGTTATCCAACTCGAACCGCACCTTCGCGGTACGGGTTTTTGGATCCAGCGTGGGATAGATAAAAGTTATCCTTGCCGTGAGTACGGTGCCCGGATCATAGGGAAGTGTGACCTTGGCTTCCTGTCCGATGCGGATGTCAGGTAGTTCATATTCGTAGATGTCCGCCAATATCCAGATATGCGAGAGATCGGCGACCATATATAGCTCAGTCTGAGGCGTAACATAAACACCTTCCCGCGCCCCAATGTTGACCACGATGCCGTCAAACGGCGAATGGATGTGCAGGTTTTTCTCGACCTCTCGCGTTTTCTCCAGCATTCTGATCTGGTGCACAGGCACATCCAGCCAGTCCAGTCGCGCCCGTGTGCTCTTCACCAGGTTTTCGGCGCCTTGACGGACGTCCTTGTAGGGACTGTTTTTCAATGTTGCCAAGCCATCGAGCGCCAGCACGTACTCTTCCTCGGTAGTCACTAATTGCGGTGAATAAATTTGCAGCAATTCCTGATTGCGCTTGACCTGTTCGCCAGTCTCATCCACATAGAGTTTGGTGATCCAGCCCTCGACCTTGGGATGCAAGCGAGTAATAAGTTCTTCGTCGTAAGTCACCCGGCCTACGGTCCGGATAGTGCGCTCAAGCGTTCGCTGCTCGGCGAGGGCGGTGCGTATCCCGAGATTTTGCACGGTGACCGAATCGAGCGTAACCGTGCCGGGCTGTTCATTTTTTTGCACGTCTTTGGAATAAACAGGAATGTAGTCCATGCCCATATTATCCTTGGTCGGTACCGGGGAGGTGACCGATGGATTCATCGGATTGCGGTAAAACAAGGGTTTATTGGCTTCAGGTAAGGCGACGCCGGGTTGTGTACTTGCAACCTTGAGTTTTGGCATAGCCAGCCAATATCCGCCACCGGCACCCAAAGCCAGCATCAGCAGCGCTGTGATTAATACCTGCTTATTCATAAATTTCCTCCTCGCCGACAGCCGCATTTAACTGCGCCAGCGATTGATTGGCTTCGGTAAAGGCTTTCCAATACTGGGTTTCGTATTCGAACAAGGTGATCTGACTGCGCACCAGATTCAGGAAATCGACCTTGTTGACCTGATAACCGGCCAGCATCGAATCCACAGTTTGTCTGGCTTGCGGCACGATGCCGGTTTCAAACAACACCACTTGATCTTTGGCCCGCTTGTAATCGTTGTAGGCTTGCGAAATTTGCGAACGCACCTTATTCCACTGATCCTGTAAGGCGTACCTTTCCTGCATTAATTCGCTGTTGCGTTGGTCAACCGCTTTGGCCTGTTTTTGGGCGGCGAAGATCGGCACATTCATGCTCAGGTTCAAACTTAACAGATCGGCCCGGCGGTCACCGACCGGTGTGCTGGCTCTGGCACCGTAAGATGCACCCAGATTGAAATCAGGGAAATAATCTTTTTTCGCCAAATCCAAGCGCGATTGCGCGGCATTAATTCCTTGCCGGTTACTCTCCAATACGGCTCTCGATGTTTCCGCCTGTCGATAGAGCAGGTTTTCCTGCTTGATGGTCGGCAATGGCGATTCAGCCTTGTCCGGTAAACGGATTTCTTCGTTGGCCGGTTTGTCCAACAGTGCATTCAGGCTGGCAGCGGCATTGCGCCTCGATGCTTTCAGCATCAATTGCTGATCGAGCAGTTTGGATAATTCCAGTTGAGCCAGCAAGACATCCTGTTGTAAACCTTCGCCGACTTCGTATTTAGTCCGGGCAATTTGGACAAATTTCTGCAACAACGCATGATTGCTGTCAACAATTCCAAGCGCCCTGTCTAGGTAGAAAATCAGCCACCAGGTCGATTTAACCTCGCTCAGCAAGCGCAAGCGTACTTCATTGGTATTTTGCGTTGCGGCCTCGGCCTCAAAAGCCGCCGCTTGTTCGCGCAAGGCAAGCTTGCCGGGAAAAGGAAAAGATTGCGAGATACCCGCCCCCAGTTGGGTCATTTCTTCCTGCCGGGTGTTAAAGGTATTAACCGGCAGGCTCATCGCGTTGAAACTGATTTCAGGGTCAGGCAAAGCCCCCATTTGCGACGGGATAGCCGCCATCGCCTGAGCCCTGGCCTGCATTTGCGCCAGATCTGGATTATCCCGAACGGCCTGCTCGGTTGCTGCTTTTAATGTTAACACTCGCTCGATTACCGGCTCTTCACCTGCAAATGCACAGGCTGAAAACAACAGCGTAATCAAGCTAAAGTACTTGAAAATAATGTGTGGAGACATGCGTCCTCCTATACTCGTTATAAAGTCCGTGAAACGGATAGGTTTGTTGAGTCGGCGCAAGATGTTTACCCGATGGCACTTGATCCCTGGGTTATAAAGACAAAAAAAGCTGCCTATCCTACGACTGTTGGAGGCTATTAATAGGGGGTCTTATTTCGGGGGAGAATGACAGAGAACGGGAAGCGGACTTTTCCCAATGTTCGTAGCGGTACGAACTATAGGCTTGAGTCAATAAAAAAACGGTGGCGATGCCTCCATCACCACAAATATGAAAGGTACAACTCCCGCTGGCATGGCAGGTTATTTTAAATTTATCCTGATGCAGACAGTGATCGGAATTGTGTGGTGCAGCGTCGGCCGAGTCAGTTACAGCGATGCCTTGTTCGGAAGAGGGTCCGAAAGATGATTCAGCAGTCACCATACCCGAATAATAGCCAAGCGCCGACCAAACCGGCGTAATGACCATTATGAGTATTAACAATAATAAAAATCGCTGTTTAATCATTATCTGACTGTGTCGTGTTTTTAACAGTCTACCGGTTTTCATCATAACTATCAAATGCGGTCAGTGTGGTTTTACCTGTTCCGCCCTTCTGAATTAGTAGAGTGATAAGTTAACTCATTTACTTAAATATTTGGTAGCGGGTTAAATCTGTAATTTTGCATGAATATCCAAGCCAAATTCGACCTTGTTAATCAGTAATCCGATGACAGTATCATGCATTGTTTCCAACTTCGAGAAGCAGATTGTTTTCCGTGTGAGTCGCTTAATCCAGGTTCTGAAATTCAAATTTTTACGTTCAATTTTTTGTGTGTTGCGCTTACCCACCTCATGCTTATCGCTTTCAAGTTGACGCTCATAAGCGCCCCAATCATCGGTGTAATAACGGCTGATGCCAAAGGGCTCAAGTAATGCTTTCAGCTTTTTGAACACGACATCCTTGCGTTTGCCAAACACATAAGCCAGTACTGTGTTCGTGGCATGATCAACGGCATACCATAGCCAGCGCTGATTGGACTTGTTGTCTACAAATGACCACTGTTCATCCATTTCAGCCTCATCACAAGCCAATTCCACTCTCACAGCTAGATTTCCTTTTGGATTTAAGGCCTGAAAGTTGGGATTTACTTGGACAATGCTGCTCGCTTTTTTTAAAGTGCTAATCACTGTGTTTTTGTTGATCTTGAGAACTCGTGCTGTATCACGGATAACACTGCCATTGATGGACATGTCCACAACTTGTTGTTTGATGCCGGGTTCGCAAGCCTTATACCGGTAATCCAACATGAAGGTTTTTGTTTTGCACTCCAGATTATGGCAGCGGTAACGCTGTGTACCCGCTTTACTACGGCCCGCCTTCATAATTTGGTTGCAGCCACAATTCGGGCAGGTAATTTCTTGATAACATGTCATATTGGCTATTATTATGAGCAAATCACACTTTTAACCCATTACCAATGTTCGTATAATGTCATCCATGTAAGCGTCGCCAAGGTAGCCTTCCGGCATCACCAAATGAACGGTCAAGGCGCTCTCGGTCGTACTCATGCCCCAGATGTGCAGATCGTTAACTTCCGTAACACCAGGACATTGGCGCAGGTAGTTTTCCATTGCGGCCACGTCGATATGTGTCGGGACGGCACTCAATACAAGTTATACCGAATCGCGTAGCAGGTCCCAAGTGCCAATCATGATAACTGTCACAATCACCAGACTGAGCACTGGATCATAATAATGTTTTAAAGCGATAATTTTCGCAGTCGCAGAGCGTTCATGATGACTGAAACCGAACTAAAACTCATCGCTGCCGCCGCAATCATCGGTGAAAGCAAAATACCGAAGAACGGATACAGCACACCGGCAGCAACGGGAATGCCAAGGGCGTTGTAAATGAAAGCAAAGAACAGGTTCTGGCGGATATTACTCATGGTAGCTTGACTCAAACGCCGTGACCTGGCGATTCCACGCAGATCGCCTTTGACCAACGTAACACCCGCACTTTCCATGGCGACATCGGTGCCCGTACCCATGGCAATACCTACATGTGCCTGCGCCAATGCCGGTGCATCGTTGATACCGTCACCCGCCATTGCCACGATATGGCCTTCGGCTTGCAATTGTTTAACGATTTCGGTTTTCTGTTCGGGTAACACTTCCGCTTCAACCCGGTCTATGCCGAGTTTTTTTGCCACTGCATTGGCTGTAGTTTTATTATCGCCGGTTAGCATGACGACTTTTATCCCTGCCTTGTGTAGAGCTTTCAGCGCTTCCGGTGTTGACGATTTGATGGGATCGGCGACACTGATAAATCCGCCGAGCTTCCCGTCCACGGCAACAAACATGACGGTCTGTCCTTCCAGACAGAGCTCGTCAGCCTGTTTTATTAAAGGAGTTATATCGATATTCTGCGCTTCCATTAATTTGGCATTACCCAGCGCAACCTGACGGTCTAAAATCCTGCCACAAACACCTTTACCGGTTACGGATTCAAATTGTTCTCCGGCAGTCAGCTTGATGCCTTTTTGTTCAGCGCCTTTAACAATGGCGGTGGCAAGCGGGTGCTCGCTGGCTAGTTCCAGGCTTGCGCCGAAATACAACACTTCTTCTTCGGAAAAGTTTTTGCTGGCGATTACCAACATGAGACGGGGTTTACCCTCGGTCAGCGTGCCGGTTTTATCGACCACTAAGGTATCTATTTTTTCCATGATTTCCAGCGCCTCGGCATTTTTAATCAATACCCCGAGCTGAGCACCCCTGCCGGTACCGACCATAATCGACATCGGCGTGGCAAGGCCGAGAGCGCAGGGACAAGCAATAATGAGTACGGCTACCGCATTAACAATGGCATGGGCTAATCGCGGTTCCGGCCCCCACTGCCACCAGACGATCAATGTAATGATGGCAATGATGACAACGGCCGGTACAAAATAGCCTGCAACCACATCCGCCAGTTTCTGGATCGGCGCCCGGCTGCGCTGTGCTTCGCTGACCATCCTCACGATCCGGGCCAGCAGCGTTTCACTGCCGACCTTCTCGGCAAGCATCAGCAGACTACCGGTGCTATTGACGGTGGCGCCTATCAGCCGATCCCCTGTATTTTTTTCCACCGGAATAGCTTCGCCGGTCACCATCGATTCATCGACACTGCTATAACCCTGCTGCACGACACCGTCCACAGGAATTTTTTCACCGGGCCGGACACGCAACACATCGCCCGGTTGCACCTGTGCCAAGGGAATATCTTCTTCCTTGCCGTCGTCATAAACCCGACGGGCTGTTTTCGGTGCAAGTTCCAGCAACATTTTGATAGCTTGATTGGTGCGACTTCGCGCCCGCAATTCCAGTACTTGCCCCAGCAGCACCAATGCGGTAATGACGGCTGCGGCCTCGAAATAGACGGCTACCATGCCGTCCGGGTTGCGCATGGTTGGCGGAAAAATGCCAGGCGCAAATGTTGCCGTCACACTGTAGCCCCAAGCGACGCCGATACCCAATGCGATCAGCGTAAACATGTTTAAATTGCGATTGATGACGGAACGCCAGCCGCGTTGAAAAAACGGCCAGCCGCCCCACCAAACCACCGGTGTGGCTAAAGCAAATTCGATCCATTGCAGCCAGTGGGTAAAGAAAATGCCGGCAATCATGTTCGGCATCAGGTCATGAGCCATCGCCAACATGAACACCGGTATCGACAGCGCGGTACTGACCCAAAACCTTCGGCTCATAGCGGTGAGTTCTTTGTTTTCCTGATCCTTCCCTGAAGCGTCTCTGGGTTCCAAAGTCATGCCGCACTTCGGACAGAAACCTGGTTCGCTGCGGATAATTTCAGGATGCATCGGACACGCATATTCAGCATGAATTTCGACAGCCTTGCTTTCCACCGGAGCCATCAGCTCAAGGGTCATCCCGCATTTCGGGCAGATTCCCTGTTCCTTCTGCCGTATGTCTGGATGCATGGGGCATGTGTAAAGAGCAGTTTCCTCAGCGGTATGCGGCCCTTCGGCGGGCGAGGCATGAACAGCCAGTCGAGCGTCCGATGTCCGACAGTCTCTCCTTAGTCTTGGCTGTGATGCCACACAGACGTTATAGAGTGGCACCCAGATCAAGGCGAAATACCAACCGTATCCATAACTTTCCAAGAATCCCAGGAAAAAACTTTTCCAGCTCAGCCACTCAAACCCGGGCAAAAGTTTCAGCCAGATATGGAACATGGCATATTGGGGGTATAGCAGGTCAAACACCATGCACAACGTAAACGTGATCGCCAGAAACAGACTGCTGGCGTGGCCTACGGCCATCAGCGAGATGCCGGATTTCATGACTCCATCTCCTTTTGCTCGCGGGTGAGAAAGCGTTCCGGATCGGCGTCGAACTTGTCCAGACAAAGGTGAGAACAGAAGAGGTATTCGCGTCTCCTGTACATCTTGGCATAGCCTTTGTCCGGGTCGACTTCCATTCCGCAGACCGGGTCGGTCAACTTCTCCGAAGTGCTTCCATGAATTCGGTGCGGGCCGAAACCAAGCCGCATCATCAGATAGAATGCCCCAGCGGCTAGCAAAAACCATAACAGCCCTTTCATAGGAGTCTCCCGGTTGTCGTAAAAGAATGCGTTAAAGCGTTTTCGTACATGTTTCAAAGGGGCGGCGCGAAGAGGCCGCTATCCATCCCCCGTTTCGCCTTCGGCCGCTTCTCTTAACACCTTAATTTGAAACAGGGTGTTGCGCTCTTCTTCTTCCAGGGAAGACTCGATGTAACGCAAGGTCTCGCGATAGCGGGGTATCACGTTATATTTGAGGGCGTTGACCCGTTTCTGCGTCCTGCGCTGTTCTTCCAGAAGGCGCCACAGGGCGGTTTCCGCCTCGCCTAAATGCGCCAGCAGCACGGCCGCCTGAGCGAGGTGAGTTCGGGTTTCATCGAAGCTGGGATCGGTCGACATGAGCCCGACCGGCTGTAAGGGCAGGCATTCGGCAGTTACGGCCGGGTACTCCACACCGATGTGGCTGCGCGGCAGAATGTTGACCCGCAGCGCCGGCCTCAATCCTACGGCGGCCTGGCTTAGCAATTCGCTGCCCATGCGCATCTGGCTGATTGCTAACCAATGGTAGCCTTGCGCCAGCGCGAGGCGAACCTCGCGGCGCAGTTTCCGGTATTGAGCCAGACGGCTTGATACCAGCCGTGTGAGCAGCTCGCGCTTGCGCTCCAGCAAGTCATGCCCACGTTCGAGAAAGACAATCTGGCGCCGGAGAGTGAGTCGGGCGCTCTTGGTCGGCGGAATGTTGAGGCGTTGCGTCACAGTTCCTCCATAGCGGCTGGCGTCCAATGGTGATAATGGACCAAATCCGCTTCCGTGAGCCGCGATAAGGTCTCCGGCGGAAGCTGCGAGAGTATGTCCCAGGCAAGAGTCAATGTATCAATGATCGAACGGTCTTCGTCCTCCGCCTGGTTAACAAACCGCCGCTCGAAGTCGTCGGCAAAGTTCAGGTACTGGCGGTCAGTTACAGAGAGATCTTCGGCACCGATGATGGAAGCAAGCATGCGCACCTCCAGGGCACGGGCATAGGAGGCATAGAGTTGGCTGGCGATGCGAGAGTGATCTTCGCGCGTATGTGCTGCACCGATGCCGTCTTTCATCAAGCGCGACAGGGAGGGAGGGATGTTTATGGGCGGATAGAGGTTGCGGTTGTGCAACTCTCGACTCAAAACGATCTGCCCCTCCGTAATATAACCGGTGAGGTCAGGGATCGGATGAGTAATATCGTCCGACGGCATACTCACGACGGGGATGAGGGTGATAGACCCGCGATGTTCCTTGATCCGGCCGGCACGCTCATAAATCTCGGCAAGATCCGAGTACAAGTAACCAGGATAGCCTTTGCGTGCCGGAACATCGCCCTTGGCGGTGGCCACCTCGCGCAACGCCTCGGCATAGTGGGTCATGTCGGACAGCACAACCAGCACGTGGCGATTGAGGTCGAAGGCGAGATATTCGGCTACCGTCAGGGCTGTGCGAGGCAAAATCAGGCGCTCGATGGGAGGATCGTCCGCCAGATTGATGAACATCACCACATTGCGCAGGACCCCGCTCGTTTCAAAGCTTTCCTGAAAGAAGCGCGCGTCGTCGTGCGAAATCCCCATGGCCCCAAAGACGACGGCAAAATTACCTTCCGCTTCCCCCAGCAGACGGGCTTGACGCACGATCTGGGCGGCGAGGCGGTTGTGGGGTAGACCGGACCCTGAAAAAAGCGGTAGCTTCTGCCCACGCACTAGGGAATTGAGGCAGTCAATAGTGGAGATGCCGGTTTGGATAAATTCGCGCGGGTAGGCGCGAGCCACTGGGTTCATGGGCGCTCCATTAACGTTGCGTTTGAGGGCGGCGATCAGGGGCGGGCGGTGGTCTCGCGGCTGGCCGATTCCGCTGAACACCCTACCCAACAGATCCGGGGATAGCGTAATCTCAAACGGCGCATCAAGGAAGCGTACCCAGGTGGTATCCAAGCCGAGATTTTCCGTACCCTCAAAGACTTGGACGAGGATGAGGTCATTGGAAGTCTGGATCACTTGGCCATTGCGCTTGTGGTTGCGATGGTCGCGCACCTGCACTCGCCCCCCTAGGGCGACGCCGGGCACACCCCGCATGAAAAGCAATCCACCCCGGGCGGCGCAGGCCATGCGATACTCTTTTCCCGTCATGGTTTTTGCTCCCCATCCGTTACTGCGGAAGAAGCTGGTGGGGGTTGAGCGTAATCCTGCAGAAACCGTTCGAAGGTATTTTGAATCTCTGCGGCGAACTGGCGCAACGTCTCAATTTGATCGTTACCATAGCCGTATTTCAGTCGTTTTGCGTGTCCTAGCAAAGGAATGTTCAGCAATTGCTGTACGGGCACACCGAGGGTCAGCAACCGGGTGCCTCGCTGATGAATCTCCAGTATTAGATCCAAGAGAACAAACTGCTTTTGCGGGGAACAAAAGCTGTCCACGGGATCCAAAGCGCTTTGCTGCAATACCCCTTCCCTGATCAAACCGGCGCTCTCCAACACCCAGCGTTGTTCAGGCGACAGCGCCTCCGGCCCCATCAAATTGACGACGTACGCCAATTCGTCAGCCTCGGTCAGTAGTTCCAGAGCCTTGGCCCGCCGCGTTGCCCAGTTCGGATCGACGTGATCGGCCCACCATGGCGACGCAGCGCCGACATAAGCGGAAAAACTGGCTGTCCAATCCACCGCAGGGTAATGGCGCATATCAGCCAACGATTTGGAGAGCGCCCAAAAAGTTTGCACGATATCCTTGGTATGGCTGGTTACCGGCTCGGAAAAATCACCACCGGGTGGTGAGACGGCCCCGATCAGGGTTACGGACCCGTGCTTTCCGGCTAAGGTCTCGACACAGCTGGCACGTTCGTAGAAGGCGGCAAGCCGGGATGCGAGATAAGCGGGATGCCCTTCTTCCACTGGCATCTGCCCCAGGCGCCCTGCGACTTCCCTAAGCGCCTCGGCCCAACGGCTGGTCGAATCGGCCACAACGACCACATCATACCCCTGATCACGGAAATATTCGCCCATGGTAACTCCCACATAGATGGACGCCTCGCGCGCCACGACCGGCATATTGGATGTGTTAGCCACGAGCAGAGTCCGTTCCATCAGTGGCCGGCCACTGTACGGGTCGGTTAGCGTGGGAAACGTCTCCAGAATATCCACCAACTCGTTGCCGCGCTCGCCGCAACCGACATAGATCACGATATCGGCATTAGACCAGCGAGCAATCTGCTGCTGTACCATGGTTTTTCCGGCACCGAATGGACCCGGAATCGCCGCCTTGCCGCCTTTCAGTAAGGGAAAAAAGGTATCGAGGATGCGCTGGCCGGTGATCAACGGGATGCCCGCCGCCTCGCGCCGCTGGTAGGGACGTGGTATGCGCACCGGCCAGCGGTGGTAGAGCCTGAGCTCGCTGGACGAACCGGTACGGTCCCGGATCCGTGCGATCACTTGGTCCACGGTGTAATCCCCGGCCGGGGCAAGCTCAAGCAGTTCGCCGCCAAGGTCCGGCGGGACCAGGATGCGATGAACAAAACTCGGTGTTTCCTGCACGGTACCCAATATCTCTCCCCCCTCCAGGCGTTGTCCCGGTTTGTAATCAGGGGTGGGCGCAAAGGTCCAGGTTTTCTGCCGGTCGAGCGGGGGGAGGTTCAGGCCACGAGCGAGATGAGCGCCGCTACGCTCAAAAATGCTTGCCAGAGGGCGCTGTACGCCGTCGAAGATCTGGCCCAAAAGACCTGGGCCCAACTCTGCCACCAAAGGGTGCCCGAGCGGTTCCACCTTCTCGCCGGGGCGCAATGACTCGGTGGATTCATACACCTGGACCACCGCCCGTTCTCCGTTGAGACCGATCACTTCACCGATCAGGTTAAGTGCACCGATGCTCACCTGCTCGCCGTTCAACACGCCGGGCAGGTGCACTGTGACGATCGGACCGTTGACATCCAAAATTTCTCCCATCGCCTTTAAATCCTCCAAAGCTGACAACCTCAGGTAACCGGAAGGAATGCACCAGACTTTCCGGCGAACGATCCCGCCTCGGTACTGGCCGTCATGGCCGCGAATAAACGCTCCAGAATCACCCGCTGAAGTTCATCCTGTAGCCGTTCTATACGGCCTTCAAAGGTATTGTCAACGCGTATCCGTTCGTCATGGCTTTGCACCAAAATGCCTCCAGTGCAGTCGATGGGCTCGGAAGCCAGTACTATGTGCTTGTCTGGTGCCAAGGGGCCCGACCACGACTCCCAGCGCCCACGCAACCGTTCCATATCCCGCGAACTGACCCGCGCCACCAGTTCGTCGCGCTCAATGGCTCCGGCGGCTTGCTTGAGTAACCGCGCTAGTATCGGCAGATAGCCATTTTCATCTTCAGCGAGACGCGACAAATACGTCTGAGCCTTCTCCAGTGTCGATTGGACCCAAGTCCAGCGCAGCCGGTCCAGCTCGGCGCTCATGGCTAGTTCGCCGGATTGGACTCGCTGCCTATAGATGCGCTCGCCTAACGATTTCGCGAACAGGGTTTCCTGTTCCTCGCGCTGGTGCAGACTTGCGTTGGTTTTCCCCAAAATGAGCTCACGGGCTTCTCTCCCATGAACCAGGTATTCACTTGCGAGGGCTTGCGCCCGCGACAGTAAGGCCTCCTCCAGCGCCTGCACCGAGCCCGCCTTGCTCATGGGCTTTCCTCCAGCGCGGAAGGTCCCAGGACACGTCGTATTAGATCCTCGACCAGCGGATGATAATCCTCTGGCGCCTGTAACGGTGGTACTTCAATCACCACAATCCGTCCACCCTCGCTACGCACCTGATGCAACAACGCCGTTCCACTGCGGGCGAGTTTTTCCTCCAAGATGACCAGCGCCTTTTGTTGGTTTTGCACCAACTCCTTCAGCACGGCGTCCAGTATCTGTGGCGTCGCTTCGGGATAGGTTTCAAAGCCAAGCAGGCTAAAGCCTTCGATCAAAGCGGCGCCACCCATGGCGATCAGCCGGGTTTCAGATAGGCGGTTGACTTCGCGGAGATTCGGTATGCTCATAACGGTCAACCGATCCGCCCTAACATCAGTATAGTAACGACCAGGCCGTAGATGGCGATCCCTTCCGCCAGCCCCAGATAGATGAGACTGCGCCCGAAAGTCTCCGGTTTGTCGGCGATAACGGCGAGCGCAGCGGCGCCTACCGGGCCGACGGCAATGCCCGCGCCGATGGTGGCGAGCGCGGTCGGAATGCCCGCGCCGATCAAGGCCAGCCCCAGACCGACCGACACCTCGTGTGCGCCTTCGACGGTCGCCGGAGGCGCCGCCATCGCCGTCTGTACTGCTCCGAGCAACAAACCAATCTCCGCCACCACAAAGGTCAGCAGATTCACCCCCAACAGTCCCTTCAAGCGTCGACGTGAAATACCCGCCGGGGACGGGCGCAATTCGAACAAGATACCCAGAGCCATGGGGCCCACCAAGCTCACAGTGATCAATCCAATCCACCAATACATACGATTCTCCTTAATTTTGTTGATAAAGTTTTCGACTATCCCTCAACCTCGCGGTCCGCATACAGGATGAGCGGACGAAATTCCCGCCCATCCCCCTGGAAGAAACGGGAAAATCCCTCGTAATATTCCAGACGCAGGACCTGAATAGTGACAATTCCCCCCTCCAGCACCAGACTGAAGACGTTCCCGAACACTACCGTGGTCCAGTGGCCCGCAGTGTCCATCATCTTGGCTAGGGCGAGCACGGCGACGGCCAGGGCCACGTGGTTCAGGCTGAAAGCCGCCACACGCAGAAAGGAAAACGTACCGGACAGATAGGCCATGATCGTCTCGAAGCTTTCAATCGTTACCACGAGGAGGCGCTCACCGAACGGTACCGGGTTCTCTCGCCACCGGTAAGCAAGGACAATGCCCAAAGGCAGTCCGATACCCGAGGCTTCCACGGCGCCGAAACGGCCTTCGCTGAACCACCGCCAGCCGCCATAAAGCAGTCCCAGGTAGAATAGCAGTCCAGCCAACCCTTTGCCATCGCAAAGGGCCTCGAGAATGCGTTTTTCGTTGATTCGGTTATACACAGTGAGCAGCGTGGTCAATAGAATGAAGGCGATGCCCCAGTAGAGAGCGACCATCAACATCCGGTTGGGATCGGACAGCGGAGCGATCCAGAGCGGACGGAGCCATCCTTCGAAGCCGAAGACGCTGCCATACAGAAAACCGAAAGCCAGGGACGCCATCCCCGCAGCCGTTACGAAGGGACCAAAACCCCGCAGTCGGTGGCGGAAAAATAGGCCGGCAGCAGCAATGACCGCACCGTGCCCCACATCGCCATACATAATCCCGAACATGGCGACGTAGGTGAAAGCAAAAAACAGGGTAGGGTCGAACTCCCCGTAACGCGGCACGCCGTAATTCTTGACCAGCGTCACAAACGGACGTAACAGCCTGTGATGTTGCATAAAGGACGGAGGAATCTCGCCGAGGAGCGGATTACGCGCCGTTAACACCAACGGCGTGCTGAGCCTGGCGCGCAGCCGGCTTTCCAATTTCGGCACTTCCGGTTTCGGCACCCAACCGGTCAGCACGGCAAGCTCGCCGCGACTGCGCAGCGCCTCCCGTAGCTCGGCATACGGCGTCGCCATCGTCAGGGTCTGCACCGCTTCGCAGAGTCGGGATCGATGGTCACGAAGGCTTTGCGCGATTTTTTCGCGCAAAGCCTTTTTTTCATCATAAATCGCGTGCCGGCGCGTCAAGAGGTCCAGGCGTATCTTGTCCGGATAGCCACTCAACTCAGGGGGAATGTGCAGCGGCTGCCAACCAGCGGCGTGCAACACGTCATCGATATTGGTCTCGGCGCTGACCGGACCCGCCACGATCAAGTGGACGGTACCATCACTCTCCAGGAACGGGCTCAGGGTATAGCCGGCCAACCCCAGTGCCTCCCGCAGCCGCTGGACGTTCCCTGCGGGTAAGGTGCCGACGCGCAGGTCCAAAAAGCGTTGTGGTTGGTGAAACCGTTTCAGGTCGATCTCCAGGTCGAGGAGACCGATGATGGTCATCATCACCTGATCCACCGTTCTCTCCTCATCCGCCAAGCGTCGCAATGCTTCAAGCCACTCCGATTGCTGCGACCACAGTGCGCTCAGCCAGTCATTCAATCGGATTAGTTCTTCCTCGGGGATAAGGCGGAGGGCTACGGCGGGCAAAGTGATCACCGTATCGTACTGACTGAGAATTTTGTCGAGCCGAGCCTGGGCGCTTTTGACCAGGCTGCCGTAACGCTCGGCGGGGAAGTCCGGAAGCGCTTGTTCCGGCAAACGTTCAGGATCGAATACGCCGCACTCGGCGAGCGCCAGGGCCGTCGCTGGCGCTTCCTCCACTAAAACGTGCAGGGTCACGCGTTGCATGGGCGTGGGTTTCATCATGACTGGTCTGTCCGTTCAATGAGATTTTCCACTGGCGCATGGCTGGCCTCAAGTCCCATGGCGATCCGGATCAAGTGCGGGGGCAGGGCCAGCCGCTTTCCTTTCAGCACGATCCGCAGATGGCGCAATTCCCTGTCACGCAACAAGAGATAGGCAAACCCCCGAGCCAGGTTAAAAACGCTGCGCTTTAGCACCCTCTCCGCTAATTGCCAGGTCCAGTGCCGCAGGGTTTCCGTCACCTCACTGATATTGGTGGTCTTCTCCAGCATGACGGGAAAAGGGGCCGGAAGCCTTGAGATGACTTCTTCGACGCTGCCGAGCTCCGCCAAGTTCAGTAATTGCTGGCCCCCGAGACGATAGTGGGCCGGAATCAGAAGGTAATAGGCTTCTGACGGCGACAGGCGATAGATGAAACGGTAACGCAGCAACCAAACCAGGTTGATGCGGTCAATCAGGCTGCCGACCAGAAGTTTCAGATCAACGCCGTCAGCACCACCGATGGCCTGTGCCCGCTGGCTGAGCCCAGCGTAGAAGCGTGGACCTATCGCCGCATCCAAGGCAAACAGATCCTGGCGTTCCTCCAATACCCTGCGGGCCTGACGCGCGATATCCACATAGTAGGCAGTACGCTCCAGATAGCGCAGCAACTCCTTGATGTCCTCCGCACCCAGCAGTTCGTCGACCGGCAAGGTGGTATAGGGACTGACGTCGATCAACTGTTCTCGTAGTACGGAAACAGACAGGCCAGTCATTTTGCCGCGAATGATAGCCTTGAGGTTGCTGAGTTCATAGCGGTGCGCCCAGTAGATAAGAAAATCGCGCGCCCGACCAGAGGTTGCGCGCACGAGCACCGCAAGATCCCCCAGCAAGGGAGTGGTCAGTTCTCGTTCCCAGGCCGCCATATCGTGGTGCGTTTCCAGGGAGGACGCCGACAACAGACCTTTGGCCTTCAGTATCTCGTTGCTCTGCTCCCGTGAAGCCTCGATCAGCGTTGCGATCTGCGCGTCGGACAGCAAGCGGTTGGCCAGCAGGGAAACTCGCGCATTAAAATAGGCATAGCGGGCGACGGCACGCATGTGGCTATTCCCTAGCCGAGTCCAGCAGCAACGCGACTGCCGCCTCGACGGCTTCCGATTCGTGTTGTTGCGCGGTGGTCTGAACTTGCACCTTGAACTCTTCGTAATGGCGTTCAAGCTCCTTCAGCGTTCGAGTTGCCTGTTCCTCCGCTTTCTGCAGAAACTGATCCCGGATGGCAGGAATGCGCGCGGCAAACGCTTCTTCAGCCGCGTGCGCTTCCGCCTTCGTTTGGTTAATCGTGGCATCGCGTTCGACCTCCGCCTCCTGGACTAAGGATTCCGCCCTCTGCTCAGCTTGCAGGAGTGATTTCAGCACATCATCCATCGCTGTCTTCATATCGACGCTCAGCTCTTATCGTCGTCAGCCTTCGCTTGCGAAGGAAATCTCGACAGGATCTCTTTTTCCGCTTCCAACCAGTCCTCCATCTCGCGTCCGGGCGCAAATCCCCGATTCTCCGCTTTGAGATAAGCCGCTTCGACGATCATTGCTCGAAGAGCCTCCTCATCGATTGGCTGTGTCACCGTATCCTCAACTTTGAGGGCTGGTTTCTGAACTGATTCTTTGGCCTTTATCATAGCGCTGCTCCTCGTAACTTGAACTTGGTATTCCGACAGTTTACACGGTACTCTTGTTTTAAAGAGATGACTCAATTCATCATCAACACTTCCTAAAACTTAAATCGAAGTATCCCTGTTCTGTCGCAAATATTCAAAGGCCTTAAGCCGTACCTATTTGCAGACATAACTATTTTACATGATGCCATAAACTGTTTATGAGCGATATGTTTTCCTGGTCAGCTATAGTAACACCAAGAAAAAAAGAGCGGGAACCCTCAAAATAGAGGTTTTGTTATCAATGACACAACCACTACCATCGGAGGTATTCCCGCTATGAAAAAGCATAGTTATCGTGCCAAAAAAGTCAACGACATTAACTGGAACCTGGTCAAGGAAAATCTGGCAGGAGGTGCTGCTGTGTTAGCCGTCGATGTTGCCAAAGAAAAACAATATGCCTTATTGAGCACTGGGAGCCTGTCGGACAGGATTCGGCATTCTGATCATTGTCATGGTGACCTCATAGTTCTTTTACACCGTTATATTGAACACTCTATTAGCCATGCAGCATTGCGCTCTATATCAGGCCACATATCGAGCAGTAATTGCAACACCTCGGCCACATCCGTCACTTCCCAATCTTCACCCATCCAGTCAAGGTCGGATCGTGAAACTTCATTCATCATGATAGCGTCATCAATGGAATAGGCAATTTCTTCTGCGCTAGTAACTCCATCGGCTATATATTCTGCGACAAGCCCCGCAATGCCAAATAGCACTCGCCAATTTTCCGGCGCAGGCAAAACAATCAGTCCTAAAGCTAGATTTGTTTCTTCATCTATCAGCACTGTGCCAGGTTCTGCGAATATTTCAAACTTACCACGCCACGCACGCTCCCCCTCCTTTATGTTCTGTGAACTGTTTGACCATACTTCAGGCTTACCAACACCGCCGAAATGTGAGCACACAGCGGCATGACCGGCTTCGTGAAACGCGGCTTGTCTCTTCTCGCGTTCTGCTATCCTCTTAAGCTGGATTTTGGTTGGCTTCAAGATGCTCCTCCAGTCACTAAACGTAAACCCAGTTGCACTGGTACAAACTCAATTCCGAGTTGCGCTAATATCCACACTTTTATTTTATGCATCATATTCGGAAGAAATAGAGCAGGTGACGAATATAGATTTGCTTACACACCTCTGCGACTTGTGCTGATGAGATATTTGACTTGTTCGCCCAATAATCACAAGATCCCATTGTGTTTGCAAACCAAACCAAACCAAACCAAACATCAGGTGAAGTGCTAAGCCATACCGAAAGGCGCAAACCCACCCCTGACGTTACATCGGCCTTACCATTCAGCACTTTAGAAAACGTGACACGGGAAACTTGCAATTCTTTTGCCGCCTCTGTTACTGTCATGCCGTCCGATAGCCATTCCCGCAATACTTCGACAGGGTGCGCCGAATTGTGCATTCTTCTCATATCAATTTCTCCTAGTGGTAGTCCAAATAATCAACCAGCTCGGCATTTTCGCTTTCTAAGGAATCGCTGATTTAATCCTTTGACAGGACGAACGGTAAGTTTTTTTATTTCATTCGTAGTTAGCTTGTCGAATCATAAATGGAAGTGATTTGATACACTTCCAGAGAGATAAAGGCTGTAAGATTTTCAGCTCCCGATCAGCTCGGGTAAAGTGTTAGGGTTAAGCCAAAAAACGGACTCGTAACGGATTACATGCTCACGTTCCATTCGCTCGATAATGGATACGCAGGAAAACGCTGATTCAGCATCAAATTCTTCCAATTCGGTCACCCATTTAGCGAGGCTTTCAGTGGAGCCGGAATACATGTAATTAACGGTTTTCCAGTCCCATGCCCAGAAGCGATAAATCACGCGTAAAACCGCCTCGCTCGTGACACTTAGCGCCATAATATCCAGGGTGCAGCCGTGCTCAGGGTTAGTTTTTCCCTCTTGTTGAAAAGAAGCAACGGCGAGTGTTTTGGTTGTAGTTTTTTTTGTCATATTTTAGGCTCCGATTTGAAAATTATCTAATTCTGATAATTTATTATAAAGCTGAATACAACCATTATTTGCTTACTCGCACAAAATTCGTGATGGAGTTCACGCTTTTTTAGCAAGAAATGATGAAAACTCTGTCGCAAAATTTATAAGACCGAGAGATAATCCATTTTTGTAAGAATTGAATTACCGATGATCAGTTTTAGAGGCGCTCTACAGGCCAAAAAACGGAAAGTTAGAAAATCCATATGAAATCACAATGCCATAGATATTCCTGATTACCCATAATCTTCAGCCATCTTGAGTAGCCGCATGGGCATAGGTGGAGTTCTGGCCGCAACGTAACATAGGCGAGGTAGCATATCCTCAAGGACAAATCGCCGATTAAAGCGATAACAAAACTCTGCCAAGTAGCGTGGGAGGTGCTTGTGATTGATGGAGTGATGTGCCCCGTTAATCGACCTTTTGACATTACCTATCATCGTGTTGACCCAAGTGAAGGGCTCCAGCGAGACACATTCAGGGCCTCCGCCAGTTACGATGCTGGTATGCTGACACCCTGCCTTGGTAACAGCGGCAAAGCAGGCCAGCCCATCCGAGACCACGAGACTGTTGGCGCTAAGATGGCGCTTAGCCCAACGAGCGATTTCTTTGGAGCGGAACCCATTAACCACATTCATGTTCATAGCAATGGGATGTCCTTTTTCATTGACTGACACAGCCGCCACGAAGGATGTCTTGTTGGGGGAGCCCCGTCCACGCTTGCCTCCATGGTGTTCGCCGCCCCAGTACACGTCATCCAGCTGGATGATGCCTGATAGAGGCTTGCTATCATCACGCTCCTTCATGACCTGCATCAGCTTCTGCTTGATGCTCCAGGCGGTGTTGTATGAGACGCCCAATTGGCGACGCAAGGAAAGGGCTGAAATGCCCGTTTTTGCCTGTGTGATCAAGTGGATCGCGAGAAACCAAGTTGTTAACGGTAGTTTCGTCGCAGAAAAAATGGTGCCGCTAATGAGGGAATGTTGATGATGACAGCGGTTGCACTGATAAACTGCCCTTGTGTTCAGGGTGCAGTAGCTTTGACCTCCACATTCAGGACAAACATAACCTTGAGGCCAGCGCCACTGAAACAAGGCTTTTCGGCACTGTTCTTCAGTGCCATAATTCTTCATGAATTCACAAAGACTATAGCCTTTTTGGAATTGTACTTTGTTTTTCATGACGTTACCCTCATTCATATGTTGGTACTATCAGTATAGTCATTTTTGTAAAATTGGCTGCTCTTTATGGGTAATCAGGTAGATATTTGTCTGCCGCAGGTATACACCATAAAATTTACGGATCAGTATTCTTGCAACATTTAGGGGCTCATCCTGGTAAAAAGCGTGGAAAACTTGCCGGTTTTACAATAAAAGAGCGTCAAAGCTTTCCAGCTGCTAATCACTATCTTATTGTTTTTAATGCATACTCTATTTTTCTAGACTAAAAAAACAGCGCTGAATAGTAGAAAAAATTGAAAGCCGTTTTGCATGCGAAGGAGACATCAACTCCCCGTGCAGAAGAATTGGGACACGCCATTCAGCTGTAATGTGAACAGACCTCTATCTTAAACTAGCAGGATATTTGTCTGGACTTCGGGGTCCACTTTATTCCAATCTTCTAAAAGTTGTGTAGTTTTTCTGTTTTCCAGAGGATATTTTTGAAGCCATAATTCGTTTCCTCGAAAAAAAACGACATGCAATTTAAACCGTGTGACACTTGGCATTTAAGCTGAAATTCTATGTTTTCCTCTTTAGTCATCCATTCTGGACGGTTATTAGCGACAACCTCCGAACATGACGGTAAAAGCTTTAACTCGTCTTGGGTAGGCTCTTTTTGACTATAAAGTAGTTGAGCAGCAAGTAACGCAGACTGTAAATAAGTTACCCGTATAAATTCACCATATGTCCATTGTCCGGATAAAAAACCTGGAAAATTTAATATTACTTGTAACTGTTCAGCTACATATTCGTAATCGCAAGGACGTGGATCGCCATCAAGTTTATACTGAAGATCATGAAGGATGCGTGCCACTCCGCATGCTCCATAAAGCCGTTGCGGAAAATGCGATATAAATGCCAGGTGTTCTTTTTTATCCGGCATTAAGTTATTTTCGGGAATAAAAATTCTCGTAGTTGATTTGTTTTTACGCCAATGCTGGTTATCAAAATTTAAAACGCTTTTTATGTAATCTTGGAGCCAAACATAATAAAAAACATGTTGTATATTGTTAATAGGGCAAAGCGCAAGGATTATTGGCGTAACAAATCTTTCAGAATAAATAAGCGTGTTTGTTGGCACATCAAAAGCCGAAACACCCTGTTGAAATTTAATTGTTTTTTCGGTCCCTTTAATTTGAAACATCAGGATTTGTCCGGTGGGCTTTTGATCTTCAAAGATTTCAGCTTCTAAATCAATACCATAATCTCGGCCCGTTTTCTCGCGAAACTCCCATTCCCTTGGTAATGCCATTGGCACAATTTTTCTGGCTTGGGTATCTATTTGATGAGCATCTATCCTTATATTCATTACTACAAGATCACAACTGTTTTTTTGCTTTTTTTGAGGGGAGATGCCCTTGTTCTGTCTGAATTCTTGCCAGCAAGGCTTCGGCACTATTTTCGCCACTGATGAGCTCGGGGTTTTGTTCGCGCCATTGGGCGGTGAGTTCGCCGCGAAAGGCTTTGGCGAGAATGGCTTGGGTCAGGTGATTGACCCGTGTTTGGGCATCTTTGACGCGTTGCTCGATTTGGTCGGCGTAGGTGAAGAGTTGTTCTACTCTGTGGACAATTTCGGTTTGTTCTTCGATTGGGGGAAGTAAAATGGGTATATCTCGTACTTTATTCAGATTAAGGTTAGGTTGGTTTCCACCTGATGCTGCTTTTCGAGTTTCTTCATAGTTTTCCAGCAATCGTAATTTAACGAATGATCGTAATGCCTTCTTTTCATCAACAATAATGGCTGCACAGGCTTGATTACAAGTTGCACTGAGTTTTAGTTCAGTAACTTGACCACGAGTTTTACCTTCTCCGTACATAGCCAATAATAATGTTCCCGATTTAAAAAGCTTCAAAGAGCAATTTGTAACTGCAAATTCAGTTACAAATTGCTCAGCTTCATAGCAGAACTCTTTTCCTGTCGTTGCACTGGTAAGCCAAGGCACAGTACCGTTTTCCCAATAAGCTGTCTCAGCTCGTATTGGCGTTTTTCCAGTAGAAACTATAGCTACCTGTCCAATATTAGTTTCTAACCAATTATCTAAAGTTTCGGTTTTCCGCCAATCTTCCGTCAATTTCCCAGTCACCGCAGCAGCAAGAACTGATTGACGAAAACGTTTAAGGATTTTGGGAATGGTGTCGAGTCGGATTTTGAGGGTGTCCACCTGCACCAGCAATTCATCCAGTTTGACGGCGATTTGTTGTTGCTCTGCGTGTGGAGCTAAAACAAAAGGGGCAGCAATACCGTCTTTTGTTCCCAAGCGAGGCATATTTACGCCGTAGCCAACCTCACTAACATAAGCTAAAAAAATGGGATGTTTTAGCCAGAAAAATAAATATCGGTTATTGAGATTTACACCTCCGGATAATGGGATAATTTCCGTTGTGCATACGCCGTCTGAATCAGCAACCACCACTTTGTTTAAATATGGTCGAAGCTTGCCATATAAAACATCCCCTTTTTTGAATCTGTTCTTTGTACTTTTAGAGTGGCGATCTGAAAAGCTTAACCTTTGAATTATTTTTGAGCTGTCTTTTTGAATGTCTTCCAGCTCTAATACCCATGTATCATCGCTAATATTATTCGGTTCTGCTTTTTCGATCTTTCCATAATCTACTACACTACCAAGATTTGTTTGCAACCAGTTTTTGGGTAGCAAATTCAACTTCTCGGAGGTCTGATTATCTCCATCAAAACCGGACAAAACACTGACATTGATCATCCATTCACCTCAGCACCCAAACCCAACACCTCCGCCAACAATTCATTTTGCGCTTGTGCCTGATCTCCTGCTCCTAAAGCCAGCATCAAGCCGTTGAGTTCGCGTAGGGCTTCGGTGAGTTCGCTCATTGCTTCGGCAGCCAAAACATCAGGTTCAGGTAAGCTGGCAGCATCGACGCTGTCTTGGTCTTTCAACCAGGCAATATCCAACGAATCGGCTTTTTGGGTTTTAATCCAGTCTCGGGAGAAACTGCGCCAGCGGGATTCTTGTTCTCCTTCTCCTAAACTCTCAAGGGCGATTTGTCCGTGTTTTTCTTCACGCGGCGCGGCATGGTAGCAGTCTTCAAACGGTTGCAGATGCTGGTCGCCAAACGGTGTGCGTTTGCCGAAGCTGGGCATGTTAGTGCGCAGGTCGTACACCCAAACCTGTTGGGTGCAGTTTTCATCCTGATCCGGGTTTTCCGCCGTGCCTTTAGTAAAAAACAATACGTTGGTTTTAACGCCTTGAGCATAGAAAATGCCGGTGGGCAGCCTGAGTATCGTATGCAGGTTGCATTTGTTCATTAAGTCTCGGCGGATGTCTGTACCAACTCCGGCTTCAAACAAGACATTATCAGGCAGCACTACGGCAGCGCGGCCTCCGGGTTTAAGGCTGCGGTAGATATGCTGAAGAAACGCTAGTTGCTTGTTACCGGTTTTATAAGTGAAATCGTCGCGAGTCGGGCCGCCTCCGCCTTTGGCTGTGCCGAATGGAGGATTGGTCAGAATGACGTCGGCTTTGGGCAATTGCGTGCCGGGCAAGCCGAGTGTATTGCCCAAATGCACCACGCCTTCGTCGTCGCCTTCCATACCGTGCAACAAGCAGTTCATCAACGCCAATCGGCGCGTCCCAGGCACCAGCTCCATGCCGACAAAGGCTTTGTTGCGCTGAAAAGTCCGCTCTTTTTCGGGCAGTGTATAGTAGTCGTCGGTATCGCTTTTGATATAGGCATCGGCACCGATAAGAAATCCTGCGGTTCCGGCGGCGGGGTCTTGAATCACTTCCCCAGCTTGGGGCTTGATGCAGCGGATGATGCTGTCGATCAAAGGGCGCGGGGTAAAGTATTGCCCGGCACCGGATTTGGTTTCGCTAGCGTTTTTTTCCAACAGGCCTTCGTATAAATCACCGAGGCCGTCACGTTGCGCGCTGAACCAGTCGATGGTATCCAGGCTTTTGATCAGTTGTTCTAAATGACGAGGCTCCCTTAAGCGGGTTTGGGCATCGGCATAAATCGCCAAAATAAGCGGGTCGGTAATGACGGTAGTTTCGATGGTTTTGGTTTCATCGTTAGGATCTTTAACGATCTCTTTGCCCGTTGAGAGGATGAAGAGGATGCGTTTATATTCGTTCAACAGGTTTAAGCCGCTTTTGCCGTTTAAATCAGGCCAGCGACAGCCTTCGGGTAGCTTATGTTTGTCCAGCAATCCGGCTTCAGTATTTTCATATTCCATTTTTATGAATAGCAGTAACACCAGTTCGGTGACGTAATCGCTGTAGTTAATACCGTCGTCGCGCAGTACATCGCAGAGGTTCCAGAGTTTTTGAACAATGTCGTTGTTGGTCATAATCCGTTATAGATAAAGGTAAGGGTTGATTAGACTGACTTGGGTCGGCTCAAAATGGCGGGTGTTGCGGGTGGCTACGGTCAGGCTATGTTCAAGCGCAGTCGCTGCAATCATCAAATCGGCACTGTTATGTCCAAGCTCTCCACTTAATTGACCCCAGCGGCGTGCAATACTGACGGATAACGGTAATATGCGCTGTTCGTATCGCTGCAAAATGGTGTCCAACCAGCGTTGCAAATCCTCAGCGAATTCCGGATTATTGCGCCGCTGCTGGATAATGCCGCGCTCAACTTCACCAATGGTAACAACACTCAAATAAACGTCTAGCGAGTTGATGCTATGCAGCCATTTTTCCAGATTCTGATCGCGTTGCTTGCGGCGAATGGCTGACAGGATGTCGGTATCCAATAGATAGGGCATTATTCAAAATCCCTGAGCTGGACATCCATGCGTTCAAATTCACCGTCATCGGCAGGCATACTGAGCAGATGATCGATAAAGGAAGGCGATTGAGCGGCATCAAAGCGTTGGAATTTTTCAAACTCTTCAATGGATAGTACGACTGCCGAAGGCACCCCTCGACGGGTGATCACTTGGGCTTTGCCTTGTTGCGCGGCATCAACGACGGCACTGAATTTATTTTTAGCGTCTTGTAACGACCATTGCTTGGTTTGCATAAACACCTCTTGAGCTGGCTAGTTGATCTGGCTAGATTATAACAGGGTTTGGTTTAACCAGTAGCTTGCCAGATATTTTCACTGAGCGTATTTAGTACTTTATCAAGATCGCCGCCGAGCATTGAATCTAACCGTTTAGCGCCGCCGTCCTGGGCAAAGGCACGATTGACAAAGTGCTGGTCGATAACGATTTCATGGGTCAGTTGTTTGGCAAGACGATCCAGCCATTTGCGTTGCACCGGCGTCCAGTTGTGCAGGGTGTAGATTTTTTGCATCGCACTGGCAACGCGCTGTTCAAAAGGCAACAAGGCTTCACCCAAAGCGGCTTGGCGTATGTAGCCGACAATACTGGCGGCGACTTCCTGATGAGTTTGGTTGCGCCATGCGCTTTGCAGTCTGGCTTCGCTGTAGCCGTGCTCATCCAATAATAAGCGCACTTCACGCAGTTGTTCGCGGGTAAGATCTTTGGGCTTGTTGACGATCACGCCCAGCGCCACTGATTGGTTAAGCTGGTCGCGGATAAAGTGGTTAAAACTGTCCAAATAATCAGCTGGCTTTTCGTTGACGCCGTAGGTTTGGGTGCGGCTTTTAAATTCATCAGCACCTTCGTAAATTAACGGTAGACGGTCTGAACCCAGCAAGTCGTTAACTTCCCCTAACTGTTTGAGCAAACCGCTGTGACTTAACACAAAATCAGCGGCTTGATTGGGGCCAAGACTGTGCAGGTGCTTATGCAATTTACTGGGCTCTACGCCCCAAAGCGTTTCCAGCTCATCCAGCTTTTGTTTAAGCTGCGGCTTTTTCTCCGCAGTTTTGACCGCTTTACGCAATATCCGCATGACTTTTTGGCTGACGGCATCCAGCACATCATGGGCGTGGCTGGTGTCCGGCTTATTGCCCGGTGCGGCCAAGCTGGCGGGGTCGGTCAATTCTTGTACCAATTGATCCAGAGTGATATTGGGATCTTTGACCAATGGCTTCATCGCGCTAACGTCTTGCAGTGCCGCGTAAATATCGACGGGGTCAAAGATTTTGAATATGGTTTTACCAATTTCATCGCAGCGGCGGGTAGCGCGTCCCAGCATTTGCTCAAAAAGGATACGTGAACGGACTCGGCGTAAAAACACCAGATTGCAGATTTCCGGCACATCGATACCGGTGGTGAGCAGATCAACCGTTATCGCAATAGAAGGGTATTTTTCGTTTTTGTATTGGCGGATGAGCTGCTGCACTTTATCGCTCTGCCCGGTGATCTTACGCACTGCCGCTTCATTGTAATCGTCCTCGTAAAGTGCTTTAAACGCTTCATCCAGCAGGCGCTTGACCATGTCGGCGTGTAAGTCGGTTGCGCAGAAGATCATGGTCTTTTCACTGCCGAACGGATCGAGTTCTTGCGCCAACTGGGTGCAAATGACTTGATTAAAGCTTTCGGTAATGACACGGCGGTTAAAGGCTTCGACTTCAAAGCTGAGCTCGTCATCCAGATCAGCCAGCTCTACTTGACCGGTTTTGGTGTTGATTACGCTAACCTGTATGCCTTTATCAAAATGGATGCCGTTTTGACTGAGCAGAGTTTCATAGCGTATCGGCGGCTCATGATCGATCAGCCAGTCGTCAGCCACGGCTTCACGGTAGCTATAGGTAAAAACCGGTTTGCCGAAAACTTCGGTGGTATGTTTGGCCGGTGTTGCGGTCAGGCCGATTTTGACTGCATCAAAATAATCAAGCACACGGCGGTAACTGGATAGATATTGCGCGACATCTCGAATCGCCAATTCGCCCTCAGTCATTTCTTGATCCAATGTGTATCCGCGATGCGCCTCATCGATAATGATGCAGTCGTAAGCATCGATATTGGGCGGGGTATCTGATTGAAAAATCCGTTTGACCATCGCCTGTACCGTAGCTACCTGAATGCGGGTTTCTGCTTCAGCAGCCATATCACCCAGTAGGGCGATATTGTAGATTTTAGACAGCGTCTGGTTTTGCTCTAGTGGTGCGTCGTTAAAAAAGTCTATGGCTTGTTCGCCCAACGCAGTACGATCCACTAGAAACAGAATACGTTTAAAGTGTTCTGCTTTTAAAAATCGATACATTAAGCCGATGATGGTGCGAGTTTTACCTGTGCCTGTAGCCATCGCCAGTAGGCAGTTGGATTGATTGTTTGCCAGGGCCAACTCCACCGCCTGAATCGCCTTTTGCTGGTAATCGCGTAACTTCAGATACGCAAAACCTTCGCTTTTAAGCAACTGCTGTGCTGTTTGTCGGCTGCGTTTAAGAATATCGAGCAACCCTTCAGGGCTGTGAAAATCATGCAGTGGGCGAGCCAAGTTGGCAATCTCCCGCACATCCCGAAACCAGGTGCCGGATTGTTCGGCCAGTTGCTTGACATAGGGCCGGGCATTGCAAGAGTAGACGAAGGGAATCTGATAATGGCTTTCTTGGTTGTCGGACCAAGCAATCGTTCGCCCTTCAAGTTGCCATGCTGGTTGCATAGTGGAACTCGATTTAAAACCGCGTGAATAACGCTCGGCTTGTGGAATTTTACCCGCGACATTGGTGTTTTCCCGCTTAGCTTCCACAACGGCAATTGGCGTTAATCCAGCAAACAAGACATAGTCGGCGGCTTGCTTGCCTTGCGTAGGCCATTCGGCTATGGCTTTGTTTTTACCTTTTTCCGGGCGTGCGCCTTTTTGATGAGTCAGTTGCTCAGTATCAGCCTCCCAGCCCGCGGAAATAAGTTGCTGATCGATTAGGATGCGCGTCAACTCTTCATTAAGAGATACTTGAGCATTGGCATTTTGAATGCTTGAGCTGAGTAGCTGTGGAACCTGCTGCCGACTTTCCAGCTCTTTCTGCATCGATTTGATACGGACTTCAAAAGCTTCACGTTCGCTATTGAGTTGGTTTTCATGCGCCAAGGCTAGTTGCTTCAAGTCGCTAGCTTCTGCATCCATGTGCTCAGCCAGCACCATATATTCTTGTTTTTCTCGAGCAACCAACGCTATCAGTTGTTGATTGCTTTCGACCTGTTCATTGGCATCCAGCAGTTTCGCTTTAAGTTGTTCAATCTGCGAGCTTAATTCCCGCAGTTGTTGACTGGGGTCAATAGGCGTTATAAAGGAGCCCGGCTTAAATGCGGTGCCTTGTTTGCCAAATGCTTGATGAAACCAAATGGCTAATACCCTTGCCAAACGCAAACCATCCATGGCCTCTTTATGCTGGGTTCTGAATTGATGCGTCGCTTTGTTGCCTTCGATACGCAGGGTGTGGAATAGGTCACGAATGTTAGGATCAAGGCTAATTTCACGATTCAATTTATACAGCAAATCTATTTGTGAGGTTTTTTCGTCGAATTCAACACCGCAGCGAGCGGCTATATCTTGCGCTAGAGCTTCACCCAACTGGCGCAGTTTGATTAAGGTCGTGTTAGGGTCAGCGGAAAATTGCTGTTCGGCGGCAACGGCTAACTGGAAGAATACGGGGTCATGTTCTTTTAAAAAGTCGAAATTGCTCTTGTCGTCCATAAATCCTTCACGGCTTAATAACAGCTCCGTTGTTAACAAATGAGCTTATTTTTAATCTGGTATAAACGGGTTAGAGCCCGTAATTTATAATTGGTGCTTGGTGTAATTTAAGCCTAACTGCAATCATCAGGCCTCTCAATATTAGTGCAATTATTCCATTACGTCATTTTATTGATTGGTAATAACGTTAATGATTTAAAAGTGGATCATCAAGATGTCGGCATGAGTGGTCGATGATACAAGGATGATGTCGCCGTATTCAGGGTGTTTGACGCATTTAGCCGCAATCATTCCTGCGTGGACAACCCGCTCAATTTCGTCGTAAATTTCTTCGGAAATTTTTGCGTATTGCTGCACAGTGAGGGGTATTACCTTTGCCTCTTTCATTTATATGGTCTCCTTGCGACTAATGCAGACCAAACATTTAATTGCTATAACCACCTTGGATTTTTGAGACTGATTGACCACCTTTTTGCTAAGGACATAAGCGGCCTCACTGAGCGGCCTTAAATACAGTATAAGATTTTTCAGGCGCAAATTTTCGCCGTTGACTTTCAGCGGGATGGCCAAGCCATGTTGCTCGGCTGTTTCTACAGCAAGTTGGTGAACAGGGGCAAAAATGCATTTAGACATGAAACTTCCCTTTGTGTATTGATTGTAAGTAACATCAATACAGGAAGCGTGCCAATCATCACTATCCATTGCAAAACAAACTATCTTAAGGTTTTTTGGTGAAATAAAACGATCCGCCTGGACAATAAACAATAAAAATTGTTCTTTTGTAAGAATTATTATGTCCAGGCGTCACTTAGAAATTCAAGGGCTTGTGATAGTATCTGATCTGTCCATAACCCCTTTCTAAACCCGCAGAGTGTGCTAAGTTTTACTGGATGTCTAATTTTTCCATCCAGTTTGATAAGGTCTGATAGTTGGGCAAACCCAAAAGCACTGCCGCTTCTTTCTTGCTTCCAGCCGTTTTTTTAAGTGCTTGGGTGATATATTTTCTTTTTATGCTATCCAAAACGTGTTGTACATCAATGCCATCGCCTAATTCAGGCAGCTCTTTGGCCCTTTTTAGCTGAGGCCGTTCAATCATGGCCTCTTGGATGTCTGTGTCGGTTATTTGCCCGGTGTCCGCCCATATTGAAGCTCTTAGCAACACGCCATGCAGCTCCCGTATGTTACCCGGCCATGGGTAACTCAATATAATATTTTTTGCTTTTATAGAAATCTTTTTATTGATATAGCCGGGTTGGTTGGAGGCTTCCTGGTTGATTTTAGCCATCAGGTAATCGGCCAGCATAGCGATATCGCCGGTTCTTTCTCTTAACGGCAGTAACGTAATAATGCCTACCGCAACCCGATAAAAAAGATCTTCCCGAAAGCGTCCCGTAACGATTTCAGCAGCAAGGTTGCGATTAGTCGCGGCAATGACGCGGACATCCACTTTTATTGAACCGCTGTCGCCCACCTTGCTCATCTCTCCCGATTGCAACACCCGAAGCAAGCGAACCTGAGCGTCTTCCGGTAGCTCACCAAACTCATCAAGGAACAGGGTACCACCATCAGCCGCTTCAAAATAGCCGATTTTGTGACTGCTTGCACCGGTGAACGCGCCCCTTACATGACCGAACAGCTCTGAATCGATCAGATCCTTGGGGATTGCACCGCAATTAACGGTGATAAATGGCTTGCCCTTTCGCAGACTGGTGTTATGTATCGCCTTGGCAAAAAGTTCCTTTCCGGTTCCTGACTCCCCCATGAGTAATGCAGGGACATCACGTACAGCAATTTTCTCGGCTTTTTGTATGGTTCTTTTCAATTCGGGGTTCTGGGTAATGATGTCCGAAAAGGCCGCGGATAAAGGTGCTTCTGAATAGGACAGCTCGGTTAGTTTTTTGTCCGCGTTTTTGACTAACTGCGGAATATATTCAGCGGAAATATCAAAAGGAATGGTGACAAACTCGCCGCCTTTTTCTTTGGTGGATTGCACAAACCGAGTGTTGTACTTGGTTTTTCCCAGCAGTATCGACACGGCTGTCATCGACGGGGTACCGGGCGACAGATGAATACTAATATCCGACCCCGGTTCCTTGCCAGTCAGTTTTTCGAGATAACCGTCCATGACTCGGTGTATGTCACCAAAGTCGATTGGAGAGCGGAGCGAACATTTGATGGGAATTACTTTGATAGTAACGAATCCAGAGAGCCAACTTACATAAGCATCTGCTTTGGATTGTTCCTGCTCATGTATTAAATGCAGCTCATCAAAATTAAGCGTTTTTAATGCACCGAGAATCGGGCCATCACCAATGATTTCATCAGGTCTTGATGGAATTTGCCCCGCTGCTTTGAGGTCGGTAATTCCAAGCCAGGAAATTAATATTTTATTGCTCATTGTTCCGTAAGATCATCGTTTCTATTGGTCAAGGGTATACACAAAAACAAGGCATATCAACAACGAGGTAATAGTTTTTATTTAGATAAATAAATCTAACCGGAATCATATCGATTAAAACCGGCTAATTAGAGCGGGCAATTATTAGCATCTCAGGAAATATGGATTCAGTTCGAAGAATGATCATTTTTTTATTAAAATTAATTCATCAAAAATGTGCATCTAAATAACAATTTTTCATTAGGATCAACCTTCATAAAAATTTGCTTTCCCTATGTTACTGCGTTTAAATACACAATCGCAGTAACAGCTTCGAAAATCGCAAATTAGTTGCAAATTAGTTGCGTATTATTCGCAAATAAGTTGCAAATTAGTAGACTTTCATTCGGCTTTTATGCGCCGTATTTACCTGCAACGATCATCTGTTACAGAGTAATACGTAGTTACCGGATCATTCTGCTAAAGTGTACAGATCAATCCTTCATCAACAGCACGGTTAAGATCGATCATTGCAATTACAAGATGGCAGACAAAGCTGGCGAGGTGTTGCCCGCCCTACCCTACACATTCCCTGATTTTTTCAGAAAAATAAACTTGATTTTTATGACAGCCCCTTTTAATAAGCAGGTCTTCAAAGTATCTACGTGGGGAAATCTCTATAGGGGATCGAAAAACTGCATTATTGAAACATTTGTGGATGATGAAAGTTATCAAGAACAATTAAAAGCAGAGGATGAAAAGATGGATGCCTATCTGACAAAACACTACAAAATAGATGAGGAATAAGAGGGGTAAGCCGACCGTTCACTTACGAACCAGGTATCTTCCTCAGGGATAAAATGGGCCGTTCTGAGTACCCGCTTTCCTCCCATAACCCACTCTATCCCAAATGTGCGTCCCTCAGACATAAACGCTAGGATTCCAATTGTGCCGCTCGGCCTGGACATATTTGCACCAGGCGTAGAGAGCATCGTAAATCACTAAGCCCTGAGCAAGCATTTCATGATCATTCTGAAAATTATGGGAAAGCCCAAGCGAAATTGCCAAGAGGCCAGCCGCTTGTGGAGCAAGCTCCAACCTGTCGGTGTCGGCACCACGCACGATGACGGCGAGAGATTGTAAAGCCGGATCGGTTAGCTGGTATTTCTGTAAAAAGGTGTCGAAACTGCACTGCTCACCAACATGCGAAAGCTCGGCTCCGGGAATGTCATAAGGGATAGCTCCGGTTTGTTCCGCCACACGAAACACTGCATCCGTCGGGACATAAAGGAATTGCGCTTCCGCGTCGATAAAGCGTTGAATCAGCCACGGACAAGCAATGCGGTCTATTTTTGGACGTTCACGAGTAATCCATTGCATGTTTTTGCTCCTATTATTTTGCCTGAGTATCCAGTGCGGCTTTGAATCCCTTGGCTAAATCACTGACAGAGCCTGCTCCCCAATAATGCAAAAAGACGATCTTTGGCGTTTCATTTACCATGTGATGATGAATAGCGACGATGTTGATGCCCGCACTGCGCAAGGCTTTCAATACGCCCTGAAGTTCGGATTCGAGCATCGCGAAATCACCCTCGACGATGGCTTTTTCGTTGCTGCCGGCAAATACCGCCCAGGTATTAACACCCATCGTTTTACCTGCGCTGTGGCCACCCATTTGGGTCGTGCGCCCTAGCGTCACTTTATAAACTTCGCCTGTTTTTTCGGCGAGTGAGCCAATGATAGTTTCAATCGGCTTGGGGTCAAGTGACGTTTTGGCTGCATCAAATTTGATTACAGCCGTCGTTTTTTTACCGCTCTGCGTTTCCTGAACCTTGGCAAAGACTTTGCCGACACCCGTGGCGAGCACATCCAAATTACCCATGCCGCCAATATGCATGAACATAATTCTGGGTTTATCCCAGAGAAAGTGGTTGTGTAGAGCGGTGACTTCCAGACCATTATCCAACGCGACACTCATAACCGGATTAACCTGATCTTCCTGCAACACGATGTCGCCCATCAACATGACTTGATCGCCAGCCGCCTGAAATCCCGCCCAGGAGGTCAATCCCATTGGCGTGGTCATTTTGACGCCTGCGACGGTGGCATTCAGATCGGTGCGGGGCTGACTAACCTTAAAAACACCTTCAGCTGAATCTAATTTTCCCTTGATACCTGTGAGTTGTTCGATTTTGACCGTATCCAATACAGCCGGGCTATCGGAAGGTTGTTGCGCAACGGATTGCCCGGAAACACAGACAGACAAAACAATAATACTGATTTGAGACCAATGGTTCGACTTCATAAGAAAACTCCATACTGGACCAGCCAGGGTTTGAGAAACAACAATAACAGTCCGGTCGCACCGCAAGCGGTAATAACCGGGATGACGCCAGCCTTATACCGGAACAGTGCGAGCAAAGCGCATACGCCGATTAGTGCGGCAATGCCGTCGAAATGTCCTGCGAAACCTTGCGGCCAGAACACATGCCAGGCAAAAAACACGGCCAGATTAAGAATAACACCGACCACGGCGGCGGTAATCGCTGACAAGGGAGCAGTAAATTTTAAATTACCGTGTGTCGATTCCACCAGAGGACCACCTGCCAGGATAAACAAAAAACTGAACAGAAAGGTGAAGTAAGTCACTATGACCGCCGCAACTACACCGGCCATTAATAACGCATCTGGGCCAAAGGGTAACTGGCTCCACCCGCCTAAAAATCCAACGAAGGTGACGATCATAATCAAGGGACCAGGTGTGGTTTCACCCAGCGCCAGGCCGTCGATCATCTGCGTGGCGCTCAGCCAGTGGTAATGCTCCACTGCGCCCTGATATACATAAGGCAATACCGCGTAAGCGCCGCCGAAAGTCAGCAGTGCCGCCTTGGTAAAAAACCAGCCCATCTGCGTCAGCGCACCGTTCCAGCCGTATTGCCCGCACAACAAGCCCATCACGCCGCCCCACAAAATCAATCCCGCCGCCGCGATTTTAAACAAATGCTGCCAACGGAACCGGGCATGATCGGGAGTGGGCGTATCGTCATCGATCAGCGCGGGGCCGTAGCTTTGTTTGGCAGCGCCGTGTCCTCCGCCTACGGCAAATTTATCAGGGGCGATGCGGCCACCGACGGCACCGAGACAGGCTGCAATCAACACGATCAACGGGAACGGCGCATGCAATGCGAAGATCGCGAGAAAGGCCAGCGCCGCAAGCGTCCACAGCACGCCATTTTTTAAAGCCCGCGAGCCGATGCGATACGCCGCGAACAGCACGATGGCGGTGACGGCGGGTTTGATGCCGTAAAGTACACCGGCAACGGCAGGTACATGACCATAGGCCAAATAAATCCAGCTTAACAGGATCAACAGGAACAGCGACGGCAGAATGAACAATAGTCCTGCGATCACACCGCCCCAGGTACGATGCATCAACCAGCCGATATAGGTAGCCAACTGTTGTGCTTCCGGCCCCGGCAATAACATGCAGTAATTAAGCGCATGCAGAAAACGCTTTTCTGAAATCCAGCGTTTTTTCTCGACTAAATCCTGATGCATGATGGCGATTTGCCCGGCAGGCCCCCCGAAACTGATGAAGCCGAGTTTGAGCCAATACCAAAAAGCTTGTCCCAAAGTGACTGGCGGTGGGAGCGTTTGCGATGATTCGGGTTTATTCATGAGTCGTTTCCTGAAAATGCCTGATAAAAGGCGTCAAAAATCTTTTCCGTTTCGGCGAGCAATCCGTCGTCATTGGTCCAGCGTTGCCGCATTCCGCTTATGAGCGTTTCCAGACCCACTGATTCAAGAACTGGAATTCCCCCTACATCGAGGTAATGCACTAATGCGCCGATACGATTCAAAGCATCATCCTTGGTTAACCCGAAACTCGCCTGCAAAACCTCGAAAGTAACTTTAGCGCCCACATGCGTGAACACAGCCCCATCGAAATCGAAGCCCAACGCTTCGGCAGGGCAATCGTCCGGTATAGCAAGCCAGATAATACGTGCTTCAGGATCGATGAAGCGCCGGATGAGCCAAGCGCTGGCGAGCCGGTCAATCCATGGCCGCTGGCGTGTCGCCCAAATCCGATTGCGGTAATCCTTAGGCTGGAGCCGCTTGATACGATGCTGAGCGGCATGAGGTTCATCCGGCGCGAGACGCTCATTGACTGCATGTTCCAAATCTTCCAAAGCCACTGTCGCTTGGTCCCGCGCTGCGCCGGGAAAAAAATCTTGAAGCGCAATGACTTCAAATTCTTTGCGCAACCGATGAATCTGTTTTTGGAGTTTGGTCATATCTTCGGGCTGGAGATTCAAATAGGGGATTTGCCGGATGCTCTCGACCAGTTTTGTGTAATCGCCCGATCGATTGAATAAGTTTTCGAAGACTGTTTGCTGATCCTGGTTTTCGCTATTTAAGGTCAAGATATGAGCGCTTCCGCCGCCCGCGATAACATCTTCGGCCTGAAGCTGAAGCGTTTGCCGGAACTCCGGACGATGCGGCAATAAATAGACGCCGTCGCGCAATACGCCGCAGCCCAGAGCCTTGAGTGCTCGCCAGACTCGCATGCGACCGGTTGAGTTGCGGGTCGGCAAACTGACGATAAAAATGAGCCAGGAACAATGCATAAATAAGTTCTTATATAACCGAATTGTTGACTATTCTACTTCACAAGCGTATACAAGCGTCAACGGAAATTTTTATCGCTGAGGTTTTTTGACCTCCACGGTTCTCTGTAGGAAAGCAGTTAATGAGTTTTAGTCAAAACATTCGTCTACAACCAAGGGGGATTTATGAAAATCCAATACGTAATAACAACTGTCTTAGTGGCCTTGCCGATGATTCTCGGCCAAGCGAACGCCGGTGAAAAAAAGTTGAGCAAAAGCCAAGTACCTAAAGCGGTCATCAATGCCTTCGAAAAGGCATATCCAAATGCCAAGGGATTGGAGTTTGAAGAAGAAATGTTTGAAGGCAAAGCGGCCTATGAGGTGGAATACAAGGAAAACGGCACGGAGTACGAATTTCTGTATAGCGCCGATGGTATTCTTTTACAGAAGGAAGAGGAAATCGACGGCAAATCGCTGCCTGAACCAGTCGCTCAGGCCGTCAAAAAAGCGCATCCCAAGGCCGAAATTACGGAAGTGGAAAAATTAATGAAGCCCGATGGAACGCTTACCGGCTACGAAGTAGACATCAAAACAGCGGGTAAAGAAATCGAGCTTGAGCTGGATGTGAACGGAAATATTTTGAAAACAAAGAACGAATAGGCCTGAATCCGTCTTGAAAATGACCGTTTAATAAGATATTGCTACTTTTGAGTAAGGAGGTTCTTATCATGGCCAATGCTGAAAAATCAAGTATCTCTTTAACCGAGGTTCATAACACCATAAATGCAGTTTCACTGTTTTTGCTACTGGTCGGAATCGGCCCTGGCCGTGTCAAAACGTAAAACTCACAATTTCGGTGGAAATAGTCAGCCGGTTATTGCTCAAATATCATTAAGAAGTGGTGGCAGTTTTTTATGGAATAGCCGTGTTATGAAGGATAAGTGGAGTAAATGTCACCACTGGAGATTTTGTTTGTGCGTTTTGACACAACCTCGGCCACTTGCTGCCGCTCTCCCCAGCCTTTTCAGCGGAACCGCCATGAGGGGATGTCAGCTACGCTAGATATATAAATTTAAAATGAAACGAGGTCAAGATGAAACTAAAAATGCTCACAATTCTAGGACTATTTATAACTACAAACGTATTTGCTGAAACTATTAACTTCGATCAGGAACACCCCGGCTCGCTTCCTAAAGGATGGTTAGCGGGAGTGACCGGTACAGGTCAACCCAAATGGGCGATTGAAGCTGATCCAACAGCGCCTAGCCAGCCAAATGTTCTAAAACAATCTGGCGAAGGAAGTTTTCCCTGGTGCGTGAAAAAGGATGCCAGCCTCACTGACGGGGTTGTTGAAGTGAAATTCAAATCCATCTCTGGAAAAGAAGACCAAGCGGGAGGAATCATTTGGCGATGGAAGGATGGGGACAACTATTACGTTGCAAGGGCCAACGCGCTGGAGAACAATGTTTCTCTCTATTACACAAAAGGTGGAAGTAGGAAAACGATCAAGTATGTGGATGCCCCGGTTTCTCTAAACGAGTGGCATACATTGAAAGTAACTTTTTCAGGAAAGCACATCAGCGTCACTCTTGACGAAAAAACCTATATCGACCTCGATGATAAGCACATCTCCGGTAGCGGAGCCGTTGGGGTCTGGACTAAGGCAGATAGTGTTACTGCATTTGATGATTTTAGCTATGAGAAACAAGGGAGCAATCCATAAAATGTATAAAGTAGATCATAATCAGTGCCCTCTCTCTTTACTTTTTAGTTTCGGAACCATGTCTTTCAATGCCCATGCTTCCAAATCCCGGGTTCCAAGCGAGCCTATGTCACCAGCGAAGGAGATGAAAAATGCGCCTATTTCAGATCGTATGCTCTATTTTACTTTTGACGATTATAACCAGCGCAACCGGAGCGCCGCGCGAGGTGGTCGTTTATACCTCGGTCGATGATGTTTTTGCCCGACCCATTGCCGAGCAATTTACAAAAAAGACGGGCATTTTTGTAAAACTTGTCCCCGATACCGAAGAAACAAAGAGCACGGGACTACTGAATCGACTGATTGCTGAGAAAAAGCGCCCGCAGGCTGATGTTTTTTGGAGCGGCGATCCCGTGCGGGCCGCCATTCTGAAGAATAAAGGGGTATCTGCCGCTTATCATTCACCTCAAGCCCAAGGACTCCAGCAAACCTATAGCGATCCTGATGGATACTGGACGGGCTTTTCCTCGCGGGCAAGAGTCATTCTCTATAACACTAATCTCATCCCAAAAGAAAAAGAGCCAAAGTCGATTCTCGATCTTTCAAATAATCCCGATCTTCATGGCAAAGGCTGCATTGCAAATCCACTCTTTGGCACGACTTCGATGCAAGCGGCAGCACTCTTTGCCGTTTTGGGGGACAAAGGCGGGCGTGACTATTTTGATGGGCTGACTCGAAACGGTGTCAGAATGGTTTCATCTAACGGTGAAGTTCGCCGCCGCGTCGCTGAAGGTGACTGCGCGGTGGGCATTGCGGATTCGGATGACGCTTATGAGACCATGAAAGATAAAAAGCCGGTGGGCATTGTCTATCCTGATGAGCAAGGAATTGGAACATTGATGATTCCGAACGCAACCGTTCTGATTGCCGGCGGCCCAAACCCGGAAGGCGGGAAACAATTTATCGACTTTTTGCTTAGTCCGGAAACGGAACAGGCACTTGCCGAAAGCGATGCCGCGCAGATTCCGCTTCGTGCAGGGCTGAAGGTGCCGCCCCACGTTCCCACTTTGGACAGACTTCATCCCATGACAGTGGATTACGGAAAGCTCGCTGCCAAACTTGACGAGATTTCTCATGGATTTCTTAAAGAGTGGGCGGCAAAGAACAGTCGATGATTTCCTGTGGCATCCTTGAAAAACCCGGCAGATGGCGAAGCATGGTCATGGCGAGCATTTTCCTTCTCGCCTTTTCTCCGGCGTTCCCGCTCCTGTGGACCATTCTCGTTGAGAAATCTGCTGACGGTCTATTCGGAAGTGGGTTTGGTACCGCCGTTTTTCATAGCCTCATTGTAGCTGTGGCAGTCGCAGCCACTTCAGTTCTTCTTGGGGTTCCTGCCGGCCTTTTGAGTGCGCTTTACGAGTTTCCGGGCCGGCGAGTCTTGCTGGCCCTGATTGCAATTCCACTGCTTGTTCCTTCGTTTCTCGGGGCAATCGGGTTCTCGCAACTCCAAATCTATCTTGGTCTGCCACCCGATAGCTTCTTATCCGGCCCAACCGGGACCATCTTAGTCTTTACCGCAGCAGCGGTTCCTCTAGTCCTCTACATGACATTGGTTTCAGCCCGGCGTTTATCGAAAAGTCAAATTGAAGCGGTAAGGCTGGTCGGTGGTGAGGTTTTACTTTTTCGTTACACTGCTCAGGCCGTACTTCCCGCTGCACTTTTAACAGGAATGCTCGCCGGAATCCTGACCCTTTCTGATCCGGGTCCTGGACAAATCCTGGGGTTCTCAGGAGTTCCCTACGAAATTCTTCTCAGTTTCTCTGCGCTATACGATTTCCCGCTTGCGGCAAAACAGTGTGCTTTTTTGACGGGGATAGTACTTCTCATCTCAACCCCCATTGCCATCCTCATTGCTCCGAACGTCGCCGCAGGGCTCCTTGGAAGGGACATTGAACCAGCTCCATTGGCGAGGCACAGGCGGGCGGGCTGGATCAGCTTGCTTTTACTTTGCGTCATCATCTTGATCACGACTGTTCTGCCGATGGCCGGAATAATTCGACCGCTCACAGTGCAATTTCCACTAGAGCGTGCCTTGCAAGAAGTAAGTCGAACCATAACCAATATGTTTATTTACGCCTTTACGGCCGGATTTATCGCTACCATCCTTGGGTTTCTCTTAGCGATTGCGGCGGGTAGAGAGAGTCAGCTTAGACGTGCTGTACTTATCGGTCTCTTTCTGCTTTTATCTCTGCCGCCATCAATTAATGCTTTAGGTATTATCAAGCTTGGAACCATCATTCCGGCATGGCTTGATCCTCTGCTGCGCAGTAGATTTACCGTGGGCCTGGCGTCGGCGCTTCGTTTCGTCCCTATCGCTACAATTCTCGTCATGCGGTCATTCGGAACTACAACGCCATCGCAGGCGCTCGTTGCTTCGGTTCATGGCGTTTCTCTCACCCTTTACATTCGGCGAGTCCTCGGCCCAGTGCTGCTTCCGGCAATAGTGCTTGCTTGCCTGATCGTTGCTCTCCTTTCAACAGCAGAAGTGGGGACGGCTTTGCTGCTTCGTCCGCCAGGAGCAGACTCACTTCCCGTCCAGATATTCACCGTCATGGCAAATGCCCCTGAATCCCTGGTTGCTGCCCTTTGCTTTCTTTATATCGCAGGGGCTGCGAGCCTTTTAATTATAGGTTGGGCAATTGCGGACAGGAGGACGGCGGCATGAAATCCGGATTTGAACTTCGTTCAGTCTCAAAGAAATATGATGGAGTGATGGCGCTTTCGGACATTTCATTCTCAATCGAACCAGGCGAAAGCCTTGCGATCATCGGCCCTTCAGGTTGCGGAAAATCAACCATGCTACGTTTGCTTGCCGGTCTTGAAGCGCCGGCAAGTGGCGAGATTCTTCTGAATGGTTCGCTGATCTCCAAGGCGGATCAGATTCTTCTGCTACCGCATCAAAGAGGGATTGCAATGGTCTTTCAGGATCTCGCCTTATGGCCGAATTTATCCGTTCTGGATAATGTTCTGCTTGGGCTTGCTGCTCAACCTCTCTCAAAGCAAGAGAAGCATCGAAAAGCAATCGAAGCCTTGACCCTTTGCAAGATCGAAGCTCTTTCCGATCGAAAGCCGGAAAAACTTTCAGGTGGGCAACAACAACGTGTGGCCCTTGCGCGAGCGTTGGCTGCTGAACCTGATTTTCTGTTTCTCGACGAGCCGTTTTCAGGCCTTGATCTCGTAACAAAGATCACGCTATTGGAAGAAATTTCCCTTCTTGCCGAAAAGAAGAAAATCACGCTCGTTCTTGTAAGCCATGATCCGATAGAGGCTACAACTCTCTGCAGACAGACTGTTGTCCTAAACCAAGGCAGAATCGAGGAAAGTGGAATCATGAGGGATCTTCTACGCGAGCCCAAATCGCAAATCCTTCGTGTATTTAGGGAAAACATGACAGGCCTAGTTTGGTAGGATCAGGATGTTTCGAAACTGCACGTTCTCCGTGTGTAACTATAGTGTCAGATTAAAGTATGCCTCAACCGGGCATCAGACATGATGCTCAAACCACGTCAGATTAGCGTCGTTTTCGCCATTGTCTGACGTTCAAGATGCGGATAACCCCACGCTCAACAAACTCAAGCAAGGACGTGTAATTGTATACCTTCCTGGAAATCAACACTGACTGATTTTAAGCACTGTCGAGCGCAACTTACACAGCGGCCGCAATCAACGCCTACCCCCAAATCACGACGCAAATCCCTGAGTGTTCTTGCGCCGTCTCTGGCGGCTTGATGAATCTCCCGATCCGTCACCGCTTGGCAAACACATACATACATGAAACAGCTCCCCTAATAAATGCAATAGCACGTAATAAATGATAATCATTCTTATTTAGTTTCGTGTATTTGTCAAGCCCGATTAAGCCCTAAAAATGCGGTATCGGTAAAGCTATTCGACTGCCTCAATCGCTGCCCTGTTGCATATGTGACTGTAAATAATTTGGCAAACTGACATTCGTTATTAAGCCTTGCTGGGTTTCTAGCCAGTCGATAGCTTGTTCGCAGTGCTCCAGCAACTCTTCCAGCAAATCGCGAGTGACGTAGTCCTGCAATTCCTCACATAAAGCCACGGCTTTTATTAGCAGTGGTCGCTGTTCATTTTTTTCATATTCCAGATCGCCGTTTAAACATTCAACGACATTCTCACCAATCAACAGCTTTCCGAGGTTTTGCAGATTGGGCAACCCTTCCAGAAACAAGATTCGCTCGATGAGCTCATCAGCTTCCTTCATGACGCGGATCGATTGCTTGTACTGATAATCGTTGAGTTTTTCCAACCCCCAATGACGAAACATACGGGCATGAAGGAAATACTGATTGATCGAGGTTAGCTCGTTTTTGAGTATTTTGTTGAGGGTTTCAATGACTTTTTTATTGCCTTTCATATCGGTGTCCTTGCTAACTTAGATACTCGGTTTCATTTGGCTTTGCTGGTAGTTTTCCAGACCCACAAGGTTGATCAGTTTCAATTGTTGTTCCAGCCAGTAGGCATGATCCATTTCCGTGTCGTCCAGTTGCACTACCAATATATCGCGCGTCACATAATCCTGGCCTTTTTCACAGGCGGCGATAGCTTTTTTTAACTCTCCAACCACATGATATTCGACTTCCAGGTCAGCCTTTAGCATTTCCGGCACCGCGCTACCTACTGTTAATGCCCCTCGTTTAGCTAGATTGGGCGTACCTTCCAAAAACAGGATACGCTGAATCAAGGCTCGTGCATGCTGCCGTTCATGCTCGGATTCGTGTAGGCTTTTTTCTGCAAGATGATGCAGGCCGAAATCGGCGTACATCTCGCCATGGATAAGGTACTGATCAGATGCGCTCAGTTCTCCGGCAAGCAAACTGTTAAGAATTTCCAGAATTTTCTTGTCGCCTTTCATAATGACCTCTTTAATGTGAATCGGACATAAGCTTATCGATAGCCTGTGGCGAGTTGGTAAGCATTCACAGCGATTCTATACCGCACATCCTAGCCGTCAAATTAATCTTTCCAATTTTGACTATTTTTGCATATCCCACGAAATGCAATTAGTTGAAGTCATACAGCTGAGTAAAATCATTAAGCTGATTTTGCATTTTTTGGGAATACCTCGGGCTGGCTGTGTAGCTAGTCAGCCATGACTTTGAATATTCGGCATACCTTCTTTGCTTGTTTGGGGCAATATCCAACAAGCTAAGTAATCGATAGTTTCTTGAAATGCACAGAGCAATACAAGGATTTTGCAGGGATTCATATTGTATTTTCAAATATTCAATTGCCATTAATAACATCCCTTGCGTATCGTTATCAGACATAACCAGCCTCTTGGCATCCCGATTCATTCCTTTTCGTTATTTTCACGGTAGAGAGGAATAATTTCCAAACCGTTTTTTTCGAATCAATATCCAGGCATCTAAAATCTATGGCGTGAATAGTTCCCCTCTCAATCAATGAGGCTAAAACGTTTGGTGAAATGGCTATGTGTACCAAGTTATTTTCCATATCAAAACCTGTAGCGAATTATTTTTGCAAATGATAATGATTCTCATTCGCACAGTCAAGGCATGGTATGCCATTCTTCGTTTCGCGGTATGATGTAGGCCAATCTAAACTTTATATGAGGGGAAAATTATGAGCTGCTGTGATGATCCTATCGAACCGTCTAAAGTCGATCCGTGCGGATTAATCCATGAGCAAAAACACCACGGTAATCTGGTACATGATTTGTTTATAGGAGATCCGGAAAAAGTCATTTTCAAACAATTAAATGAGGCAAATACTCATTTAAGAGAGCTCGCAGCATTAAGAGCCAATTACGATTCGGTGCGCAAACACGCCATCGGGTTATTAGGTAAACAGCGTCACTGCTCCCTTGCTTCCAAGATCCCACCAGAGCTGAATTATGGGCATCGCTGCCGTTAATCGAGCTTGGCTGCCTTTTATTTTCAATTGTTATGCAAATATTCAATCTAATGAGAAGCTCTAAAGTCGAATCAAACTGGCATTGCCTTTCCGACCATGATGTCGAGAGACAGTTGGATGTCGATATACGATTGGGTTTAACAACCCAACAAGCGGCAGAGCGACGAAAATCCTTCGGTCTGAACCGACTTTTCGAGAAGCCGCCACGATCCCCGTGGCTGTTATTTTTCGGCCAATTTAAGAGCCTGCTGATCTTGATATTGATGATAGGTGCCGGTTTGGCCGCAAGCATTGGCAACATCAAAGATGCAACAGTCATTCTGAGTGTTGTTTTTCTCAACGCGATATTGGGTTTCTACCAAGAGTATCGCGCTGAGAAAAGCCTGAGCGCGCTCAAGAATATGCTGGCATCCAAAGCTCGCGTACGCCGTGATGGTACAGTCATTGAAATCCCTTCAGAACAATTGGTGCCGGGAGACATCGTGCTGCTGGAGGCGGGAGACCGCATCCCTGCGGATGGCCGACTCTTTATCGTAAACAGTCTGGAAATCGACGAATCGACGTTCACGGGTGAATCGCAGCCAGTCACTAAACAGATTGTCGAATGTTTGTCAGCAGAGACCGCTTTGGCGGATCGGCTTAACATGGCCTACATGAATACAATGGTGACGCGGGGACGTGCCGAAATGATTGTTGTGGGTACGGGTATGCTTACTGAAATGGGCCGCCTCTCCAAACTCTTGGCGACGACGCCCGACGGTCCTTCACCTCTTCAGATCCAACTGGACATGCTGGGCAAACGCCTCACGGTTATCGCAGGTACTATGGTCGGTGCGTTGTTTTTGCTTAAATGGTTACGGGGGGAGGCGCTAACCAGTATTATTTTGGATTCCATTGCCCTTACGATTGCCTCCATGCCAGAAGGGTTGCCTACCGTAGTGACCGTAACCTTGGCTCTAGGCATGCATCGGATGGCCAAGAATCGTGCCATCGTCAAGCGCTTGGCCAGTGTGGAAACCTTAGGATGCACGACCGTGATCTGTTCTGATAAAACTGGAACACTCACTATGAATCAAATGACTGCACGGGCATTCTATTTTGAGGAACGGCGCTTTGTGGTATCTGGTGAAGGATATAGCGTCGACGGGTTAATTCGCCCAGAAGCCGGGGAAGGAGTAATTCCTGACCTTACCCCTCTTTTGCAAGCTATCACGCTATGTAATGACAGCCGTGTTAGCGACGGCCAAGTGATCGGTGACCCTATGGAAGGCGCATTACTGGTATTGGCAGCCAAAGGTGGGATCAATCCGACTGACTTAGAAAGAAAGCTACCCCGCGTGGCTGAAATACCGTTTGATTCGTCACACAAGTTCATGGCGACATTCCATCAAGACGAATTGATCGTACGCCTCTTTTTGAAGGGAGCTCCTGACGTCTTATTGGAAAGGTGCACCCTATTTTTGGATGCGGAAGGGGTAAAGCCCCTAACCGAACAGCATAGGGAAAAAATCAAACAGGAATTCGGGATGCTCGCAGGTCGTGGCCTGCGCGGACTTTTGGTAGCTCAGCGTGACCTGGAACCCAACGAATTCCAGCCCACTCAGAATCCTTTTACCTACCTAATCAATCTCACCTTTGTGGGGTTAGTCGGACTGATGGATCCACCGCGCTCCGAGGCGAAGGCCGCCATTGCTCTTTGCCAAGAAGCGGGCATTATGGTCAAGATGATTACTGGAGATCATAAAGAAACGGCATCCGTGATTGCGCGTGAGTTGGGGTTACATGACACAGTGGTTACTGGTGTGGAACTTGATCATATGAATGCCCATCAGCTGGCTGAAGTCATCACGGATGTAGACATATTTGCGCGGGTTGTGCCTGAGCAGAAGGTAAAGATTGTCCAGGCACTCAAGGAAAAAGGACATATCGTGGCAATGACTGGGGATGGTGTCAATGATGCGCCGGCGCTTAAACAGGCTGATATAGGTATCGCGATGGGAGACAGTGGTACCGAGGTAGCCAAAGAAGCAGCCGTCATGGTGTTGACCGATGACAATTTCGCCACGATCGTGGGCGCGGTTCAGGAAGGCCGGACGCTCTACGAGAACATTCTGAAATTTATCCGGTTTCAGCTTTCCACTACCATGGGAGCCGTGATGACCGTATTTTTCGGACCTGTGCTGGGTCTGCCTGAACCCTTTACACCGATCCAGATTCTGTGGGTTGCGCTCATTATGGATGGCCCCCCCGCGGTCTCTCTATCACTGGATCCGCCGCGTCCCGGTATCATGCGAGAACCACCGCGTAACGCTACTGACCAGATGCTTACGCTACGGCGAACAGGTAAGATTTTTGTGTTTGGGCTCACGATGACGGTCGGAACTTTGGGGCTGATGTATTATGGTTTGTTAACGGGTACTGAGGAGCATGCACTATCGCTAGCCTTTACCGTTTTCGTGATGTTCCAGTTTTTCAATATATTCAATGCCCGTGCTGAAAACGGCACCACTTTCAACAAGCGATTTTTTCATAACCGCTTGCTTTGGGTTTCGTTGCTGGGTGTAGTCTGCCTGCAAGTGGTTGCGGTGCATTGGTCTCCAGCACAGGCGATTTTCCGCACAACCAGCTTAACGTTGATCGACTGGGCACTGGTAGTCGGAGTGGCGGCGTCTATCCTAATCTTGGAGGAACTACGGAAAGGTATAGTGTTTGTGGTATCTTTCCTGAGAAAGAATGTAGCTCGTTAGACGGCATCAATGCCGTTCTTTCGACGATTAACGAGTACTGTTCATTAAGCCTGTATGGAGCATGCTCTTATACCCCGTATTACAGCCATGAAACAATGGACCGCAATATTTCATCGCCATTTTTATAACTATTCACAGTGCGGATATGATTTTCCATTGAATCTCCCCCTCAGGGAACCAACCGCCATTCTTCAATACTTCACCCCAACCAGTTGATCCAATCTGCACCTCATCAATATCCAAGTCGTTAAGAAACCAGGACGGTTCCTCGGATGGGATAACTCGACTAAATTGGTTTATGAATTGCCCCCTATCTGGCCGAAAAGCTTCAGGATCTAATGATTGCCAGTCGTTTAAAGGACCCAGCGAATCTATAAGGTCAATACTTGCTGTTTGACCTTTTGTATTAAAAATTTCAACTCTCCAACTCGCCATACTAGGAACCTTCAACATATTCTTAAGTCAACAATCGCTCATCCAAGTTTGGGGTAACACCCAGCACCTTAATTTTCGATCAGTTTGATAAATCGTTCACTTCCTAAGCATTGCTTATCATCCACGCTAAACCGTAGTAATTCCATACCTTCTGAAACGAATTATTCTGCGATTCGATTCTCGTCGTAACGGGTGGGATTGTCAATCACCATCCAGATATTTATAAGTCATCAACGCGGCTTAAGGCCTTTGAATAGTTGCGACAGAAACCAATTAATGAGTATTTCGCTATAATGCCAAACACCTATTCCGCAACAAGCTGACGCTGGCAAATCTTATGACATTTACAACCAAGACAATATCATCCTTGCAACGCTATGTTGAAACCCAAGTAACCAGGATAAAATCCAGCGAAAATTATCGGGCAATAGTAAACATGCCCCCGCTTAAACGCTGGACAACGGTGGCTGCACTGTTCCTGTTGTCACAGCTGGTGGTTTTTGGCAGTTTATATCTGGTTTTTGGTGAGATTGTTGTTATCGGTTTCTTTGCCAGCATCCTGGCGGGACTGGCTACAGGACTTGGCGCTTTACCCGCACTGTTTTTCAAAGACATCTCAAAAAACCTGTTCAATAGCATGCTCGGCGCCGCCGCAGGCGTCATGCTGGCCGCAACTGCATTTTCACTACTGGTTCCAGGCATGGCTTACGGCAATCAAATCTGGCCCGGCCAAGGCATTTATATCGTCTCCTTGGGTATGTTGATTGGCGCTGTGTTTTTGCATTACGCTGATCGCCAGTTGCCGCATGTACACCTTGATTCAATTGCTGATACCGATCTGGCCTCCCTAAACAAAGTCTGGCTATTCATCATCGCAATTACCATCCACAACTTTCCTGAAGGCATGTCAGTCGGTGTTAGTTTTGGCTCCGGAGAAATGAAAAATGGTGTGGTTCTGGCTATTGCCATTGCCCTGCAAAATATTCCTGAAGGTCTGGCCGTTGCCCTGCCCTTGGTCGGATTGGGCTACAACAAATGGAGAGCTGTGGGCATTGCCACCGCAACAGGCCTGGTTGAACCCGTAGGCGGTTTGCTAGGCATTACCATGGTCACCGTCTTTCAGCCCATACTGCCGCTAGCGATGGGCTTTGCCGCTGGTGCCATGCTGTTTGTGATCAGCGAAGAAATTATTCCCGAAACCCACGCCAATGGACGTTCGCGCTATGCAACATTCGCCTTAATGATTGGCTTCATCATTATGATGGTCTTGGACAACATGTTGGGTTAATGCCATACTTGTCCTCGTCGTTGCGAGGTGCGTTTTACATCACCTTGATCGCAACGGTGTACGTAGAAATAAATCGTTCTCAGGAAACAAATGGATCATCTTCAAAGCTATTTACAATATTTTCTAACGTCGCTAAAAACTATAGATATTTCTGAATTTCTTCACGGCTATTTACAAAACTTTCTATCTTTACTGACCACCGGCAATATCACCGAAATATCAGCCGCAGCAGCGACCAGTTTTGCCCTGATTGCAGCGGCGGAAATCGGTGATAAAAGCCAGCTGGTTTGCATGACCCTGGCATCCCGGCACAGAGCCATGCCCATTATGTTGGGTGCTATCGCAGCCTTTGCCTTTTTAAACACCTTGGCTGTTGTTTTTGGCGTCGCTATTGCCAGCTGGCTGCCGGAATATATCGTCGCGTCAATAGTAGCCTTCCTATTTGCAGCCTTTGGCATCCATTCCTTACGCGTAGAAGAAGAAAATAATGACAATGAGGAAGTTAAAGAAAAAAGTGGTCACGGTATTTTCTTCACCACTTTCTTATTGATTACAATGGCTGAATTCGGAGACAAAACACAATTGGCTGTGGTTGCCTTAAGCAGTACAGCAGCACCTATTGCCGTATGGTTCGGTTCTACCGCCGCGCTAGCTTCAACATCGGCTTTAGGGATTTTAGCTGGTCGCACCATTTTACAAAAAGTTCCTTTGGTCCTGTTACACAAAATCAGCGGAACTATCTTTCTGCTGCTGTCGGTTTTCGCAGGTTACAGAGCTTATGTTGGTTATACGAGTTGACAGTCAAAATGGAAATGACGGATCAGGCAGCGCTATACTAGCATTCGGCGTAAAGAAGCTTTTTATTTGCTTATATTATGGGGCATTTAGTCAGGACTAACGACGGACACTTAATGGGTAATTACATTTCAGAAACGAAAGGCGGAGATAAAAAATTAACCCTAAAAGGTATCGAAAGTCTTGCCGTTAAAATCGATAACGATTTAGATAAAATCTATACACCGCCAGCCCCACAAAGGCCGCAGAGTTCCAAAGAATGAAGCCACCGTCTATTAATCTGGTCCCGAAAAACGGATGTAATCGGCTCCTGTGATTTATGTCGTCGGGCCACTACACTTATGGGCTGGCTTTTGTCGGCCAATCTGTTTCAGAAAAGCATGAGTAAACCGCCACAGTCTTCACCATCACTTTTCCGCAATCGTAATTTCAGCTTACTATTTTCCGCACAGATTATATCGCTCGCTGGCAGCGGTGCTACAACAGTGGGTTTGGCGCTGTTCGCGCATCAAATGGTGGGCGGTGATTCCGCCGCTGCTGTGATCGGCAATGCCTTGATGTTACGCATCCTGGCGTTTTTATTGTTTTCCCAGCCAGCAGGGGTGCTTGCAGATCGAGCAAATCGCAAACTCATGTTGATTCTGGCCGACCTCGTGCGCTTCGCACTGATGGCCTTGTTCCCGTTGGTGCAAAGTGTGTGGCAAATCTATCTGATGATTTTCTTGATCAACGCCGCCACTGCTTTTTTTACGCCGACCTATGACTCGACCATTCCCGAAGTGATTGGCCGCGAGCAGTATGTAAAAGCACTCTCGCTGTCGAGGATAGCAGTCGACGTCGAAGCTGCTTTAGGTCCGGCTGTGGCCGGGTTGCTGGTTTCTCTGCTAGGTCTTAACTGGTTATTTTGGTTTGACGCCGGCACCTATTTGGTTTCTGCCGTTCTGGTTTCGGCCAGCGTGTTGCCGCATCTACCCAAGCCGAGCATTCGATTTACGCTCAGAACTTTACTTGATGAATTGACCATCGGTACCCGGATACTGCTACGCCAGACCGTTCTGCGACGCGCATTGTTGTTGAATTTGGTTGACGCGATTGCCGGTGCGGCGGCTATCGTGTCCACAGTGGTGTATGTCAAAGATGTGTTGATGCTGGGTGAAACCGAATTTGTTTTGGCTATGGCCGGCCTGGGTCTTGGTTCCACGGTCACCGCATTGTTTTTGGGTTGGGCTACTGGTCGATATGAATCCAGCGCCAAAAAACCTTCCGAACTGCATGGGCGACGCCATCGTTGGACTGATCGTGCTTTGCTTATAGGCGGTGTGGTATTAGGACTGATACTGTTGCCAGGCATACAGCAGCCACCATTCTTACTTTTCATATGGCTTTGGGTGCTTAATGGTGCGGGTCAGGCGCTCATCGAGCTGTCTTCGTCAACCTTGCTGGCCGAACACACCAAAGAAGCTGATCGAGGAAAGGCTTATGCCGCGCATTTCGCGCTGACGCATACGTTTTGGCTTATCACCTATCCCGCTATAGGTTGGGGCGTTAGCCAATTTGAAGCACCATTAACCTTTACCATCGCGGGTGTACTTTGTCTGGTGACTACATTGATCGCATTTGCCTCGCGGAAACCCATTCACGATCACGTTCATCACTAGTGCCAGGTTATGGTCTGTTTGCCAAGAAACTCATTTCCTTAGCCGATATTTGGTAATACTGGTGAAACTCGCTTCATTCTTTTTGGTTGGCAGTTTTAGCTCTATACACTTCAAGAACCGGTAATTGCTGTTGGGCGATGTCTTTAGTAGCGGGATTGCGCGTGGCGGTCAAAAAAGACGACAAACTGGTCACCACCTGACCTGTAGACATCTGAATGTCCGGAATGGGATCGTAAAAAGCCGATCAGCTCACCGCATTGCGTCAATTCTGGAGCCAGGCTTTCAACCAACCATTTATGACGAGAGTGGAGTTGTTTATGTGCCTCACAACAACAGCCGTGTATGGAAATAGCGGAAATGTTTTTGACTTACAAAAAAAATCCATATAATGAAGTATTACCCGGTAATACCTTTATAGGATGATTATGTCAAATTCTACCGAAAACCATACGGCAAGCGGTGTCACGTCCGTGAAGCTGGGGGCTCGTAAGCAAGCCCTTTCCGAGCTTGCAATCCGTCAAAAGCGTAGTGTCCATAGCCTCTTGATTGAAGCGGTGGACAGGTACATAGACCAAACGCGGGCAAAAATGCAATACGAGCAGGATGCCATCAATTCGTATGAGCATTTTCAGGCAACCGGCTTGTTTGTGACGATCGAAGAAATGGAGGAATGGGCGACAAGTTTAAGCACTTCTACCCATAAGCCATTACCGCAATGCCACAAGTAAAGATTTCCGACCGGGCACGGCAGGATTTACAGCGATTTGCCGATTTCCTCATTCAAAACGGAGTGCCGGAGAAAGCCGGTGAGGCTGTTTCCCTTATCCTTGCGTCATTCAAAATACTGCGCACGACCCCCTTGGTCGGCAGAAGTTACCCGCTCGCCGATTATGACGATTTTCGGGAACTGGTCATAGAGTACGGGAAAAACGGCTATGTTGCGCTGTATACGTTTGACCAAGAAATGGATCTGGTCGTTATTCACACTATCCGACATCAACGTGAGTTGGGATACGGACACGAATAGTTTTCATGCGAAAATAATACAATAACCATATATCCGATATATGGTTATTGTATGAAATGACATACATTCTCTAATATGGGTAGCCTTGGCGCATCAATCTGCAGCATCTCAATACTACAAGATTAGCGGTCGCAGCATTTGCGCGCGAAAGTGTGCTTCTACGAGGCTTTTAGCAAGGTTACCCTCAATCACCAGATCCGCCTGGAGCTGTTCAACACAGGAACTCGTAACCACCCACGGAGACCATGGCTCCTTAGAAGAACTGACACGATCAGCCAAGACCTGAGCTGCCCACAACGGAGCGTCCAGCGCGATGATGACGTCGATCCATGGGCTCATTTGTTGAAGAACGGCTCGTAACCAATCGGCGGAGGTGTTCGATTCGTTCTGCTCCGGACATATAACTGGTTGAAGCTGATAGCGACAACCGACCATCTCGAATGGCCGAATGTCGCCACCTAGCACGATCAGGACAGGATCACCGCCATGCTGCTGCCACTCCACCATAACTATAGCCAGAGCCGCTCGTACACGGCGCTCCACCTCTTCGCCGACCACCATCACAGTTTTATCGTAATCAAAAACAGTTGTGCCTTGTCCACCAAAATTCAGCACAGGACCCAGTGAGCTATGGCGTCGACTCTCGATTCGCTCAAGTCCACGCCGACGTCCATCAAGAAATCGCTTACGATACAACACCCAGCCATCGCCTGACTCGATGTCAAAGCCTTTGATGCACCCTTCATCTTTTGTAGACAAGATATAGCGACCCGGTAAGCAATGATGTTTTTCAACCAGCGATTGCAAATTTTCACCACCCAAGCCTCCACCTTCTATGAATAGATCGCCGTGAGCGAGGCCTTCTTCGAAGAACCTTATCTCAGAGCCCCAGGCCTCGTTGCTAATTTTGTGGTTTACTAAAGCGCTCAAATGCATTGCATGGCCTGCGCTGTGTCCGGTTTTATCCGCACGTCGTCGCTGTTCGGTAGCCATCATTCGAAGCACATGGTAGTCGCCGTCAGCCCGATACGCGACCGATGTCAACTCGGGATAGCAAAGCAACTCGTCAAGTTTCTTGTAGAAGGCTGTAGTGTGCGTGGGGCTGTTCGGCGAGTACTCACGGCCTTTCTCGATAGCTACGGGACGATCCAGATACCCATAGGGGTGCTCGCCTGATCGAAAGCGGGTCACTACATGACGGAATAAACCATCGTTCCTGTCCAATCGACACTGAGCAGCGCTAACCATTGCCAAAAGTTGCTGCGCAAAGGCGCGCATGGGTGGCGTATCCCGGTAGTTCAGCCAGGCTTCATCCTCGGGTGCCGTGTCATAAAAGCCCCAGAAAAACAGCCTATCAAACACAGTAAATGGAATCCGACCTTCGGGCCATGGGTGGTCATTTCCATAAGATGACAGGGCTTTTTCGCGGGCGAATTTGACCCGATCCGCCACGCCTGATGGCAATGCATCGATGGTGACCCCAACATAATCCCAGACATCGCCAGGCCGTTCAATCAACATTAACTCATACACGCGATAAACGCTGTCGGCATGACCAATCAGCTCTACCAGCTTACTGGCATCAAGATGAACACGAAAAGGCTGTTTGCTATGCCAGAAGCCAGCCTCACCAAGATCGATTGTGTGTTCTGTCGGGTTAAAAATCATCAGGACGTATTCAGAATTTGAAAATTATTTATCAAATAGCTTTACTCATACTGATACATAATCGCCACAACTCAATCAGATATCGCACATCAGGCTCAGCCCTATGTCGTGTTCCAACCATTCTTCTGGCCTCTAACTTCAAATTTTCATAAAGCTGCCAGCGCTTTTTTTCATCAAATTCAATTTTTGTTAAAAGTGGAAGCATAATGGCATCTGAGTGGACAACTTTGAATTGGGCATAACCCAGTGCTGATCCTTCTGAATAAAGAACATCAACCCAGTTCTCATCAAATGCCCCGCCATCCGCATAGATAATTTCGCCCGGCTTGATTGACTGACTCATGAGATTACACATCTGTTTTGGGTGTACACCTTCTTCCCTGCACTGTTTGCGGCTTAACCCATGCATTTGCTGAGCGTTGTAATCCCAATCTCTCCAGCCATCCACCGCATACGGATTGATTAACCGGCTCTCAATATTCCCCTGATGATCCGACCATGCAATCTCTATGGGATAACTGTCGATGCTAAGCGAACTCGCCTCGACATCAAGAAATCTTGGCATTATCATAGTCTTTAACCTGATTATGTTTTATCTCATCGTGAAGTTCTTTTGCCAACTGATAACCAACAATCGACGCTAGCTCATCCTCTAAGCATTCAGAACATACCATTCCATCCTTGGCTGGATTGCTCTTGCAACAGCTACAGGTGGAAAAAGTTGTTAGGTAAACTGGGTAATTTTGCAGCAGCTGAGTTGCCAGCTTGATTGCCTTTACCGCCTGCTTATTTACAGGCATATTATTTTTCCTTCATCAAAAACCTTGGAAATGGGTAATGTAGGATACCCGCGCGGGTTGCTGACTATGCGCACACCTGACAATTCATAGTCAACCGGCTGATGAATATGCCCGTGACACCAAAGATTTATTTTGTCGGCCCTGTTTGCGATAAATTTTTCTAAATCTGACGCGTAAGCATAGTCATTAGCGATTGTTGAACGCAGGGATGGAGCGTGATGGGTAACAACAACTGTCTTTCCCTGATACGGCTTATTCAGTTGCTGACTTAACCAATCCAAAGCCTCTCGGTGCAACAAATATGCAACCGTCGGTGAGAAATTATCAGGGTCAACGCCGAAAGCATTTTCGGAATCCATTAGTCGCAATGCCTTTTCCCTGTTATGTTCATTCTTCCATCTCTTACATTTTATATAATGATAGTCACGCATAGTGCGCTCGGCTTCTGCGAGGGCTTCAGGTGAATAATTATCGAAACTTGTCCACAATGTCGTCCCTAGAAACCGGACTCCGTCAATAATGACCGAATCGTTATCAAGCAAATGAATACCTAACTCTTTCGCTTTTGGGATCATGTCGTCAATGATGGCCAGATCTGACTCATAATATTCATGGTTACCAGGAACGTAAATAATCTCCTTGTCTGCAAAGCAGTTCCTGGCATATTCCAAGCCTTTAATACCCTCTCCGATGTCACCCGCCAGGACAACCACGTCAGCATCTTCAGGGTAACTGAATTTTAAGTATTTAATGTCAAAATTGGGATCAACAATACCCTCGGGGTTTTCAGAATGTATGTCACTGGTTAAAAATATTTTCATGTGTTAGCTCTCATAATATTCGTTAGTTACATCTTTTTCGCTTTGGGCGTTGTTGATTTTTTTCCAGTGAGTCCAGACATAGTCTGCATCACCATTTTCGCCTGGAGGACCCAGCAAGGCATAAACTCGCCCTGAGCTTGTTGTGATCTGCATTTTTTCCCGATCGAACGACTGTATAGCCGAAGATGCACGTCCTGAACTATTCTGGGGAATGTGACCGACAAGGTGACGCGTTGGTTGTTCACTTTCACCCCAAACAATTTCTTTAATTGACCATGCCATGATGGTTACAGGAAAATTATTTCTGGGTTCTGCGATGCCATAAATCATTTTCTTACCTCCTTTTATCTTTTTATTAATTGTTCGCCGGCAAGATTGGTAACACCGCCAATGGCAACACCGGTTACCTCAATTCCGCCGGACAGTTTATCGCTGTAATAAACATGATGGTGGCCATGAAAGATGTGCTTGGCGCCAATGGCCTTGCCCAGTTCATCTATTGCCTCAAATCCATGCCGGTGGCAACTTGGGGCTTCATGTGTCACTAAGATATCCGCCCTGATCTGTTTCTTCATGCTTTCAAATTCGTGGTGCCAGATCGCAGCGTCAAGATGCAGGGGGATTTTTGCCACGCTGTTTGGCTGGTGCTTTAGCCAGTGTTTTTTATCTACCCATTTGGGGATTTCGCCCGGCATCCAGATTCGCCCCATGAATATTCCACCCAACCCGGCAATTCTAAGCCCTCCCACTTCAACAACCTTTAGGTGCAGGTTGTTGTAGGAAAGTGCGGAATGGAATAAATTCTCATGCTCTGCTGTTGAATCAAAATCATGGTTACCCCGGAATCCAATAGATCTGGTCATGCCGATAATGGTTCTCAAGTAATTTTCGAGTGGGACCTCTAAATTGAAGTCACCCAGCAAGATAACGGCTTCAGGACGGTACTTATGTACAGCGCTGATAATGTTTGCAAAGCATCCGTGCGGATCTCCGCAAAAAAGAATTTTGTTTGGCATTAGCTTATTGCTCATCTCAAAAATTCATGAGGGTTATCCACAAAATTTGTGGATAACCTTGTCGTTAAATAGCTATATTTCACTGTTAGGGATTGTAAATATTGAGTTTTTATCAATTTGACTAAAAACTAGTCAACGCTACTTAAAAAACCAATGCCTAAGTTGCGATCTTTTTTGCTGTCCGTATCACTGGCTCGAATATCTTCAACGGTAATGTAATTACGACCGTCATATGCAGCCAGGCCAAAGGATTGCTCCAGCATCTTCCGAACCTTTCGTGGATGGTACTTGCAGAGCTCATCAATCACCTCGGAACGCATGGTTTCTTCGAAAACATGGCCGGACGGGTGATTATCAATAAATCGCTGATACTGAGTAGCAGTTATCACCCTCATTTGCTCACTCGATGGGTCGGAAATATTAAAAACCGTAAATCTATCCATAATCGGTTTTTCCAGAGTATCCAGGGTATTCGCCGTAGCCATCCACATAACATGTGATGCATCCAACACTAATTCAGTCAACGATAAGTCCTTAAATATTTTAGCTTGCCGGGGCTCCAATAGCTGATGCAGCGCTGCCAGGGGTTTATGGGCGTCATCGCTACGCGCTTTGTCAACCTCATCCAGCATAATGATGGGATTTGCAATCTCTCCGAACACCAGCGTGTCAAACAATACTCCGGTTCGAGTATTACTCCAGTAGGTTTCTGAGCCCGTTAATGCAATTCCAGTTTGGGCGGCGCTGATGTCGATAATCTCCAGCTTAGTTTTTAAATCATTCGCTAGCGTCAGCATAAATTCAGTTTTGCCAGTACCTGGATTTCCGACCAAGAGAAGGCCAGGCAGACGTAAAACCCCATCACTCATGGCTGACAGGGCTAACTGACTACGAATAAAATCAACCACCTCCGCAAAATTTGGGAATTTCTGAACGAGATCATCGCAGTAATCACGCCACGCATCTGGAATAGCAACCAAGCGTTTATCCGGCGAAGTCTCCTTGATCCGCTTAACGATCCCTTTGATTCGGTAAGCGTTATCTTTCGACATATCCTTGCTTCTCTCTTCCAGCTTATTGACAACCTCAATGTCATACATCGTTATGTAGGTATCGCCATCAGCCGCCTTCTCCTCATCTGCAACAACAGACAATTCTTCGTCGGCTACTAAATCCTCATCGCCTGTTTGACGTTTTGCAACATCGAACTCATCCATAACTTCATCATGACTATCTTCCCAAGCTTCCAGATTATCAAACGGATTTAATTGTGCCTTAGACGCTAAAGTGGTTTCTGTAATATTGGTGCTTTCTTTTTCTTCCCAATCGTTCAAAGCACACGCCATGCAAACATGCATATAAAATGAGTTAGAACTAAAAGCATTTCTTTTAACCTCAGGAACCGGCAAAAAAGGGAATAGTTCACGCTCGCCCTTATCGTTAAGGTTTTTACGCTCCAAGAGATTTCCGCAAGCGTGGCATATCAGTAGCGACCGTCCAACAGCGCGCTGGGCGGCAGTAAGTAATGCCTTATCTCTTGCCTCAATACGTTGCCGCGCTTCAAGAAATACATCAAGCTTACGGTGATAAGAACCATCCAAGTCATCGTCTAGCTCTTCCGTAATCCGGAAAAATGCAAGGCCGGGTCTTTTGGTTATCATTACGTCTTCTATTTCAGCGAGCAAATCACCAACGACGTTGATGAGCCCTAATGACACATGAATCGTCCATGGACTTATCCATGGGTGTTGGGCTCTAAGGTTTTTGTTAAGCAAATTAGCACCCACTGATTTTTTTATTGCAACTGGATAATCAAGCATAATTTTTCTCTCCAATGGTTCGGGAATAACTATACCTGCAAAAATATTGATTAACAAGTTCACATTTAATTTATGTGATTTAGATATCATAATTTATCAGCTTATAAAGTCAATTTGATAAAACAAGTTCACATGATAATTACCCATGAAAATAAAATTTCGTGCTATATTTAAAATTTTTAATCTACATTTTTGCTTATGCGCGAATTTATTTTTGATCTAATTACCGCAAGGGGCTGGTCTATTCGACATCTTGCAGAGCTTACTGATATCAGTTATTCAGGCATTCGAGATTACCTTAAAGGTCTCCCACATAGGCTATCGTCACAACGATTAAGCCGCGTTTATAGAATCTTAGAACTAGATGACAACAGTAACCTGGAAAAAAACACGCTTTATACTTGGCGTGTTGAGGTAAAAGAAGATCAATTGCGGGCATTGAATAGAGTGTTACGCGTGACAACTGAAGTAGGTTCAGTGCCGGACGTATCGGAATCACCTGAGTCCAACCAATTTAAATTTGAGGCGATTCCACTTTTAGGCGGTGGCATCACAGGATTGCCGGCGCCTTATTGGGTGTTGCGCTGGAGTGATATTTATATTCTGATCCAATGGACCTTACCGAAAACAAGTCTAGTAAAAAAAGTTCCTAACTTCCACGCCAATCAGAACACGGGTAGTAACGACCCGTCTAAAGTAAATCCGGACATCAAACTTATTAGTTCAGCATACTGGGCAGAAAAAATGGACTTAAGTAAGGAAAAAGTCTGCGGAATTCAACTGACCCATGCACAATTAAATCAATTGCAAAATATCGACTCGTTAAAATCGCTAGAACTGGAAACGATCAAAGACTGGATTAAGACCGCTCCTATTGAAGACCCACATTGGGCAGCATTGCAGAAACTTCAAATCGAATGGACTTGGGAGCTGATCACTCAAAGACTCCAGCAACTTTATGTACACCCAGAAGAAGCGGCTAAAGCGCTTAAAATTAAATAACCGTCCGATTTTGTCCGTTATGTTGTAAAACGGCTGCCAATTTTTGCCATTGTCAGTATCGGTTTTGCCAATTAATGCAGAGCATAAAACATGAAAGCCATTAATTTATCCTCACGACATGCAAACTTAGATGCTCTTTGTCGGCAAATTTTCAACGGGTGCGACATGAAGTCAGACCAGTTATGTCTCACCTCGAATGAGGTAACGAGACTCGTTATTCCCTCAACGGTAGCCTACCGATGCATGCAAGCTAACAACGGCTTGGTTTGAAGCCACCGGAACAATGTGAAGCCCCTCGCAAGAGAAGGAAAAGCCGCGAGGTGACTCCAACCGCTGCCAGCATCGGATGGCTGGGGCGCTAGGAGTTGAAATATCATTCCACGCGAAAGCAGGCAGACTTCCTCATGGTCTCTCTAAATTGAACTTACAGTAACGCACAGAAATTCTTAAAAATGAAGTTAACCAAGTAAAAGATTTGGGCATCAAAATGGGTGTACCGGTTTTCCAAGTGCAAAACATGGTCAAGCAACATAATATCCAGCTATTCTCATCCAATTACACGCCGATATGTCGGCCCGGGTTATGTCAACACTAGAAGAATTTGCCCCCCAGCCTGGATGTATATTGACGAGGCTTTTCTGGATTTGACCGGCGTTTGCCATAAAGATCCCATTACCTACGGCCATCGGATCAGAAAGGCCGTCTTCCGTGCCACCGGCATTCCGGTATGCGTTGGCATGGGGCCGACTAAAACGCTCGCTAAACTGGCCAATTTCGCCGCAAAAAAATGAAAAAAGACTGGTGGCGTGCTGGACTTTCTGACCCGGTACGCCAGGAAAAACTGATGCGTATCGTGCCGATCGGCGAGGTGTGGGACATAGGTTCACGCAACACGGCAAAACTGAATTAGATCGGGATCAATACCGTTTAGGACTTGGCAATCCAACCCAGCAAACGAATTCAAGCACAGTTCAATATCGTGGTTGCCAGAACCGTGATGGAGCTGAACGGCATCCCCTGTTTGGAACTCGAAGAGATTGCGCCGGACAAACAGCAGATTGTCTGCTCCCGCAGCTTTAGTCGACGATTTACAGAGTACCGGGAACTATCCGCAGCTTTGGCCGAGTTTTGCAACCGGGCCGCTGAAAAACTCAGAAGACAACATTCGGTAACCGGCTGCATCACGATCTTTATAAGAACCTGCCCGTTCAACCCGCAGGAGCCGCAATATCAGCGTGTAGCCAGCATCAAGCCGACGCACCGACCCAGAACTCACGCGCTATTATCGCCACTGCCAGCCGTTTGCTAACGGAAATATTCAGGCAAGGTTACAACTATCAGAAGTGTGGCGTACAGCTCAGCCATATTCAGCCGGAATCATCACCTGGTCAGCTCGAATTGTTCGATTTTATCGACAACAACTTGCCCACGGAGAACCGCCCGTTAATGAAGGCTATTTCAGTGGCGTCCACCGGTTTTGATAAAACCTGGGAGGCGAAAGCGGATAAGGTTTCACCGCGCTATACGACGGATTGGCGGGAGTTGCAAACTAAGCGTTAAATGCTAGACATTGTCAAAAAGCGTAGAAAAATTCGACGCCATTTTACAAATCTTTGTTCATGCATCGTGAAGAATCTGCCTATTTTAATGCATGTCAAATAATTGCGTAGCGCTTATAGAACATAAAAAAAGGGGCTTATAGCCTAGCCACTCTCAAAGCGTGTTGATAAAGCCCAGTAAAAATAATAATAATATAACTAAAACAATAAGTTAAATATGATTAAAGTGGAAATAAATTTGTTTCCTGTTGTCGCTAAGTTCAACTTATTGTTTTTGCAAACAAAATTGCTTTATTTTTAAAAAATATCAACACGTTTTGAGAGGGGGCTAGCTTATAGCCCCTTTTTAATTTATAGCTACCCAATACATCTGGGTATAAGCACTTTCTGCATAGTCCGCAGCAAATTGTAACTACCCAATACATCTAGGTATAAGCACTTTCTGCATAGTCCGCAGCAAATTGTAACTACCCAATACATCTA
>JALNYY010000034.1 GCA_023229605.1 Methylobacter sp.
GATCTTTGGTGACGCGGGCGTAAGAGGAAATCGGAAGCGTTTTGTGTGCGGCGGTCATGCCGTACATGTCGTATATTTCGCCGGATGCGGTTTTCTTTCCGTGAAATCTGGGGCCGTACCATGAAGCTATGCCTTGCTTCAGGTAGCGGGTAAGGCGGGGTAACAGATTTTCTTCGTCGGCGTTCTGCGTATCGGAATCGCCGGTGTGCAATTTTGAATACTGATTGTCTGTGATGCTGAGTGGCGGGGTTGAAAGGTCGCTGGTTTTTATTTGTTCGGTGCTACAACTACATAAAACAAACATTAAAAGTATCGGGATGATCTTATTCATGGGAATGAGCCTTTTTTATTTAAAATAGATAGGCTTAGCTGGTAAACGGCCATGGCGTATAAAGGACTGTGGTTGTAGCGGGTAATGACATAAAAATTGTCTAAAGCCGCCCAAAGTTCTTTGCCTTGCTGCTGTTCAAAGCTAAGCAGTTTCACTTTACTGTCGAAAGGTAATTGCCTCGATATTGTTAAGTTGAGCGATTCTAACTCGGTAAGCCTTAAATCCGGCTTAAGGTCATTATTGATAACTGGTTCATAGTTTTCGCCTGCAGGATGTGGGCGAGGAGCGGAAACGTTATATTTGGCTGTAACGGGAACGGCAATAGCCTGACCGGCTTGCCAATGATGCTTGGCAAAGTAATTGGCGACGCTGGCTATGGCGTCGCCGTTGTTGTGCCAGATGTCGCGGCGGTTGTCATGGTCGAAATCAACGGCGTAGGATCTGAAACTGCTGGGCATAAATTGCGGCAATCCCATGGCTCCGGCATAGGAGCCTACCGGATCGACGGCGTTGATGTGCTCGTCGCGGCAGAGCAGCAGGAAGTTTTCAAGTTCGCCGAGAAAGAATTTGCTGCGCGGCGGGTAGGCGAAAGCCAGTGTAGACAGGGCGTCGATCACACGGTGGCTGCCGGTGTTTTTTCCAAACAGTGTTTCAACGCCGATAATGGCGACAATGATTTCGGCCGGGACGCCATATTGTTGCTCTGCGGCGGCCAGTGCCGGTGCGTTTTCCCGCCAGAATTGCACGCCGGCGTCGATACGGGCTTCGGTCAGGAATATTTTGCGGTATTTATACCAGGGCAATCCTTCCGAGGGTGAGGCAATCCTTTTGAGTATATCCTGCTTGATTTCGACGGTATCAAACAAATCATCAAGTTCGGATTTGTCGAACTGGTGTTTTGTTGCCATTTGCTCGATAAAAGCGTCAACTGATTCGGTATCTTTTATGTTGCCGGTGCAGGAGATGAGGAAAAGGCAAAAGGCGAAGGGCGAAAGGCGAAAGACGCAGGGGATGCTTCTGAGTCGGGATATAAGGTTGTATTTGTGCATCTTTTTAGCCTTGTGTTAGAGCTTGTTTGGGATTTATAAGTGAGTCAAAAATTTTAAGGTATCAATCGAAGACACAAAGGCTCACAATTTTTAGCCTTTAGCCTTTAGCCTTTAGCCTTTAGCCTTTAGCCTTTAGCCTTTAGCCTTTAGCCTTTAGCCTTTCATCTTTCGCCTGCTTTTACATTTATGAGTGCGGTAGAAACTTTTTATGGGTATGAATCGACATAAGAATACCGAATCCGGCCAGCAACGTTACTATGGAGGTGCCGCCGTAACTGATCAGCGGCAATGGAACGCCGACCACCGGCAGTACGCCGATGACCATGCCTATGTTAACAAACACATAAACAAAGAAGGTAAAAGCCAAGCTGCCGGCTAATAAACGGCTGTAGGTGTCCTGGGCCTGCGAGGCAATATACAGGCAACGGCTGATGATAAGCAGGTACAGGGACAACAGGCCTAAGCAGCCGAAAAGTCCGAACTCTTCGGCAAAGACTGCAAAAATAAAGTCGGTGGAACTTTCCGGTAAAAAGTCGAGTTCCGACTGGGTGCTGCCCAACCAGCCTTTGCCATAGATGCCGCCGGAGCCGATAGCGATTTTCGATTGAATAATATGATAACCACGGCCCAGAGGATCAGCCTCCGGATTTAAGAAGGTGAGCACCCGGTCGCGTTGATAAGGGCGCATAAAATGCCAGAGTATCGGAGTCAGTCCTGCAAGCATGGTGCAGATTGCCAGCATGAATCGCCAGGAAAGGCCGGCAAAAAACAATACGGCGGCGCCGGAGCTGGCAACCAGTAATGCGGTGCCCAGATCAGGCTGTTTGGCGATCAGCAGGGTTGGAAGAATGATCAGTATGCCGGCGATCAGCAATTGCTTTGATTTTGGCGGTAATGCGTGTTCCGCTAAATACCAGGCGACCATCATTGGCGTGGTGATCTTGATCATTTCCGACGGCTGGAAACGGAAAACGCCAAGATCCAGCCAGCGTTGCGCGCCTTTGCCGAATTGTCCCAGAACCAGCACCGCAATAAGCAATAAGATTCCAAAACCAAACAGCAGCGCTGAATAACGCTTAAACTGATAAGGATCAACATGGGCCAGTGCCGTCATTAGAAGAAACGCCAATCCGACGCGCGCCGCTTGGCGCATCAGCACATCCATATCCTGGCTGCCTGCGCTGTAAAGTATGACGAAGCTCAACAGTGATATAAGGAATAGACCGATAAACAAGGGAATATCTATATGCAGTTTTCTGAGGACATTACCGATAAGCGACGGCGGATGAAATTGTTCGCTACGAGTTTCAGTTTTCATTATTGTCCCCTAAAAATTGCTTGATAACTTGTCCCGCGATAGGCGCTGCGACTGAGCCGCCGTGACCGCCGTTTTCAACGATGACCGCAACTGCAATTTTAGGATCGTCAGCCGGGGCGAAAGAAATAAATAAGGCGTGGTCGCGTAATTTGAAGTCAATGTCGTTTTCGTTGTATTTGGCATCCTGCTTAATGTTGAAAACCTGCGCGGTTCCGGTTTTGCCGGCGATTTGATAGCTGATGTTTTTGCTGATGCCCTTTGCTGTACCATGAGGGTCATGAATAACATTGACCATGGCCGAGATGATGCTATTGATGTTTTCGGGATTAAGTTCAATGTCTTCCGGGCGGTTTTCTATGTCAGTAGCGGTGGCGTCCGGGTCGACGGTATGCCTGACCAGAAAGGGAGTTACAACCTTGCCTTTATTCGCCAATGTAGCCGTGGCTCTGGCGAGTTGTATCGGCGTAACTTGGAGAAATCCCTGTCCTATTCCGGTGATCAGCGTTTCTCCCGGATACCAGGACTGATTGCGTTGATTGCGTTTCCACTCGCGCGAGGGCAACAACCCCTGCTTTTCGCCGACCAAGTCAATGCCGGATCTTTCACCAAAACCAAAGTGCTGTAAAAAACTGTGCATACGGTCTATGCCCAGCGTGGACGCCAGGCTGTAAAAATACACGTCGCAGGATTGGGTGATGGCCTCGGACATATTCACCGAGCCATGTCCGCCTTTTTTCCAATCCCGATAGTGATGGCTGACATTGGGCAACATATAATAGCCGGGACAGAAAAGTTTGTGTTCGGCGCTTATGGCATTGTATTCGAGTCCGGCCAGTGCAATAAACGGCTTAACGGTTGATCCCGGCGGATACAAACCACGCAGTGCGCGGTTATAGAGAGGTTGGTTTTCGGAGGATTGCAGTGCCTGATATGCGTCGTTGGCTATGCCGATAACAAAAGGATTGGGATCAAAGCCGGGACGGCTGGCGAAGACCAGTACGCCGCCGGTTTTAATATCAATGGCGACTACCGCGCCATTGTAGCCGTCTAGTGCGTCATAAGCGGTTTTCTGCAAATCTATGTCCAGCGTCAGATAAAGATTTTCGCCAGGCACAGGGGGGACTGAGTTCACTGTATTGATGGCGCGCGCCTGTACATTGGTTTCTATTTCCGCATAGCCGGTCTTGCCGTGCAGTTCGCTTTCATAGGTGTTTTCTATGCCTATTTTGCCGACATGAGTCGAGCCCCGGTATTCGGCGACGGGTAGGGATTTCATTTCCGCTTCGTTGATGCGGGCCACATAACCGACAACATGGGATGCTAATTCAGCGTAGGGGTAATGGCGAACCAGACGGGCCTGAATGTCGACACCGGGGAAATAAGGCCTGACGACGGCAAATTTGGCGATTTCTTCGTCGGTCATGCTTATTAGCAAAGGGGTGCTGACGAAGCGTTTTTGTCGTTTTCGTTGTTTCTGGTATTGATCGATTTTTTCGTCAGAGATATTGAGCAGTTTTTGTAAGCGCCGCAGAGTGTCGTCAAGATCCTTGATTTGCTCAGGGATAAGTTCCAGGCTGAAAGACTGCGTGTTGTCGGCCAGGACTTTGCCGTGCCGGTCATAAATAATGCCTCTCGTCGGCACGAGGGGTTCGATTTTAATGCTGTTGTCTTTTGCCAGTGTTGCGTAATGTTCGTGTCCGACAATTTGCAGATAAACCAGGCGCACAATCAGGCTGGAGGTTAGGAGCAGCATGACAATAAAGGCCGCAATAATACGGTTGAGAAATAGACGGCTCTCTTCTAACTTATTTTTAATCGTATAGATACGAGACATAACAACTACAGAATGTTTTATTTAGTGCGCCGTGACAAACGGACGCGACGCAGGGCGCTATAGATCAGTGGCCAGCAGAGTGTGCCGGTAAAAACAGGCAGCCAGAAAGAGGCATGCAGTTGAGTGGGGTTCTGGATGTTTTTTAGCCAAAACAGCAGTATTTGGGAAAACAGCAGGCAAGAGAAAATAAACAGGCCTTGCTGAGGTAATGGAAATTGGCGCAAACGCTTGTGCATTATCAGGCACAAATAGATAACCAAGGAATAGGCCAGTGCGTACTGGCCGAATACTCTTCCGGTCAACACATCGGTGAGCAACCCGATGGTCCAGGCATGAAAGATGCCGACGCGTTCCGGTACCGCAATTGCCCAGTAGATAAGCACCAGAAGCACCCAGTCCGGATTTATGCCGGTCAGAAAACCGGGCCAGGGTGTAATCCTTAAGCACATCGCCATCACAATAGTCAAAAAAATGCGACCAAAGCCTGTGTAGCTATTCATCACGGCCTATCCCTGTCCGTTCCCCTGCGGGCGCTTCGCGTGTCAACCCACTCCCGGTGGATTGATCATCGCGGCCTATCCCTGTTTGACCCGCTGCGGGCGCTTTGCGTACCGATCTGCTCCCTGCGGACCGGTCCACGCGGGCTGTCCCAGTCGGTTCCTCTGCGGGTGTGTCGTGTTTCAATCCGTTTTTGGCGGATTGGTCATGGGGGTGAGTCTCGGAGGTTTTCTCGTTCGATGGCGTGGTCAGTGAAACCGGGGACGAGTCGCTCCAGACGATCAGCAGCTCCCTGTTTCGGTCCAGCATGGCTTTGGGCGTGGCGGTGATGTTGACGAAAGGTTTGTTAGACATCGGGGTGAAATCATCGACAATGCCCACCGGATAACCCGATGGAAAGGTGCCGCCTAAACCCGATGTTATCAGTAAGTCGCCGGGACGAATATCCGCATTATTAGGTAAAAAAGGCAGGTTAAGCCGGTTCAGTTGGCCGCTGCCTACAGCAATGGTCAGCAGGCCGTTACGATTGACCTGTACGGGGATGGCATGGTTCGGGTCGGTAATCAGCATGATTTCGGAGCTGAACGGCAAGGCGCGAAAAACCTGTCCGACAACGCCGTTCGCATCCAGTACCGGCTGTTGCGGGTGAACGCCGAAACGAGTGCCTTTGTTGACCACGACTATATTTTCGTAGGGCGCCGTATTGATCGACAGCAATTCGGCGATCAGCAGCTGTTCGCCGAGTTTGAACGAGTTTTCCAATAACGCACGCAGGCGAATATTTTCTTTTTCCAACGAGTCGAATTTAAGCAATCGGGTTTTATCGATGAATTGCTCTTCGCGTAATTGGGTATTTTCTTTTTTTAAGGTCGAATATGAGCGAATTGAGTCGCTGGTTTGTTCGATCAGAACTGACGGCAAATCGACCAAGTATTTTAACGGGTCGACGAGAACGGATAACGTGGCTCGAAGTGTGTCCAGTTGATGGCTACGGTGTTCAGTTATCAGTAAAGCGACTGAAGCAATTATTGCCACAAGCAGACGGGTGTTGATGGATGGACCGGTAGCAAATAAAAGTTTTATAGCGGGATGCCTCTTTATGTAGGTTGGGTCAGTCGAGTCTTTTTTGCGCCGTAACCCAAACGGGTACGGCATTGGTTTGTCGGGTTACGCTATGCTCGGCAAATTGCCCCTGCAGTCGTAACCCGTCTACGCGCTGTCCAAATAAACGAATTAAAGAATGATTACGCTTGATTACTCCAGGGAAAAAGTCGAAACCCCTTTTTTATCCAACATTTCCAGAACCATGCCTCCTCCCCTGGCGACACAGGTTAGCGGGTCATCGGCTATATAGACCGGCAGCCCCGTCTCTTCGGCGATTAGTCGGTCTATATCCTTTAACAAAGCTCCGCCGCCGGTTAAGAATATGCCGCGGGTCGCCACGTCCGAACCGAGTTCCGGCGGGGTTTGCTCCAAGGCTAATTTTACGGCGCCGACTATGCCGGATAGCGGTTCTTGTAACGCTTCCAGGATTTCGTTGCTGTTTAGGGAAAAGCTGCGCGGCACGCCTTCCGCCAGGTTGCGGCCTTTTACTTCAATTTCCCTGACTTCGCTGCCGGGATAGGCCGTGCCGATTTCATGTTTTATTCTTTCTGCGGTAGCTTCGCCAATTAAAGTGCCGTAGTTTCTGCGCACATAATTGATAATGGCTTCGTCAAAGCGGTCGCCGCCGATGCGTACAGACGAGGAATAGACGATGCCGTTTATTGAGATGACCGCCACTTCAGATGTGCCGCCGCCAATATCCAAAACCATCGAACCGCAAGCCTCCTCGACCGGCAAGCCTGCGCCGATAGCAGCCGACATGGGCTCTTCAATCAGATAAACCTCGCGAGCGCCGGCCATTGCCGCCGATTCCCGGATGGCGCGCCGTTCAACCTGTGTCGAGCCGCAAGGCACACAGATTAAAATGCGTGGGCTGGGGCGCAGCATCTTGCTTTGATGAACTTTTTCGATAAAAAACCTGAGCATCCGTTCGGTAACCGCAAAATCGGCGATTACCCCGTCTTTCAGCGGGCGGATTGCGGTAATATTGCCCGGCGTACGTCCCAGCATCAGTTTTGCGTCAAGACCGACAGCGGCAATCGTTTTAGCACCCCGGATTCTGTCTTCTTTGATGGCGACAACCGACGGTTCATTAAGCACTATTCCCTGACCGGGAATGTAGATCAATGTATTGGCGGTTCCTAAGTCAATAGCGAGATCGTTGGAGAAAAGGCCGCGAATTCTTTTGAACATTTTTATCTGTATCCTTGGGGAATAAAAATTGTATTACTTTATCAATCAAGCGAGTGTTTGAGCAAGATATAAAGTATTATAAACGTAATAATATATAGAATCTCTGAAATTTTTTATTGGGAGTTAATAGTGTCTTTAACGGCGGATGATGTGAAGAAAATTGCGCATTTAGCGCGACTGGGGATCGATGAGCAGGATGTTGCTTCTTATGCAAAGGATTTGTCAGGGATGCTGGATTTGATGACGCAGATGGGCGATCTGAACACGGATGGAGTCGAGCCTATGGCTCACCCGATGGATCAGGCGCAAAGGTTGCGCCCCGATCTGGTAACGGAACAGGACAGTCGCGAAAAATTCCAGGCTATTGCGCCGCAAGTAGAAGCGGGGCTTTATCTAGTGCCCAAAGTAATTGAGTAAAGGGAAAAGTAACCACTATGCATAACAAAACAATTGCGGAATTAGCCAAGGGTCTGCGTTCCGGTGAATTTTCAAGCGCGGAATTGACTTCGGCTTTTTTGAGCAGAATCAAGCAACACGGTTCTCTTAATTCCTATATTACTGTGACCGAAGACTTGGCCTTGCAGCAGGCCGAAGCGGCCGATGCCAGACTGGCAAAAGGTGACGCCGAACTTTTAACCGGCATCCCCGTTGCGCAAAAAGACATTTTTTGTACAGAGGGCGTTAAAACAAGCTGCGGATCGAAAATACTGGATAATTTTATCGCACCGTACAATGCGACGGTGGTGGATAAATTTAACAGCGCCGGTGCGGTGATGTTGGGCAAACTGAATATGGACGAGTTTGCGATGGGTTCATCCAACGAAACCAGCTATTACGGCGCCGTCAAAAATCCTTGGGATACGAATACCGTTCCCGGCGGCTCCTCAGGCGGCACGGCGGCGGCTGTTGCGGCACGGCTTGCCGTCTGTGCGACAGGCACCGACACCGGCGGATCGATACGCCAACCTGCCGCCCTTTGCGGCATTACCGGATTAAAACCGACCTACGGCCGGGTATCCCGTTACGGCATGATCGCTTATGCCTCCAGCCTGGATCAAGGCGGGCCGATGACCCGCAGTGCCGAAGATGCGGCTATCATGCTGCAAACCATGGCCGGCTTTGATCAAAAAGATTCAACCAGCGTCGATGTGCCTGTCCCCGATTATATGTCCGGGTTAACTAACAGCATCGAAGGTTTAAAAATCGGCCTGCCCAAAGAATTCTTTGGTGACGGATTAAACGGCGATGTGGCGGCAGCAATTGAAGCCGCTATCAACGAATACCGAAAATTAGGTGCCCAAGTCACGGAAATATCGATGCCCACACTTAAGCTGGCCATCCCCGCTTATTATGTGATTGCCCCTGCCGAGTGCTCCGCGAACCTGTCGCGTTTTGACGGTGTGCGTTTCGGCTACCGCTGTGAAAATCCGGCGGATTTAACCGATCTCTATACCCGTTCGCGCGGCGAAGGCTTTGGCAAGGAAGTTAAACGCCGTATCTTGATGGGGACTTATGCGCTGTCGGCAGGCTATTACGATGCCTATTATATTAAGGCGCAAAAAATTCGCCGCCTGATCAGCGAGGACTTTAAAAGAGCGCTGTCAGAAGTTGATGTCATTATGGGGCCGGTAACGCCGTCAACCGCCTTCGGTATCGGCGAGAAGATCGGCAACCCGATTGAAATGTATTTGTCCGATATCTACACGATTGCGATCAATCTTGCCGGCTTGCCGGCCATGTCGGTTCCGGCAGGATTTGCAAAAGGCTTGCCCGTCGGCTTGCAGATCATCGGCAATTATTTTGCCGAAGACAGATTGTTGAATATTGCCCATCAGTATCAACAAGTCACCGATTGGCATACCCACACACCTAAAGGTTTCGAGTAAGGAGCAAACAGATGAGCCAACAGTGGGAAACAGTAATCGGCTTGGAAATTCACGCCCAACTCGCCACAAAATCAAAGATATTTTCCGGGGCTTCCACGGCTTACGGCGCAGAACCTAATACCCAAGCCTGCGCGGTCGATTTAGGCTTGCCGGGCGTATTGCCGGTGTTGAATGAAGAAGCCGTGCGCATGGCGGTCATCTTCGGCATGGCCGTAGAAGCGCATATCGCACCGTATTCGGTGTTTGCCAGAAAAAACTATTTTTACCCAGACTTGCCCAAAGGCTATCAAATCAGCCAGATGGATTTGCCTATTGTCGGTGTCGGTCATTTGGATATTGACGTTGACGGCGTAAGTAAACGCATCGGCATCACTCGCGCCCATCTCGAAGAAGACGCGGGCAAATCGCTGCATGAGAACTTTCACGGCTTGACTGGCATCGACTTAAACCGCGCCGGTACGCCGTTATTGGAAATTGTGTCTGAACCGGATATGCGTTCTGCTAAAGAAGCCGTGGCCTACATGCGGAAGATGCACGAACTGGTGTCTGAGCTAGGCATTTGCGACGGCAATATGCAGGAAGGTTCGTTCCGTTGCGACGCCAACGTCTCGGTACGCCCCAAAGGTCAGCAGGAATTCGGCACTAGGGCGGAAATCAAAAATATCAACTCGTTCAAGTTTGTCGAAAAAGCCATCAATCATGAAATCGAGCGGCAAATAGAGCTGATAGAAAGCGGCGGCAAAGTGGTACAGGAAACCCGCTTGTATGATTCGGACAAGGATGAAACCCGTTCCATGCGTAGCAAGGAAGAGGCCAATGATTACCGGTATTTTCCCGACCCAGACCTGTTGCCTGTGTTTATTAGCGAGGAGTTTAAAGCTCGGGTAAGTGTAGACTTGCAGACAACGCTATATGCCCGACGAGCCCGTTTAAAAAGCAATATACTACGTCCTGTTACACTCGACGTTCAAAATGCTGAAATTAAGACAACTGTAAATAGTCTGGATTTAAGACCAGATGACTATAGGACTTGGAAACTTAATGCTTCTCCAGAGCTGCTCGATTATTGCGAAGCTTTGGAGCAAGAGTCGGGATGCGATGAAGAGGTATGTGTCAACTGGGTGAGAGGCGAGTTGTCTGCCGCGCTTAACAAAGCCGACTTGGACATCACCGATTCGCCGGTTAGTCACGAGCGCTTGGCAGGCTTGTTAAAACGCATCAGCGACGACACCATTTCCGGCAAAATCGCCAAACAGGTGTTCGAAGAGCTGTGGCAGAGTACAGCGACAGCCGATGAAATTATCGAAGCAAAAGGCCTGAAACAGATCACCGATACCGGCGCGATAGAAGCCATTATCGACAAAATTATTGCCGACAATCAGGATCAGGTTGAGCAATACCGTAGCGGCAAAGATAAAGTCTTTGGTTTTTTTGTCGGCCAGGTGATGAAGGAGATGCAGGGCAAGGCAAATCCCGGAGAAGTGAACAAAATGCTTAAGGCCAAGTTGCAGTAAGCTGAGGAACAAGCGCATCGTTTGCAAATGATGCGCTTGCTTAGAACCCCTGAAACAGAAAATCCAGCGCCGCTGTAATTTCAAACTGTTCGGACACAAGCGATGTGACCGGCGTTTTTAACAAACGAAGCGGCACGGCGGCTAGCTTGGGTGTTTCCAACAGACATTCGACGCCTTCAATTTCGAACGTCGGCGTAAGATTAGCGGGAAGACTGACGGCAGGAAAACGATCGCGTCTGCGTAGCGGTATGACGATGCGGGTTTCCAGTCCTTGTAACAAATCGCTTTGAACATCCAGAAGATATGGCGTCACTTCAGCATATTCGCCGCTATTACGATAGACATCAAAACGCGGCATGTCAGAACGACCGCCATGTGTCCAATGGCAAACCTTCATCCGCCACAGTTTGATTGTAAGCGGCGATAAAATCGGCGTTATCCTGCTGCCAGCGTCGTTCGCGCTCATTACGCACCAGTTCACGCAAGAATTGGTCGCAAGACTGCGAAATGTTGATTCCCAATGCTTTTGCTTCGGCCAAGACATCTGAGGAGAGGGTAATGTTGGTTGCTTTCTTGGTGGTGCTGGTTAGAGTCGTCATCGTATGGCCTCTGTTTATGTTGGATCAATATGCGCATTCTATAGCAACATATAACCGGTTGCACCCTGTGAAATATTTATTTTTTATAACTGTTCAGCAAGTTGAGAGCGGCTTTGCCTCGACAATCGCTAATCGTAAAGCGCCAGACTTGGGTTGTCTCGCGGGGCTTTAAGACAAGCGCATCGATTGAATCTGCGCGAGCGCTATCGGATGACCCAACGAAGCCGCTTTGGCAATCCACATAATGGCAAGGCTGTCGTCCTTAGGTAAGCCGTTACCCTCCAGATAGCAGCATCCCAGCAAGTGCATTGCATCGGTAAAGTTTTGCTTTGCAGCCAATTTCAGCCAGTACACCGCGCTTTTCAGCTTGTTGTTTTCCAAAAAAAGCAGCGCCAAGTCATTTTGTGCCTTTGCATCCCCGGAGTCGGCATTTTTAATAAGCTCAATATCATCCTGGTCGAGAGCAATACAGATGTCGTGTTTGATCGAATCGAAGCAGATCATTGTCTTGTAATGGGCTTCGTTATCGGAGCACTTTAAATTGCCGTCGGCAACGCGGCGTCGTATGGTACGTTCGCTCCATTCGGTTAACGTAGTGGTTGCTTGGAGGCTGATGTGCAGCATGTTACATCCCTGGGTTCAAAGTGAGTGTAATGTGTTGGCAAGATCTTTTGGCAGGTATTCTAGTCGTGGCAGGGTTTTCTGACCGGCATTTTATCATGGCAGCGGTTTTTGGCTGGCATTTCTGGTGTGGTTGGTTATTTCGAACGGAGTACCCAATTTATTCGCGTGGCTTATTTTTGCTTGATTAAAACTATTTGCTTGTTTTAATAGCGATTGTGAGTTAACTCAAACGCTGAATGACGATCTTATGAGGGGGTGGCATGACTTCTGCTTAAGACTTATTGTGGTTTATTTTAATTTAAAGAGGATTGACTCATGAATTCATTGTCTATGAAAAAAACACAACAAGGTTTCACCTTAATCGAATTAATGATCGTGGTGGCGATCATCGGTATTTTGGCGTCGATTGCGATTCCTTCTTATCAAAACTACACCAGAAAAGCGCGTTTTACTGAGGTTGTTATGGCGGCAACTGCGCCAAAATCTGCTGTCGAAGTTTGCGCTCAAACATTAGGTATAGCGGCTAATGCGGCGCTTACCGGTTGCGATGCCGGCTCTAATGGCGTACCTCCTAACATAACAGCTACAGAGGGCGCCGTTGCCAGCGTTACAACAGCTGCTGGCGTTATTAAGATTGTTCCTAATGCCGCAAACGGTATAGCGACGAGCGATACATATATTCTGACCCCTACAGTACAAACCTCCGGTAAGGTAACGTGGGCGAATAATGGCGCTGGTGGTCTTAGTGGTTGTTTGGCTACTTCACTTTGCCAATAGTCGGTTAGTTTGGGTTGTCGTAACTCAATAATAAACGCCGACAAACCGCCTAAGGCAGACCTCTTGGGCGGTTTTTTTATGTGCACTCTTTTAGGTGTTTTTGTGTGCCCGAGGGTTGTGGTGATATTTAAGTTATAAAGGCGATCCCTATTACCTAAGCGTTGCCGGGCATCTCTCTACACTTCATGATTTTCACTGTTTACATTCTAATGCACCGGATTGAAACAAGCTAACACCATGAGAACTGTTTTTTCCTTACTTGCTTTATGTTTGCCGATCGTCCTCCTTTATGGGCAATTTTTCTGGAATCCCGTAGTCTTTGATGACATCTATTTTTTCGATGGCTCAATACACGATCAATACCTGAATAAGGTATTCAGTTTCGATTTGCGCTGGCTGCCTTATGCTACGTTGGAGTGGACCCATGCGCTATTCGGTTTGGATCTGATAGGGTTTCGTCTGGGTAACCTGATCCTGCATCTTGCCGTGACCGTTACCCTGTTTTTATTTTTGCGCCGGTTGTTTGAGCGGGTTCTCCCTGACAGTGTTGAGACTCTGTCGGCACACTGGCTGGCCTTTTTTGGCGCATTGATCTTTGCGTTGCATCCGGCCTCGGTTTATGCAGCAGCCTATTTAGTCCAGCGCTCCACTTTGATGGCGACGTTGTTCGCCTTGCTGACTTGGCGCTTTTTTCTGGAGGGTTTGATCAGGGAAAACTACCGCTGGTTGCTGGCTTCCGCCGCTACATATTTTCTGGCGGTGTTCTCGAAAGAGCATGCGGTTATGGCGCCAGCGGTATCGGCTGCTCTTCTGTTTTTAGTTAACAACCAGCTAATCCGCCAACGACTGCGGCTGGTTGGGCCGACCTTTGTACTCTATAGTTTGATAGGCGGATTTGTCGTTTTCCAGATCAAAGCTAGGCATATATTGGGACAGGCTTATGAGCCCATAGCTGCAAATTATATGTCCCAGCTGGGTCCCGACTTCAATGTGCATCTAGTTTATCCATTGTCGATGCTGATGCAGTGTTTCCTGTTTTTTAAATATCTGTGGGTCTGGATTGCGCCAAGCCCTGAGTGGATGTCTGTGGATATGCCTCAAGTCTTTCCTGGAAGTTTGTGGTCGTGGCCGGAAACTGCCGGTTTGATCGGGTTTATAGTTTATCCGGTCATTGCAATCCGGCTGCTGCTGCAAAAAGGGTTAAAAGGCTTGCTGGGTTTCGCCCTGCTTTGTCCGTGGCTGTTATTTGCGACCGAGCTTTCAACCATCAGGATTCAGGAATCTTTTGTGCTTTATCGCAGTTACCTGTGGATGCCTGGCGCTTTCGCTGCGTTGCCTTTTTTGTGCCAAAAATTGAGCGCAAAACAGGCGGTTATCACGCTGACTTTTGTCGTACTATTGATGATACCTTTATCCTGGCTGCGCCTGACGACCTTTTCGCACCCGTTGCTGCTTTGGGATGATGCGGCTAGACTGGTTGATGATACGGAAGAAAAACGCCTGGGCATCGATAGAATCTTCTACAACCGGGGCACGGAATTAGTCAAGGCAAAACAATATCCCGAAGCGATAGAGGATTTAAGCAAAGTAATCAAGCTAAAAGGTTACTATGAGGGCTATGCATATCAAAATCGCGGTTCTGCCTATTTGGAACGTCGTCAATATCTTCTGGCTTTAAACGACATTAACAAAGCCATCGAGTTGCTGCCGACAACGAATAAAGCAAAACTTTATCTGGGTAAAGCCCGCTCCATGGAAGGTCTTAATGATTCGGTTGCCGCCATGCAAGCCTATAAACAAGCTTGTTCAATTGGAGTGGCGGCTGCCTGCCAAAAAACCGGGCAATCTGTTGCTCCGGTCAAGTCATTGAGCGAGTACCTTTTGCGGCCGTAGGACAAAAGGCACTTTATTTTTCGGTGTGAAATGGAATGGAGTCATCTGGATCTGTAAATAAAGTTCTTACATCAGCGGTAGTATCTGCTTAAGAATCTTCCCGTTGGTTACCAGGATTTGTTTTGGAAAGAGTCCTTTATTGCCTTGAAAGTCGGTAACCGTAGCGCCCGCTTCGCCGGCAATCAATGCGCCGGCGGCTACATCGTACAGGTTTAGCTCCTGTTCCCAAAAAGCGTCAACTTGGCCGTCCGCAACCAGGCACAGGTCTATTGCCGCAGAACCGAAACGGCGCTGCCCCGTGGTAACCTCGGCGATCCTGCAAAACCGTTGCAGGTTGTTTTCTTTTAAGTAAGAGCGCAAGCAGGCGAATCCGGTCGCGATCATTGCGTCGGAGAGGTTGCTTTCGTTGGAGACGGTAATAGGCTGGCTGTTTTTCCAGGCTCCCTTGCCCTTTTCGGCTGCATAATAATCATCCAGCGCGGGCGCATAGACGGCTCCAAATACAAGTTCCTGGTCGATTTCCAGTGCGACGCTGATGGCCCAAAAATACTGGCCTCTCGAAAATGAATGCGTTCCATCAATCGGATCGACGATCCAGCGGCTGGACTGATTTGCGCTTTGTCCGCTTTCTTCTCCCCAGAAACCGAACTGCGGGTAGTGCTTGGCAAGGGATTCCTGTAAAAAAGCTTCAACCGCCACGTCGGCGTCGGTGACCAGGTCGCGGGGACTTTTTTTAGTCACCTCTAGATTTTTCAGGTCTCTAAAATGAGTCAGGGCAATCGATCCGGCTTCACGGATCACGGTTTCAAGAGCGGCGGGCGAAATGGGCATTTATAGTAACCTTGCTGGTATAAGAGGGGAGAGTGGCGTTTGATAGAAGCAGGCGCATCGGATCAACGCTATTAATGGCTTTATGCGCCGGAAAGTGAATTATCTAAAATCAGGCATGTTCTGGATAAGGCGCTTAAATGGAGCGCGCTGTTATTTTCCGGGCGAACCATATCTTTTGCCGATGATTTTTTCAAGATATATTAGGCGGCAGGTGAATAAATGCGGCGCCATAACAATCTACCCGGTAGCGGCAGTCGCAAAAGTCGAGGTTAGTCGCGGGGGAAAGACCAAATCAATGCCGGGTTATCGGAGCGATTGCTTTTGACGATTGTTTAATAGGCTTATCTTTTGTAAATGTTGCCGTCCGGAAAATTTTTGTCCATCCACAGCTGTTCCCGCTGTAGGGCTTGCCGTGCGCGCCTTGGGAATGAGGTTTGCACAGTATGCCCTATGTGGCCGGACAAGACTTATCGCGATAGCAGTATCGAAACTTTGCCATCGGCCGTTTTGTTAAAACCCATACAACCTTTATATACGAACAAGAAAAATAATAATGGCCACAAATAACAGGGTCGTTGCAAATTCCTCCAGCCGTTCAGCAAACGGCGGTTTGCCATCCCCCATAATGAGTTCAATTCTATTGGTTACTTGGTCACGCATGTGTATCCGTTGTTGCAACATGATATTTCTCCTAATGGTTTCTAGTATAACTGCGCATTTGGCCTACTAATACGCCTTGAATTTCCACTTGTTCCGGTTTGTAGTGCATCGCTTCCATTGCTGAATTAGCGGGGATAAGTAATGTTTCGTGCGGGTATTGCTCAATAAATTTCAATGTGGCTTCGGCTTTATTGACCAAGGCCACCACAATTTCACCATTACGGGCATGGCTGCGTTGTTCGATAATCACCCAGTCGCCATCGAAAATGCCTTGCTCAAGCATGGAATCGCCTTTTACTTTAAGGATGTAACAGGGTTTTTGTGTTTTCAGCTGATCAGGAATGACCATATAAGTAATATTTTCGACGGCTTCGATGGGTTTTCCGGCGGCTATAATGCCGACAAACGGCAGTGAGCTTTGGTCATCGGAATGGTGGATCATTTCTTTTGCGTATTGGGTAAGGCGGATGCCGCGTTGCTTGCGTTCCGGCGCTTCGATCAGGTTTTCTTTAATCAAGGCTTTAATGTGATTATGCAAGGAGCCGCGGGATTTTAAGCCCATGCACGCACAAAGCTCTTCCAGTGTTGGCGGATGGGGGAATTTATCCTGGTGTTGCAATAAGAAATCGAAGACTTCCTGCTGTTTTCTTGTGAGTGATTTAATCATAATTCGTTCTTTATTTGTTTTTAAAAAATATATCACAAGAACAAATAAAGAACAACAAGGAATTGGCGTTCTCTTTTTAGCTTAACTAACTTACGGGGCCGGCTTGGGGTATGATTGGCGCTAAGGGTGTGAATTGCAGATCGCCCGACTACTTTTTTTGACTTGGAGGATGCCATGCAATTTGTTCCTGCATTATTACCCAGCCTGATTAAGGCAATAGATAACGTAATCGAAACAAACGCCGAAGAAGTGACGGCTCTGGATCAGGCTATCGGCGATGGCGATCATGTGACTAATCTACAACGCGGCATTAAGGCGCTGACGGCTCAAAGCGGCGAATTGGCTCAGCTTGATTGGGTGGCGGCCTGGCAGAAAATCGGTATGACCATGATGACGGCAGTGGGCGGAGCATCAGGTTCTTTATACGGTACGTTGTTTGTTGCGATGAGCAAGGCGGCTCGCAGTAGGCCTGTCGTGAGCGGAGTCGAGCGGCCTTTGGATTTGCAGGCTTTTGCAGAGGTATTTGGCAGCGGCGTGGATGCGGTAAAACAGCGCGGAAAGGCCGACGCAGGCGAGAAAACCATGCTGGACGTGCTGATTCCGGTGGCGGCAAGCCTGCGTCAGGCTGCACTGGATGGGGTTGCATTACCTGAAGTTTTGCGAAATATCAGTCGGGTTGCTATAGCGGGTATGGAGTCTACCAAAGATATGTTGGCTACCAAAGGGCGCGCTTCTTTTTTGGAGGAGCGCAGCCGGGGGCATATTGATGCAGGGGCTAAAACCAGTCAGTTAATGATTTGTGCGCTGGTCTCTGTGTTGGCGGAGCATTTAACAGCCCCATCGTAACGCTGCGGTATGAACGGGCGCATCCCATAGCCGGAGCAGTTCCTCATCAAGCAAGCTCAGGGTGATCGAACAGCCCGCCATGTCGAGCGAGGTGGTGTAGTTGCCGACCAGGGAACGGCAGATGTTAATGCCGCGACTTTCCCAGAACCGGGATGCCAGATCGTAAACCAGATGCAGTTCCATCAAAGGTGTCGCGCCGAAGCCGTTGATATGCAATAGCGCAGTTTGGCCTTTTTGCGGCTTTAGATCGTCATTAATACTTTCGGCCAGGTAGTCGACAATTTCGGTGGCGCTGCTGATGGTTCTGCGCTCGCGTCCGCGTTCGCCGTGAATGCCTACGCCCATTTCGATTTCGTTGTCGCTAATGTCGAAAGTGGGTTTGCCTAGTGCGGGTACCGTGCAGCTGCTCAATGCCACGCCCATGGATGCGGTGGCAAGGTTGATCCTGTCCCCCAATGCCTTGCAGGCAGCCAAGTCTGCGCCTTGCTCCGCTGCCGCGCCGAGGATTTTTTCTACTATCAGGGTGCCTGCAACCCCGCGCCGTCCGGTGCTGTGAGTTTTGGGGAAAGAAACATCATCGCTGACCAATACGGTTTCATGCGGGCAATCGAGCATTTCAGCCGCGATTTCGAAATTCATCACATCGCCTGCATAGTTTTTGACGATGAACAAAACGCCGCCGCCATTTTCCACGGCTTGTGCCGCCGCCAACATTTGATCAGGGGTAGGGGAGGTGAATATTTGCCCCGGACAGGCGGCATCCAGCATGCCCGAGCCTACAAAGCCGGTGTGCAGAGGCTCATGCCCTGAACCACCGCCGGAAATCAAGGCGACTTTGCCGGGCGCTGTGGGCTTTATGCGCCTGATGAAGTGCGGCTGGGTATTGAGTTGCACAATATCGGCATGAGCCTTGGCAAAGCCATGCAGGCTTTCGTCGAGTAGAGTATCAATGCTATTGATGAGTTTTTTCATTGCGGCGGCTCCGGTAGGTCGGATTGTTTTGAGGGGGGGTGTGGGCAGTGGGCCTGGCATGCCTAACTGTGTTTTTGCAATGCCTGCGTCACGGCGCGGATATCCGGCATAACCCAGGTGGGCCGATAATCCGCTGTTTTAAAGTCTTCTTCGCTGGACACGCCCGATAAAACCATAAGACTGCGGATGCCGGTGCGCACGGCGCCAAGAATGTCAGTTTCCAGCCGGTCGCCGATAGCTACTGTTTGAGCCGGATCAACGCCCAGCAACGCGAGGGCTTGCTGGTATATGATGGGTTCGGGCTTGCCGATAATGGTTGGCGTTACGCCGGTGGCCGCCTGAAGTGCCGCCAGAATTGCGCCGTTGCCGTGGGTGAGACCGCGTTCTGTCGGCAGCGTGGTGTCCGCATTGGTGCCAATGAATTTGGCTCCGGCGCGGATATTCAGTGTAGCTGTCGCCAGCTTGTCCCACGACAGGTTTTTATCCATTCCGCAGACAACAATATCGGCGCCCATATTGGGATTGTTTTTGTCATCGTTCAGTTCATACAGTCCGGTCAAAGTAAAGCCGCGTTCAATAAGCGGTTGCCTGGCGCCGTCTTCGCCGATGACATATACGCGGCTTTCCGTCGGATTGGTATGCTCGGTCAGGTATAGTGCCGTTGCCATGCTGGAAGTCAGGATTTCATTACGGTTAACCGCTACGCCCATTTGTGCAAGTTTGGTTACATATTGTTCCTGTGTCAGGCTGGCGTTGTTGGTCGCCAGAATAAAACGAATTTGTTGATTGCGTAAGGTTTGAAAAAAGTCGGCCAAACCGGGCATAGGTTGTGTGCCGTGCCATAAGACGCCATCCATGTCGATAATGAGCGCGCGAATATCGGTCAAAGGTTCCATCGGGTTGTTTCTCTCTATAATGTTGGTTTTGTTATTATGTTACATCAAATACTTTAAGGTATGCGTTCCATTGAATTTTAACTGGATATCGTCTCCGGTTATGGGAGCAAGGCTATGGATAATGCAAGTTGAATGGGCTTTGGTTGGTTTTTTAAGCTTGACATAAAAAGCTTTATTTTGTCCAGATTCACATCATAACGGCTGCGAATCAAATCAGCTGTGCTAAGTTGGCAGTATCGATAGATGACGTTAATCGTAGAATGATTATGAGGGGTATGAGTTTAGCGATTCGGGCATAGGGTTGTTGATATGTCGAAATAGTGCATTGAAAAGGCGTGAGCAGCTTATATTTGGAGCAAAAATTCAGCCGATGTTTGGATAAAAAAGTCGCTCGTGTTGCTTTGTTTGTGTTTAAGGGACAGTCTATCCGGTTGGAAGAGATAATACGGAGGGAAGTCGGATTGTCTCAGACATATAAAATTAAAGGCTATAACATTCCGTTTGTATATTCCATTTCATTTGGCTGTTATTCATGCGCCAACGTAGAACATTGGGCATTGGGCATTGACATCGGTCCCCTTTCTACTTTAAAGTTACGTTCGCATAAAGAGTAAGTAACTAAAATTATAACTATTACTATAACCCATCGGAGCACGCATCATGGCAAAACCATTAATACAAATGGCATTAGATTCATTAGATTTCGACCAAACAGTAGGCCTTGCTACCTTAGTAGCTCCTTATGTCGATATCTTTGAAATCGGAACCCCATGCATTAAACATAATGGAATTAACTTGGTTAAAGAATTAAGAGCAAGATTCCCAGAGAAATTGCTTTTAGTCGACCTTAAAACTATGGACGCAGGCGAGTACGAAGCAACACCTTTCTATGCGGCAGGTGCTGATATTTGTACCGTTCTTGGCGTCTCTGGCCTTGCAACTTGCGCAGGCGTTATCAAAGCAGCAAATGCATACGGTGCAGAAGCTCAAATCGATTTGATTAACGTTGAAGATAAAGTGGCGTGCGCGCGCGCAACTGCTGATATGGGAGCCCACATCATGGGTATCCATACAGGTCTTGATGCACAAGCGGCCGGCCATACTCCTTTCGCTGACCTGAACGACATCGCAAGATTAGGCTTAAACGTCAGAATTTCTGTTGCCGGCGGCATTAAACCGTCAACTGTTCAAGATGTAGTTCGCGCGGGCGCAAACATCATCGTAGTTGGTGCTGCAATCTATGGCGCGGCTTCCCCTGCTGATGCTGCGCGTGAAATTCGCGAATTGGTTGACGCGGTATAACTATGCATCAGCAACTTATCATAGAAAAGATTTCAGGTGTTCTTGAAGCTACAGATGATACGTATGATGTAAGGTTGACCCAACTGCTTGATGGCGCCAAGCGCATATTTATCGCAGGTGCGGGGCGTTCCAAGCTTGTTGGTAATTTCTTTGCGATGAGGCTGGTTCACGGCGGTTACGATGTGAGCGTCGTAGGCGAGATTGTGACACCGAGCATTAAAAGCGGTGACTTATTGATCATTATCTCCGGTTCCGGAGAGACTGAGCAATTAATTGCATTTACTAAAAGTGCAAAAAAAATAGGTGCTAACATCGTTTTGATTTCTGCGAAAAGCAGCTCAACTATTGGCGACTTGGCAGATGCGGTATTCCAAATCGGTAACCCGGAACAATATGGTAAGGTTTTAGGGATGCCTATGGGGACTGTGTTTGAACTGTCTACCTTGTTATTTTTGGAAGCGACCATTTCTCATATCATTCATGATAAGGGAATTCCTGAAGAAATAATGAGAGAAAGACACGCTAATTTAGAATAGCGGCACAGGAACGAGTGGCTATGCCCACTCGTTCTGATCCTTGCAGGGTAAACGCCGAAAGAACAGGTTGTGCCGGAGTCGATCAGGCTGAAAATTCACCATTTAGTAATCTATAATAATAGTAAGGAGAACAATATGACTTCGCGTCGAGAATTAGCGAACGCCATACGCGCTTTGAGCATGGATGCCGTGCAGAAAGCAAACTCTGGACATCCAGGCGCACCTATGGGCATGGCGGACATTGCCGAGGTGTTGTGGAATGATCACCTGCGCCACAATCCGTCCAATCCAAAATGGTCAGACCGTGACCGTTTTGTCCTTTCCAACGGTCACGGATCAATGCTGATTTATTCACTATTGCATTTGAGTGGCTATGATTTGCCCATGAGTGAATTAGCCTCTTTCCGTCAACTACATTCAAAATGCGCAGGACATCCTGAATACGGTTATGCGCCAGGCGTTGAAACAACGACTGGACCGCTAGGACAAGGTATTGCCAATGGTGTAGGTTTTGCGATGGCTGAAAAGCTGCTTGCAGACCAATTCAACCGTCCAGGCCACAAAATCGTTGATCACCATACCTATGTATTCATGGGCGATGGCTGTTTAATGGAAGGCATTTCTCACGAAGCCTGTGCATTAGCGGGTACTTGGGGGTTAGGCAACTTAATCGCTTTCTGGGATGATAACGGTATTTCCATTGATGGCCATATCGAAGGCTGGTACACGGACGATACAGTAAAACGTTTTGAAGCTTACGGGTGGCATGTTCTGTCAGTAGACGGACATAATCCTGAAGAGATTAATAAGGCAATTGCCACGGCTAAATCAATGACTGATATGCCTTCATTAATCTGCTGCAAAACAACCATTGGTTTCGGATCGCCAAACAAAGCAGGGACCCATGAATGTCATGGCGCGGCTTTAGGTGAGGCGGAAGTTAATCTGACTAAGGCTGCTCTGGGTTGGGATCATGGTCCGTTCGAGATTCCTGCCGAGGTTTATGCGGGCTGGGATGCTAAAGCAAAAGGTGAGAGAGTAGAAGCGGCATGGAATGCTAAATTTGCGGCCTATGAGGCAGAGTATCCGGAATTAGCAGCAGAATTCAAACGCCGTATGGCTGGCGCATTACCGGCTAATTGGCAAGCAGCGGCTGAAGCATTGATTGCCGACACCAACGCAAAAGCAGAAAATCTTGCAACACGTCAATCGTCGCAAAAAGTAATCGGCGGCTTAGCTCCTACATTGCCTGAATTTTTAGGTGGTTCTGCAGATTTGACGGGCTCTAACTTGACCAGTTGCAGCAGCTTCAAACATGTCAGCGGTAAAGACACGGGTAATTACATCTCCTACGGTGTGCGTGAATTTGGCATGTACACTATTATGAACGGTATGGCGTTACATGGCGGCTTATTGCCTTTCGGCGGAACATTCCACATGTTCTCTGATTATGCAAAAAGTGCTTTGCGTATGTCAGCGTTAATGAAAATTCGCACTATTGCTGTTTTGACTCATGACTCTATTGGTCAAGGGGAAGACGGCCCAACGCATCAGCCGATTGAGAATACTTCTGCTATGCGATACATTCCAAATATGGATGTCTGGCGACCTGCTGATACAACAGAAACAGCGGTTTCCTGGGTGATGGCAGTTGAGCGGATGACAGGGCCTACAAGCTTAGTATTAAGTCGTCAAGGTTTGCCTTTTATAGCGCGTACTGATGAGCAGATTGCAGCCATCCGTAAAGGGGCATACGTTATTTCTGAAGCAGCGGGCAAAGCGCAAGTTATTTTGATTGCAACCGGTTCAGAAGTTGATTTAGCTTTAAAATCTCAGGCAGCTTTAGCAGAAAAAGGTATTCAAGCGCGTGTTGTTTCAATGCCATCAACAAATGTATTTGACCGTCAAGACCAAGCTTATAAAGACAGCGTACTAACACCAGGTGTAAAACGTGTTGCGATTGAAGCAGGTATTACTGATTTTTGGCGTAAATATGTTGGTTTAGACGGCGGAGTTGTCGGTATTAATACTTTCGGCGAATCCGCACCCGGCGGCGTGTTGATGAAACACTTCGGCTTTACTGTTGAAAACGTTGTCAAAAACGTAGAAGCAGTACTTTAATTTTAAAGGTCATATTTGCGTTAGTGGGACGGCTGAATATATTACTCGTTGATAGAGTAATATTGCCAAGTCAAGATACGACGCAAATATGGCTGCTCTAAAAACAACGTATAGAGGGGGATTCACACGTGAAAATAAATAATTTGACGAATGGTTTAGTTGCTACGCTGTTATTAGCCAGTCCCATTGTAGGGGCGGAAACAGAATATCCTGCAGCAGATTTTAAGCCGAAAGTAATTTACCAAGATACTGGCAGCTCAAGCGCGCCTGCGGCAGCATCGACAACTCAGGTTAAGTCGTCGGCTGAGACAGATTCAAAATATCCAGCGGCAGATTTCCAACCAAAGGTTCTGTACAAGGATGCTGATTATAAACCAAATAAGTTTACAGGGGCATCATCGGCTTCTGATCGGACTGCGATAACTGATGTAAATGTAAGCGCACCGGTAAAAGCAGAAAAAGCAGAAGAGTCAATGCTCAGTTATTTGTTAGGGCTGGTTATATTTGCGGTGGCTGGATATGTCTTGTTCAGTAAGCGCGATGGTGCAAAAACTAGAGTTAGCAATTATGAAACGTATTCCAAGCATGTGAGTGGGCTTTCCGGTGTTGCTAGATATCTGAGGAAAAATAATATGGTCGCGGCAACCGGCGTTGCTAGATACCTAGAAAGCCAGGTTGAAACTGCAAAAGAAGCAGTGGCAGCTAGTGGGGTTGAAAAGTACCTTGAAAAACAAGCCATATCTGCAAAAGAAAAAGCGGCACAAGCGGGAACCGGAGTTGAAAAGTACATGCGCAACCGGGGGTGATAAGTGGAACAAAATTACCTGATCAGTTTAGTGTCTGGACTTTTTGGTTCCAAAAAGGAAGTTGAATCTCAAGGCAGTTCTCGCTTATATGTTGCCGATTCTAGCGGACTTACTGGAGTTGCCAGATATTTGAAGGGGCAGGAAGTTGTTCCAGTATTAAGCGGAGTTGCCAGGTATCTGGAAAGTATAGAAGAGTTGTCGGCAGTAAAGGACGTCGCTGACTCCTTGGAAAGCCGCGAAGAAGTGCTAATAGTAGATGGATCTGATCAAAGCCTCGATAAGCAGGTAGCGGTAGTATCTCCAAGTAGTGTTGCTAGATATTTAGAGAGGCTTGATCAGTTGCCTGTCAGCAGTGTTGGAAAGTATATTGCAAGACAAGCTATATCTATTAAAAGAGCGCCGAAAATCAGCGGTGTTACCAAGTATATGGCAAAGCAAGCTAACGTTATAAGCAACATACCCAAAGCAAGTAGTGTTGCTAAGTATGTGGAAAAACAATCTAAATCGCCTGTTATAAGCAGTGTTTCCAAATACATAATAAAGCAGTCAATATCTGCAAGAAATACAGCGGCGTTAACCGGGGTTGCTAAATATCTTGAGGACGAGTCTATCGCCGAGAGAAAAGCTGCTGCGGCTGCTATAGTTGCCAGGTATTTGGAGGAACAGCGTATATTCGCAAAAGAGCAGGAAAAAGAAAAAGAAAAACAAGAGCGGTTGGCAATAGAAAAAGAGATGGAAAATGAACAGGAAAGGGCCGCTGCAGCTGCAGCGGCAACCGGAGTGGCCAGGTATTTGGAAGAGCAGGCAATTTTAGAGAAAGCAAGGCCGCCGGTAAGCGGAGTTGCCAAATACATGGCAAAACAACTCCTAACTAGAAAGGAAGCGCCTGTTTTAAGTGGAGTTGCAAAGTACATAGCAAGGCAAACAATAAACGTAAAAGAAACACCTATTGTAAGTGGCGTCGCAAAGTATGTGGAAAGGGAGGCTAAGTCCGTAAAAATTAAGCCTAAAGTAAGCGGAGTTGCCAAATATATGGAAAAGCAGTCCGTATTACCTGCTACAAGCGGGGTTTCTAAATACTTGAGAAGACAAATTATTATTGCAAGAGAAAGCCCGGAAAAAGTGTGATTGTGACTGAGTAATAGTAAAGTCTTCTGCTTGAGCATCAACCAGAAGAGTTACACGAGATAGCAACTAATTGATGTTGTCAGCGTGATCAGTTAAGTTTATGTGAAAGAAGACACTGACTCCATTGTTAATTTGCCTCCAAAAATAAATGGATTTAATTTTGGAGTCCTGCGAAAATTTTTCATTAAAAGCAATTGCTTTTGCATCAGATTGATATTTGTTTTTGATGATTAACACACCACAACTACCACAGATATGATCTTATCCCTGCATTATATTTGGACGTCATGCTTGTTATTCTGAATGTATTTAGATATTACAAGTGTATGTCCTGACGTTTTTTAATTTTAAAATAATAAGGAGCCTCTAATGGCAAAGACTTTACTTGAACAACTGAGAGAAATGACCGTAGTCGTGGCTGACACGGGTGATATTCAGGCTATTGAAACATTCAAGCCACGCGATGCAACGACTAATCCTTCGCTGATTACCGCCGCAGCACAAATGCCGCAATATCAAGGAATCGTTGATGATACGTTGAAAGGCGCCAGAGAGACTTTAGGCAAAGATGCAGCAGCAGCGCAAGTAGCGACCCTCGCGTTTGAGCGTTTGGCCGTTTCTTTTGGACGGAAGATACTTGAGGTTATTCCAGGACGGGTTTCTACTGAGGTAGATGCACGTCTTTCTTTCGATACTGATGCCAGTGTCCGTGTTGGCCGAGAACTGATTGCGATGTATGAAGCACAAGGTGTCGCACGTGAACGGGTTCTGATTAAAATAGCCGCGACTTGGGAAGGTATCCAAGCTGCCGCAATTCTTGAAAAAGAAGGTATACACTGTAATCTGACTTTATTGTTTGGCTTACATCAAGCAATTGCCTGTGCCGAGAACGGAATAACCCTGATTTCACCTTTCGTTGGACGTATTTTGGACTGGTACAAAAAAGATACCGGCCGTGATTCTTATGCGCCTGCTGAAGATCCAGGTGTTCTGTCAGTTACAGAAGTTTATAACTACTACAAAAAATTTGGCTATAAAACAGAAGTTATGGGAGCCAGCTTCCGTAATATCGGTGAGATTGTTGAATTAGCTGGTTGTGATTTATTGACCATTGCACCATCCTTATTAGCTGAACTTCAGTCTACCGAGGGTAATCTGGAGCGCAAGTTGGATCCTAAAAATGCAGCTAACGCGGCAATTGAAAAATTAACCATTGATAAAGCGACCTTCGATAGCATGCATACTGCAAATCGTATGGCCACTGAAAAACTTGCAGAAGGTATTGATGGCTTTACCAAAGCGTTAGAATCGCTAGAAGAAATTCTGGCAGCACGATTGGCAGTTCTGGAAGCATAGAAGTTTAAGTCATTCGATAGGCTTTATAAATTGTAGCGTAACCTAACTGGTATTTAGCTTGCGCTACAATATGTGCAATTTATAGGAAAGATAAATTGCACATTAACGGCTGGCGTTGTAGTCATGGTTTTACTTCTCCCGGGCTAAAATAAAATGCCGGCTTAGGGTTGAACTACTACTTCAGTCAATAAATTCGTACAGATTTCGTTTTTTGATTGAGCGAAAGCCTTGTCCAAAATAACCGCCGGCATTTTGTTGGTGAGTTCCATCAATATCAAAACCACCAGTAATTATTCGCCACAAAGACAGGGGGTTTGCATCCAGTGCGTTTGAAAGCGTGTACACTAAACCACCACTCGATGTTTCTAGTTACTCCCATTTCTCTGCGATTAATCCGGTAAAAAACCTCTTACCCACAAAGAGTATTAAATATTCAAAAAGATGCCAAGCGGTAGATTATGCCAAAACACTGAGTAGTTTTATGGCATAACATGCCGGGTTATTAAATATCTCGCGTTCTATTCATAAGGTTGGCGACTCAATAGTTACGAGTTTTGAATGGGAATGTTTATTGTGGAAATAATATCTGTTAATATTCAAAGCGAACTGGTTTAGCCTGGTTGCTGTTAACGCAAAACGTTAGGTTTCGTAGAACCGCCTCAATGCGAAATTTAACTAAACAATAAGTGAGGTGAATTTTGGAAATATATTATGAACAATCTTACAGCGCTCTCATTGAGTATTGCCGGTCTGGCTGGCGTAGCGACATTTTTGGCAGTAGGGCCTCTTAGCGGTCTCTTTTTCATATGGGCAGCGACTATTGCATGGGCAGCCTATTTTTTTCTGGGAGCCAATCAGGAAGCGTTAAAGAATACAATTGTTTGTGGGATTTTCGGTGTTTTCATGGCTTGGTTAGCGGCTATTGAACTTACTAATATCCCATCCACAGCAATGCTAGGTTTTGCATTCTGGGCGGCCGTTACTGTAACCTGTTCAGTGCTTGTCATGTGTCTTGCGGCAAATATTCCAGCGCTTGCGAGTATACCTGCTAGCGTTCTTGGATACTCGTCTACATTTGCGTATCTGCTGCAAACTCCTGGCAAATTGACTAAAGATATTCTGCTGAGTGTTTCCTTGGATAATCCTATGATTATAATATCCATCTCTATCGTAGTGGGTACATGCTTTGGCCAGTGGTCAGGACAGCTGAGTGCAAAATTGACCAAATAATCTTAAACTGAATTTCCAATCGTATTGTGCCTTACTGGCCGACTGTCTATCGTATTAACGGCGGTTATTTTTACGATACGAGAGCGGCCAGCGTTTTAATGTTTGCGCTTGATTGAAAAAATATTCCTGAAGATAATGAATAACGGAGTATTGTTAGTCTATTGAGAAGACGGACAGTCCAACTGAGGGGATAGATAGCCTCTCAGCAATAGGTGCAAACCACCAAATTCGCGATATAAAACATGTTCTTTGTTTATTCGTCAGATGAGAACCAGAAAGAATGTTGTCTTATTTTTAAGGCTATGGCTCTTTTTTCCGGGACAAGATCCTTATCATGTATGTCGGGTCAGTTTGATTGATGTATTCGCAATGAAGTATAAAGCTTCAAAATTTACCTGAGCTCGGTTAATCGCTGCTTAATATAGCTCACAATGGATTCTTTCAGGGTATTTTTGCTCAGCGCTTGTTGATAGGCCTCGCGGGCAAATTTTGAATTACCGAGTTTTTCTTGAGATAGGGCGAGGCCCAGCCAATTTTCGGCTTTTTCCGAGTTGATCGTTACCAGCCTTTGATAGACTTTAGCCGCATTAGTAAATGATTGCTGCTGTTGATAGGTTGCCGCCAATAAAGATAAATAGGTTTCATCGTTAGAGTTGCTTGCTAAATTAATGCGCTGTAGCGTTTTAAGCGCGCCGTTGGGGTTTCTTTGTTGCAGGAATAGCTGCGCACGGGTGTTGATAAATTGCAGGTTGTCAGGAAATAAAGCGAGACTTTGATCCAGGAACTCGGCAGTTTTGTTGATTTGTCCCTGATTGTGCAGTTTTTTGGCCAATAATAATCGAGCCTTAAGGTGCCGTGGATCAAGCTTAAGGATTTCTTCCAATTTATAGGTCGCCGAGTAATCTTCGAAATTGTTTTCTACCTGACGATAGAGTAAATCCGCTTGCTGCTTAGCGGTTATTTGTTTGATCAGCGCCGGTTTAGGGATGATGGGGTTGTTCTTAATTGGGGGCTCAGCAATAGTAGGTGCGGCTTGAATTGTTGAAGCAGTTTGGACAGGTTGAGCTGGCGGTGTGGGTTGAGCCGTTGGTATTGTTTGGGCGGCAGGTACGCGTTGATCTACCTGAACTGACTGGGTTGTGGTGTTTCCAGGTGGTTTCTGTTCGATTTTCACCGCAGTACCGGTAACGGCGTTTGGCGTAGCCAGTACTGTTTCATAAGGAGCAATAGGCATTGGATCTTTTTTTACGTTGTCGTTGTTGGCAACGATTACTGGAGGCGATTTAGTCAGCGTTTTGCTGTATTGATAAGCCCAATAAACGCCGCCTGCTGCAATAATAGCCAATAAACTCCAGAGCAGGAACGGTAGTTTTGACGCGGGTGCCTGAGTTGCCTGAATATTCTGTTGCAGAGCCGGGGGGGCATTATTAGCTGTGTTGCGACTTTCAAGGTCGCGTAACATTTGGTTAATCAGACTCATAATATGGATGTCATGGGAAACCATAGGTAGAGGTAGCCGACAATTGCAAGTAGCAACAGTAGTAAATAGCGTTTACGGAAACTAAAAAGAGTAAGTTTTGTGTCGGCGTCTTCGGTATCCAATGCTGCCAGATAAACCTGTTTTGCGCCAATGGATGACTGGCCTTTGCCATAAGCTGACAGCATTGCTTTATTGGCCAAAATATTAATCAGTCTGGGAATGCCGCGGCTATAGTAATGCATGGTTTTAATAGCCAAGCCTGAGAAAATGTTTAGATTGCCCATACCGGCGATGCGTAAGCGGTGTTTAATGTAATCCGCAACGTTTTTTTGCGTGAGCGGCTTAAGCGTATAACTAAAGGTAATGCGTTGCCTGAGTTGCCGGATAGCTTTGTTGCACAATTGCTCATCAAGTTCAGGTTGACCAAATAACACAATTTGCAGCAGTTTTTGTTTTTCGGTTTCCAGATTGGTAATGAGTCGTAACGCTTCTAATGTTTCAATCGACATGGACTGCGCTTCATCGATAATCAATACCGGTTTTTTTCCGTTAACAGCGCAATTGATTAGAAAATCATTAATTAGATTCATCAGTCCGTTTTGACCGATATGGCGTGGGTATTCAATACCCATTTCATTGGCACAAGCCATTAGCAGACCCACCGGCGACAAGTGGGGATTAGGTATATATGCAGTTTCGAAAGGCTCGGGTAATTCATTGAGCAATTTTCTGCACAGCATGGTTTTGCCGGTACCGACATCGCCGGTAATTTTGATAAATCCTTCGCCGTTGTGTAAAGCAATCATTAACACATTCAGCGCCTCTACATGAGTCGGCAGCTCGCAAAAAAACTGTGTGTCGGGCGTTAAGCCGAAGGGCTGGGTATTGAGACCAAAGTGTGCTTTATACATAAATAACTTTAAAAGTGTTTTTCATGATGGTATTGCCATTATTGTAATCAAGTTACGTTACGCCCTACTTTGGGTAGGCATGCAGATTTTGCAGTCGTGGCCCAGTTTTTATATAAGCTATTTCCAGCGGGGTTGAGAGTCAAGTTTTTCGAGGCGCTGTTTATTGGAATTTATGTCATTTTGCCAGTCGGCATCGCTGCCGATAAATGTGGCTTTAAGCAATATAATCAATTCAGATTTTTGGGTTGTGCCGGTGTTGACTCTAAACAAGCTGCCGATATAAGGAATTGCCGCCAACCCGGTGACTCCTTGCTTTTTTTCATTGTCATTCTCCTGCATCAGGCCGCCCAGTACAATAATCTGCCCGTTTTTAGCCTTGACTATACTGTCTGATTCTCTGACCGTGGTGAGCGCCAGCGGTAAAGCGCCTATGGAATTGCCAAAAGTTTTTGTTACTTCTGTAACCTTGGTAATGGAAGGGTGTATATGCAGGGTGATGTCTTCATCGTCATCTATCTGTGGAGTAACATCCAGCGCTATGCCGGAAAAGAAAACATCCAATTTGGGATAAGGTGTGGTGACAATGGTAGAGCCTATTGACCCAACTGTGCCTCCTGCGTTACCAGTTTGAATATCATAAGCGAAATATTCATCCTGGCCGACTTTAATAATAGCTGTTTGATTATTTAAGGTTGAAATTCTCGGACTGGATAACACATTGGTTTTTCCTTGAGTTGCCATCAATTCGACAAAAGCATTAAAACTGCCGGAATTGGCGCCCAAGGTAAAAACAGAAGCAAACGTACTAGGGCTCATTACCCCACCTATACCAGTTAGTAGCGGGGCCCTCTGGATGCCTTCTCTGACGATGCTCTCCCAATTAACGCCATCCTGATGACTATCGTCAAGGGTAACTTCCAGTATTTTAGCTTCAAGGATAACTTGTCGGCTGATTTGGGTTTGTGTGGCAGACAGGAAGCTTTCGACTTCCCGCAACTGCATGGGTTTAGCCCGGACAATCACGATGCCCGACTGCTGGTTAATGTCGACGGTCGCCTGCGGGTCGACGGCAATAATGTGAATTAAGGAATCTTTCAACTCCTGCCAGAAGTCAGTTTTTGTAATGGTGCGCACTGAACTGCTCGATGAGT
>JALNYY010000207.1 GCA_023229605.1 Methylobacter sp.
GGACGCTACGCCGAAATCGCGCGGGAAATGCTGAGCTCCGGCGACTGGATTACACCACGCCTGGACGGATTCAAGTATTTTGAAAAGCCGCCTTTGCAGTACTGGGGTTCCGCGATCAGCATGGCCTTATTAGGTGAAACCAATGCGGCAGCCCGGGTCTGGTGCTCAGGACTCGGATTTATCGGCGCCTTATGGGCGGGTTTTGTAGGCAGCCGGATTTATGGCCGTAGCGCCGGTTATTTCGCATTCCTGTTTTTAATCAGCACGGTTCTTTATGCAGGGATGGGACACGCCAACAGCCTGGACATGGGAGTCAGCGCACTGTTGTTCATCGCTGTGGGCGCGCTGGTATTGGCTCAGTCAGAACGGCGCCGGCCAAACCAGGAACGAAACTGGATGCTGCTGGCCTGGGCTGCGCTTGCCGGAGCGACACTGAGCAAAGGCCTGATCGGACTGGTGCTGCCCGGCGGCGCGCTGGTTCTGTACAGCATCTGGCAGCGCGATTGGGCGCTGTGGCGTCATTTGCACTTGGGTAAAGGCTTGCTGCTCTATTTGTTGATAGCCGCGCCCTGGTTTGTTGCCGTCAGCTATGCAAACCCGGAATTCCCGCATTTCTTTTTTATTCATGAACATTTCGAGCGTTTTACCAGCGACGTTCACGGGCGCACCAAGTCCAACTGGTATTTCTTCGCCGTCTTTGCGATAGGAGCGATACCCTGGCTGTTCTCGGCAATAAACGGCTTGATCAAACCGCCGTTTTCCTGGCGGGCTGAAGCCGGAAAATTCGAAGCCTCGCGACTGCTTTGGGTTTATACGGTTTTTGTGTTTTTCTTCTTCTCAATTTCCCACTCCAAATTGCCCGGCTATATCTTGCCGATGTTTCCGGCGCTGGCGTTGCTGGTCGGCGAGAACATGGCCAAGCGCAAACATTTCATTGCCGACGGCATTGTGGCGATGGTGCTTGCCGGCGTTATATTCGTTTTCTTTATCTGGCAAGCCGATAATACCGCCAAGCTCGGCAGGTTGGCGGCGCACCTTACATTGTTCCGCCCCTGGATTATTACAACGGCTGTCTTAACAGCTGTGGCCGGTATTTCTACGCTGCTGCTCAGGCACAGAAAGAACCTGTCCGTCTCCATATTTGCGCTCTGCGCGTTGCTCGGCATACAAATGCTTTCATGGGGCTACCAAAGCATCAGCGAATTACGCTCCAGCAAAGTTATGGCGAAAGCTATCCAAGCCTACATCGGCAAGGACGCCGTGGCGGTTTATGATGTCAATCGTTATGACCAGTCCCTGCCTTATTATTTAGGCAGAACCATTAACTTGGTGGGCTTTACCGGCGAACTGGAATTCGGGATTAACCAGGAACCGCAAAAATGGATGAACGAAGCTGATTTTCTGCCCGTATGGTTAAACTCGGAACAGGCGGTCAGCGTGCTCAATCAGGCAACCTACGACCAATGGAAACAACAACAGATACCCATGCACACAATTTATGAAAATTCCCGTTATATCGCGGTGACCCGTCGATGAATATCGTTAGTTTCTGCATTATCCTGACCGGCGTCATGCTGAATGCAGTCGCGCAATTGGCGCTCAAAGCCAGCGTCAAGGAAATGGGCGTCATCGGCTTGAATTTTTCCTCATCCTCTACCGCATTTTTAAGGCTGGCGTTTGAGCCTTTTCTCTGGATCGGTTTGTTTTGTTACGGCATCAGTGTCGTTGTCTGGATATTGGCACTGTCCAGGGTCGATGTCAGTATCGCCTATCCGATGCTGTCCATGGGCTACGTGGTCAATGCGTTGTTCGCGTGGCAGTTGTTCGGCGAAGCTATGAATCCTGCCCGCATAATCGGAATGGGCATCGTCCTGCTCGGCGTTTACGTCTTGGCAAGGAGTTAAGATGCTGCCATTCACACGCCCCACCATTGATACAGAAGAATTTGAAGCCATCAAAGAAGTGCTGCAATCAGGCTGGCTGGCAACCGGCCCCAAGGTTGCCGCTTTTGAAGCCGCGCTGGCCGACTATATCGGCGGCGATGTACAGCTTCGGGTGTTCAATTCAGGCACCAGCGCGCTGGAAGCCGTTTTGCTGGCTTACGGAATCGGGCCGGGCGACGAAGTTATCGTGCCGGCCATGAGTTTTGTCGCCAGCGCCAATGTCATCGTTCGCTGCGGCGCAACGCCCAAATTCGTCGATGTCGACTTGATCTCCCGCAATATCGATGCCGCGGCGGTTGCGGCGGCGATCACCCCTAACACCAAAGCCGTTATACCGGTGCATTTTGCTGGTCGCGCTGTCGATATGGACCCCATTTACCAGCTGGCAGAACGGCATAATCTGCTAGTGCTTGAGGATGCCGCCCAGGCTATCGGCACAGAATATAAAGGCCGGCAGATCGGCAGCTCGGGCAATCCCGTCTGCTTCAGCTTTCATCCCAATAAGAACATGACCACGATTGAAGGCGGCGCGCTTGCCATCAACGACCCGGTTTTGCTGAAAAAAATTGAAGGCGTCCGTTTTCACGGCATTGAGAGAGACTCGCAGGGCGGTATGGACGTACCCGCATGGGGCGGCAAAATGAATATGCCGGATGTGGGCGCTGCTCTGGGCTTGGTGCAATTAAATAAACTGGATGGGTTTAACCGGAAACGCCGGGCACTGGTTGAGCGTTATTTACAGCAACTTCCTGACGATGACGCATTGGTGTTGCCGACTGATACAGAGGGCCATAGCTGGCACATGTTCTGTATCCTGCTCGATTGGGAAAAAATAGGTTTAAGCCGCAATGAGGTTATGGAAACGCTCAAGCAGCAATCCATCGCGGCGGGCATCCATTACCCGGCCATTCATCTGTTTTCGTTTTATCGCCAGTATGGTTACAAGCCCGGCGATTTTCCTAATGCAGAAAGAATCGGCGAGCAAACCTTAACACTCCCGTTATTTCCCGGCATGGAGGAAAAAGACGTTGATCACGTCAGTTCGGCAATACATTCATTACTGAATGGAACTTAATTAACGAAACTATGTAGGTCGGGTTAGCATAGCGTAACCCGGCACCGACAGCCTGTCAGCGACACCCACGGAGCTAACCCGACCTACGATTTATTTTTATATTATAATTAGAGCTATTAATTTCCCGCGCTAAGTTTTACGGCGTACTCACCGATTAAAAATCATACTCTCTTAATCTAAATGACCGACAATTCTGAAACAGAAGTATCCATCGTTATTCCTGTTTATAACGAAGAAGCCGTTTTATCGTTGCTGTTTGAAAGACTTTATCCCGTTCTGGAAACCCTTCAGCGCAGCTATGAAGTCATTTTTATTGATGACGGCAGCCACGACAACTCGGCCGCACTACTCCGCAAGCAGTTTCAACTGTTCCCGAACACAACCCGCGTCGTGTTCCTCCGCGCCAACGCCGGGCAACACGCGGCGCTGATCGCCGGTTTTGAGCGGGCCAGGGGCCGTTATATCCTTACCCTCGATGCGGACCTGCAAAATCCCCCTGAAGAAATACCCAATCTGCTGATTCAAATGGATGCAGGTTTCGATTACGTCGGCACTATCCGGCGGGAACGTAAAGACAGTCTCTGGCGGCATTGGGCTTCATTGGCGATGAACCGCCTGCGTGAAAAAATCACCCACATTCATATTACCGACCAGGGCTGCATGATGCGGGGTTATCACCGCGACATTATCAATGCGGTTTTAGCCACCACTGAAACCAACACCTTCATACCGGCGCTGGCCTATCTTTATGCCGGAAATCCGACTGAAATCGTCATTAACCATGAAGAACGTGCGGCCGGGGAATCGAAATATTCTCTGTTCAAACTGATCCATCTCAATTTCGACTTGATGACAGGATTCTCCATTGCTCCTTTGCAGGCGTTCTCCCTGATCGGTATCGGCGTTTCGATACTGTCGCTGCTTTTTGTCTGTTATCTGGGCTGGCGCAGGCTGACCGTAGGTCCCGAAGCGGAGGGGGTTTTTACGCTGTTCGCGATTGTATTTTTTTTGATCGGCATTCTACTATTCGGTATCGGACTGCTGGGCGAGTACATCGGGCGGATTTATTCCCAGACCCGCTCGCGCCCCCGTTATCTGGTCAAAGCCATCCTGGATAACACCCAAGGCGATAAATCTTGAAGCCGTCAGCCGTCGTTTTTGCCTACCACAACATCGGCGTCACCGGCATAGAGTGCCTGTTGCAAGCCGGAGTCGAGATTAAACTGGTCGTCACCCATCAGGATGACCCCGAGGAAAACATCTGGTTCGGCAGCGTTGCCGAATTGGCAGGCAGGCATCAAATTCCAGTCATAACGCCGGACGCCCCCAATCAGGCGGAAGTCATCAAACGCATTGCCGACCTTCATCCGCAATGGTTTTTCTCCTTTTATTACCGGCACATGCTGAGCCCCGAGCTGCTGGCGATTCCGCCCCAAGGCGCTTACAACCTGCACGGCTCGCTGCTACCCAAATACCGCGGCCGCGCGCCGGTCAACTGGGCGGTTTTGCACGGCGAATCGACCACCGGCGTCAGCCTCCATCAAATGGTGGAAAAGCCCGATGCCGGCTCACTGATCGACCAGGAAGCCGTCGCCATCTTGCCGAACGATACCGCGCACGATGTTTTTTTGAAGCTGACTCCGGCCGCCAAAACCTTGTTGGGCCGCTGTTTACCTTTATTGCTGGCCGGGAAGATAGACCCCAAGCCTCTGGATCTTGGGCTAGGCAATTATTTCGGAGGCCGCAAGCCGGAACACGGACGCATCGACTGGCATCAATCGGCCTGGAACATCCATAATCTGGTCAGAGCTGTCGCGCCGCCTTATCCGGGCGCATTTTTCGATTTCAACGGTAAGCAGTTTTTCCTGCTCGGCAGCCATTACAGCGGCGAGGCTGCTTTAAATCCGGGCAAAACCTGCATTTATTGGGAGGACGGTCATTTTTACGCCGACTGCACCGACAACAACCGCTTCCGCATCGAACAACTTAGCTGCGACGGCATAGAACTGAATCAGGCCGCTTTCAACGCTATAACCCATAATGGACAGTTATTTCCAAACGCAAATAACTAACAATTTTTAATATAACCCATCA
>JALNYY010000208.1 GCA_023229605.1 Methylobacter sp.
CAGCAAACCCGCCGGCTCGACGATGGCCGGTTCGAACTCAAGATTCCCTTTAACAACCACAGCGAGCTGCTGATGGACATCCTCAAATACGGCGCGGATGTCGAAGTGCAGGCGCCGGATTTCCTGATTGACGCGGTTGTCGAGCAAATCGAGGCGATGAGGAAAATGTACCGGGATGGGTAATTCTTTTATTTCGCGCTCACGGTTTGCAACAGAGGGTGTGTTAGATTGAAGCGGTGAAAGGGAAAATTAACGAGATGATTGCCGTTTACACAAAAAAAATGAATTTTTGGTTACGCGTAAATTGAGGCAGTGGCGTGCTATTTTGGTTTGAAAAATAAGAAGGGAACCTTTATGAATGAAAGCTTAAACATTGCAAATTCCTTTGAAGAATGGTTTAGCCTGATTTTCGGATTTCGACGGCTCGAATGGCAACAAAGGCTTTTCGACCAATTTTTGAAAAACGAAATTCCCAGTTCGCTTGATCTGCCGACAGGGTTAGGGAAAACATCTGTAATGGCGATTTGGCTGCTGGCACGAGCATTCAATCCCTCATTGCCGAAGCGTCTTGTTTATGTGGTCGACAGAAGAGTTGTCGTAGACCAAGCTACTGAGATAGCCGAATCCCTACGTGATGAATTGCAACAACTGCCTGAACTCCATGTTCTACTTCAATTAGGAAATGAGCCGCTCGCTGTGTCCACACTGCGCGGCCGGTTTGTCGATAATCGCCAATGGTTGGCCGACCCGACCAAACCCGCCATCATCATCGGTACTATTGACATGATCGGTTCGCGTCTGTTGTTTGAGGGCTATGGCGTATCTCGCAATATGCGCCGTTATCATGCGGGATTTTTAGGCGCGGATAGCTTATGTGTGCTGGACGAAGCACATCTTTGCCTGCCGTTTGAAGCCATGTTGCAAGCCGTTGCCGATTATCCAGCTCTGCATCCGGTCGAGACGAAAAAGCTGCTCATACCGTCGTTTAAATGTCTGTCGCTATCAGCCACCGGCAAGCAATCCGACAAACAGGCGTTTGGTTTGGAAGATAAAGATTTGCAGGATGAAGTGGTGGTCAAGCGGTTGAATGCTGAAAAGCTATTGACGCTTGAAATCAGAAAGGAAAGTGATTCAACCAGCGAGTTACTAAGCGAACGCGCATGGCAATTAAAAGATAGCGGCCAGCGCATTTTGATTTTCTGTACCAAGCGGGAAGATGCCAAGAAAATCAAGGACGATTTGGACAAACGCATCAAGCAGGAGAAAGCCAATTATCCCGTTAATTTGCTTACCGGTGGGCGTAGAGTTCAAGAACGACAAAAATTAGTCGATTGGTTAAAAGCCAACGGTTTTTTAGCCGGTTCTTCGGCCATTCTTAAAACGCCCGCTTTTTTAATTGCCACCTCGGCCGGTGAAGTCGGCATTGATTTGGATGCCGATCATATGGTGTGCGATTTGGTGACTTATGAGCGCATGGTGCAGCGCTTTGGTCGGGTCAATCGGCGCGGGAACAAGCAGGCGCAAATTATGGTAGTTGCGATCCCGCCCAAACCGCCTACCTCAAAGCAGCCCACTACCCCGGACTTAGCAGAGCCTCAGCCACCCACCGTACCCGCAGAGAACGCTGACAAAGCCGTTCTCAAACAGTACAAACAAGATCAAAGCGCATTTGACAAAGCGCTCAAAACCTATCAAAAAGTTCAAGAAGAACACGCGCAGGCCGTAGCCGGTTACCAGCAGTCTGCAAAAGCGTTTCTCAGTTATCAAGCCCAGCTTGAGATAGTAACCCAGCTACAAGGCGATGCCAGTCCTGGCGCGATATTGGCCTTAAAGCAGAATGTTTCGGGGCAATTACTGGCAAGCGCCATATCCGAAGAACCATTGCGCCCAGCGTTAACCCGTGCCTTAGTCGATGATTGGTCAATGACTTCATTGGAACAACATTCCGCCAGACCGGATGTGGAACCCTGGTTACGTGGTTGGTTGCCCAATAAAGAGCCGGAAACCACATTGGCATGGCGCGAATATTTGCCTTGGCGCGATGACGAAGCAGCCCCAAATGCTACCGAAGTCGAGGCGTTTTTTGATAACGCGCCGATTCACCTGAGTGAAACGTTGGATGTGCCGGTTTACCAAGCAGTCAATACACTGTTGAAACGGGTAAAGCAGGTGCTCAAAGATCAGCCAAATTGTTCGGTAACTCCAATTTTGATGGTGCTTAATCACTCGGGCCAATTGATAAAAGATGGTGCCTTAACCGTGCAGCACATGGTGGACATGAAACCCGACGATTTGCGGGCATTGTTTACCAATCGGCAAGTCATCGTTGCCCGCTGGTTAGGCGGTCTTAGTGAAAACGGGTTGCTGGATGATGTGGCTAATAGCGGACAACTGGCAACACTCGATTATAAATGGGACGCAGAAGATTTACGGCAAATCGTTGGTTACCGTATTCAGGCCAACACTGAAATCAATCCAGACGAAACCGGCTGGCATACAGTGCATCGCTTCAATGCCACCCTCAACGAGCAAGAGGAGTCTACCAAAACCTGGTTGATTCAAGTCTATCGGGGCGAAAAATCGCCGCAACAAGGCGATCCCGCCATTACACCTTTTAATCAAAGTCTGAAGTCACACCTTCATTGGGCAGGCGAAGAAATGGCAAAAATTGCCGAGCAATTGGCCTTGCCTGATGAATATGTCCATATGCTGGTGGTCGCCATCAAAGCGCACGATTTGGGGAAAAACCGTGATCGTTGGCAAAACGCGATGAACGCACCGCCAACAGGCCGCCCTTACGCCAAAACTATAGGCGGCGGCAATCTGAAATCATTGGCCGGTTACCGGCATGAATTCGGCTCCTTGTCGGATGTTGCGAACGATGCCGACATTAATCGGTTAACCCCGGAATTACAGGATTTGGCGCTGCATTTAATCGCGTCTCACCACGGTTACGCTTGCCCGGTGATAGCGCCGATTGATCCCGATTCACCGCCGTCAATCTTGGGCGAACGAGCGCAACAAGCCGCATTGCGTTTTGCCCGTCTACAACGGCAATGGGGGCCTTGGGGCTTGGCGTGGTGGGAAGCGGTATTTCGTGCCGCCGATCAGCGCGCCTCACAAATCAGTGACGAATTAACAGAAACGGAGGGCAAGGCATGAGCATTAATGCAATCCCGGTGGATTTAACCAATCCCGGACAAGTGCTGGCTTGTATGGGTTTTCTGGAAGCCTCGGAAACATTGCTGGGACCGACTGATGCGCGTTTTGATTGGCAGTCGGGCGATGCGCAATTTTTATTGCAAACCGAGGCCTCAGAAAATCCGTTTGCCGATGTTTTAGCTTTTGTTGCCGAGGCTAAAGCCATAGCTGTTGCGCCTCGCGGTTGGTTGATACCGAACAAAATTAGCGATTTTATGGTGTCCGATACATTTCCTGATGTTGATGGGGATGCGACTTCGTTACCGATTAACTTGACAGACACACAAGGGCGCGCTGCCTTTTTGAGCCATTGGACGGATGGCGGTGTTGATGACACATTCAAGCTGTATGCCGGTAACCGCAGTGCGCAAAAAATCGCCAATGACATGTTACGGGAGATTGCCACGCTTTGGAGTGAGAAAAGCGCCCAGCTATTGACCAACCCGCTCAATGTACTGTGCACCATGGGTGGAAGTTTTAATTTCGACCCACGCGGTGCATGGATGGGACTTGATGTGGGTTATTCAATTAACGATCTTAAAAGCGTTAAAGAACTGGAACAAAAAGTCGTCGCCTCGCCGGTGGTTGAGTTGATGGCGGCGTGGGGTCTGCAAAACGCACGGCCTAAAGAGCTGGCTTTACGCCAATACCGGTATGCCGTTTGGGATGAATGGCTACCACCGCAATTAGCACGTTCCGCAGTCAGTGGGCAATTCGGTTTAATCCACCAACGCCATTATCAATTCGCGCTCGATTTATCGGGTAAAAACAAAATCGTCTGTTACGCCATTCAGGAGAATACACCATGAGCCAAATCCAAGTATTAACCCACGACATCATTAACCAATGGGCCGACAACCCGAAAGGCCCGGTAGCGCTGATACTAAAACAAACCTTGTTACCGGTGGACGGCGAAGGCGGCGTCATTTTTCCGCCGACCTATGCCGATATTGGTTACTCGATTGACACCTTGTCGGACGGTACCAAAGTGGCGCAAATCGACTCAGTGCCGTCGCAGGCCAACCGTAGTGAGCCGATTTTTATGAATGCGGAATACAAAGATTTGGTGCCGCAAATCGAGATTAACTTAGGCAATAAAGAAGACCCGGATCGTAAAGTTTCTATTCTTGAATTGGCACATCGTGCGGGTGATGCGGTGGTGCGTTCATCTGACGAATTAGCGGCTGAAGTGGATACGGCATTTAAGCAATTATCGAGAACCCATAATGCCGTGCCGCTGGCAAAACTGGCTCCAACATCGTTGGTTTTCGGTGCGTGGGATTCCAGAGGAACACAAGTTAAGCGTCCGCGTTTGATACGTTCAATTATTCGTGCGGAGGATGTCGAGATTTTACATACAGCGGCTCAGTACAACAGCGTTTGGAAATTGTTAGATGACGATCAGAAAAAGGCATTAACCGACGAAGCGAAAAAACAAAAGGTAAAGTTATCGGTTAAGGGCTTCAACGATGTACCAGCACCTAAAGGTTTAGGCGGCATCATCGCTCGTGGCCCCATCACCCGCCAAGTCACCATCAACCTGATTGCCCTACAATCAATCCGTGGTGACAGCGATGAATCCACCCAAAAACTAAAACGCTATTTGCTGGGTTTGGCCTTGGTTGCCGCCACTGCCGAAACCGAACTGTATTTGCGTGAAGGTTGCTTATTGCGCTGTGCCGATGAAGCCGACGTTTGGGAAGCCGTCGCTAGACGCGGGGCTTCGCAGTATTTCAGTTTGTCGGCGGAGCAGGAATTGTCTTTGATTAAAGACTACGCCAAACAAGCGGCGGCGAACTTTGGCGTGAAGCAACCGGAGAAAACCTACCAATTCAACATCAAAAAAGCCAAAGAACTGCTCGCTAAAAAAGAAGAAGCTGACAGCCATGCGAC
>JALNYY010000209.1 GCA_023229605.1 Methylobacter sp.
TCACCGGCGAAATGCTGCACAAACGCCCGGAAATGATTGCCGATGGCCTTAAAGTCGGCGACCGGGTGCCCGGAAAACTGCTGCATGCCAAATACAGCCGCTATATGCAGCAACTGGGCAGAGAAGAACCCGAACTGGTTGCCGCGCTGATCGAAACCGGCGCCCGCTTCACCCATCACAGTTCCATTGCGCCGACCGGCACTATTTCCCTATCGCTGGCCAATAACGCCAGCAACGGCATAGAGCCGAGCTTTGCGCATCATTATTCGCGCAACGTGATTCGCGCCGGTAAAAAATCCAAGGAAAAAATCGACGTGTTTTCGTTTGAACTGTTGGCCTACCGCGAAATGGTCAATAGCGACGCGATGCCGTACAGCGAAGACCCGGCCCAACAGCTGCCGGATTATTTCATATCGGCCGACGACGTGACCCCGAAACAGCATGTCGATATTCAGGCGGCCGCGCAAAAATGGATCGATTCGTCGATCTCCAAAACCGCCAACGTGCCGACCGACTATCCGTATGAAGATTTCAAGTCCATTTACGAGTATGCCTATGACATGGGGCTGAAAGGCTGCACCACGTTCCGCTTTAATCCCGAAGTGTTCCAGGGCGTATTGGTTAAGGAATCGGACCTGGAAAACACCACCTACCAGTTCACGCTGGAAGACGGCCATGTCGTGGAATATAAAGGCAACGAAGAAGTGGAATACGACGGCGAAATCCACAGCGCCGCCAACCTGTTCGATGCCTTGAAAGAAGGCTATTACGGTAAATTCTGATGGCGCGTGCAGATATGACACAAAACATCAGTAAAGAAGCGCCGCCTGCACAAGGCTCAGCAACAATGATTGAGACTACCGATATGACACACAAAATCACCAAAAAAATCGTCAGCTACAAAGTCCTGACCAAAGAGGATGCCGAACCGGTCAAGCAAGAGCCGGAACAGCCGTCGCTGGAAAGCATGAACGAAAACCTGACGCGCCCGGAAGTGCTGCTGGGCTCCACCTACAAAATCAAAACCCCGCAGTCGGAACATGCGCTGTACATCACGATCAACGACATGATCCTGAACCAGGGCACGCCCCATGAAGAGCGCAGGCCTTACGAAATCTTCATCAACTCCAAAAACATGGAGCATTTCCAGTGGGTGTTGGCGCTGACCCGGCTGATCTCGGCGGTATTCCGCAAAGGCGGCGACGCCTGCTTCCTGGTCGAAGAAATGAAAGCGGTATTCGACCCGCACGGCGGTTACTTCAAAAAAGGCGGCGTGTTCATGCCGTCGCTGGTCGCCGAAATCGGCCACGCGATCGAATCGCATTTGAAGCACATCGGCATGATCAAGCCGGAAAAAATGACCGATCATCAAAAGCAGTTTCTTGATGAGAAGCGCAAGGAGTTTGAAGCTGCGCACGGGGAGTCGGAGGGGCAGGCGTTTCCTGAGAAGGCCGTGCTGTGTAACAAGTGCAGCACTAAGGCTATGGTGTTGATGGATGGGTGTATGACTTGCCTCAACTGTGGGGAGAGTAAGTGTGGGTGATGATCATCTTATTTGGCTCCCCTAATATGTGGGCATTATAAAATTATAGACATGCTTGATAATTAATACTTTTCATTCTGGAGACAACATGACACAACAAGACAGTAGCCCTAATAAAGTACAAAACGACCCCAGCCAACAAGACTGGTTTCTTCAATCGCTCGTAAAAATGGTCACTACTAATGGGTTCGAAATTAGCATAACCCTTCATGTTGGAGGGCTCTTGGTTTCAGGCCTTCTTGCGAGTGGTCGCCAATACTTCGAATATTTTGGAGAAGAATTTGCTAATGCAATTTCCGATGCCGACGCCGAGACCGTCGAAAGCATCAAATCTTCTTACGTGAATCTTGGTGCCAATATCTATCCAACAAAAGAAGAAGATAGCCTTACCGTCCCCCCATGCTATATTCATCTTCGGGATGCAAAATACTTTAGTCCAAACGGGAACCCATTACCCACCAATCATGGCATATGGTGGCGTGGTCGTATTTCAGAAGTCCAAGGTTTCAATTTAGGCAGCTTATCCAACTCGTAGTCCCGTAGGCCGGAATAAGCCGGTTCGAGCGGCAGCGAAAACCGGTGTTTCCGGCAAACACCACCCAAATTCGCCGGAAACGCCACCTCGCGCTACGCGCTTGGATGGCCTTATTCCGGCCTACGCCTAAGTGTGGCAGCACTGTAGTGCATAGGTTGGGCTGAATGCAATGAAGCCCAACACTTCCAACGGGAACTATCTACCAACAACATTAACAATGAGTCGCTACCGCGACAATTGATTGAATCGGGTTCTCGCGCCCGAGGGCGAGATACTTTCTTTTGCATCGCCAAAAGAAAATATCCAAAGAAAAGGCGACCCGGATGCCGCTTGAATCACTCGGCACATCCCTGTGCCTCGCCCTCCGGGTGCGATGCATGCAAATCGGCTATCCTGCCGATTTGTCCTGCGTTCCTCGCTTTCGACGGGGGGTTGACGAAAGGGGCTCCCGCCCCTTCGTCAACGTGCGGCATCCCTGCGGGCTGTTCCCGCCGAAAGCTCCGGTACTCGGCGCGGCATACGGGATTAAACTCGTACCACCGGCTGGTTTTCTTCGTTCTCACACGCCGGTACCCAAGATTTCTACATGGCTATATCCGTATCCTGCCGTTCATTATCTGGCCGGTGTAAATTTGGGGCGATTGCCGCCTGAATGCCGTGTATGATTCATCGGGCGACCGAAAAAAGTGAACTACAGGCAAAAAACCGACGAGGAGATTGTATGACCAAAGATGACGTAGCCCAGTGGGCGCTGACACATCCCTTAGCGCCGATCCATGTGGATTGCGCTACCGCCGTGATGCTGAAAATTCTCGACGGCAAATGCAAAATGCGGACAGAGGAAAAACGGGTAATGGAACTGCTATACGACGAAGTGAAGACGCACCCCGGCCGCCTGCTGGATACAGCACTCCACCTGTTGATTGCGCAAGCCCGCGAGCATCCCGATGAAGCAACGAGAAACATTATCTACGAAAAACGCCTGCTGGCGGAAACGGCTATCTCCCGGCCAGTGATGAAAGGCTTTAAAGCCATGATCCGGCAGGAGGGTTTGCTCGTCGTTGCCGCAGACGGCGAAGAGGATACCTCGGACGACACATAAGCGCGTAGATGGGTAGAACAACGCGAAACCTATCGCATCGGCGGTCGTAAGATGGGTTACCGGCAAACTTTCTTCGCGCCCATGCGATTCCTCCCCGCTCGACGCGGCAACAAGAAAAAACACATTAACGCATAACGAGGATAGAGTGACACACAAACGATTGGCAATTAATTCTTTCTGCGCCTGGGATGGCGATACGCTGGTTCTTAATATTCTCGGCACACCCAGCGCAAAAAAAGACGCTATCGGCAAGGCTAAAGGCAATCAGCTCAAGGTGAGCGTCACTGCCGCGCCGGTAGGGGGCAGGGCGACCGATCATATGGTTCGGTTCCTGGCAAAAGAATTTGGCGTGACAGCCAATGATATTGAAGTTGTGTTTGGTAGGTTCAATGTCAATAAACAACTACGCATCAAATCGCCCAAGAATCTACCCGCCGTAATCAGCAAACATTTATCCCAAGAAGCCAAGTAATGCGGCGAGCCCCGGGCGGGGCATGTTTTATGCCGGTTAACTGTACCGGTTCAACCATTTTGATATAAAACACATCAAAATGGTTGAGCCGCAATCCTTGGTTGATCTATAGTTCTGTTTTTTATACCTAATTGCAGGAGTACACGCCATGTTCGACATAATCCTCATCTTAGCCGCAATCTTCATCATCCTATTTTTTATAGCCGCTGCGATGCGGCCATCCGATTTCCGCGTTACCCGGACAGGTACAATATCCGCGCCTGCCTCAGCCGTTTTTGAGCATGTGAACGATTTGCAGAAATGGGACGCATGGTCGCCGTGGGCGAAACTCGATCCCGAAGCCAAGAATGACTTCGAGGGGCCTGCATCAGGAACCGGCGCGATTATGCGATGGGCCGGCAACAGCAAGGTAGGTCAAGGAAGCATGACCATCACCGAGAGCCGGCCGGACGAGTTTATCAGTTTCAAACTTGAATTTCTTAAACCCTTCGCGGCCACTAATACCGCAGAGTTCTCCTTCAATTACGAAAACGGTCAAACTACCGTGACATGGAGTATGTACGGGAAAAATGATTTCAAGGGCAAGGCTATAGGTTTGATCATGAACTGTGAAAAGATGGTCGGCGGTCAGTTTGAAAAGGGCCTGGCAACATTGAAATCGGTGGTGGAGGCAAGGGCGTAGTTCTAAATACAGCGAAAATTACGCGGGTTGCCTGGGCGATTGTGGGCGGGTTTGAACAATGACTCGATTATATATTTTGATACAGGAAGAGCTAACCGCGCCCGGTTGCTCTGCGGCACGATGACAATTATACTCATCGGACTTCAAAATTCGGCATCTATGCACCCTCTCTTGCTGGAGAGGGTTGGGGAGAGGAGATTTAAAAACTGAATTTTGAAGTGCAAACACTATATTTAGGCGCGGCCTCAAAAAAGATAGGGGTTGAAATGCACCTTGTTTAAACGTTCATTTCAACCAAAAGACCTGTTTGAATATCGCAGGCTCATGCCTGTCGCGCAAATGGCTTTGATTCTACACATGTTTATATAAACTTTATTGATGGCATGAAACTGGCTTGATTATTCTTGTTTGCAGATATTTTTGAAAATGCTGCAAATATAGTTTACGTTGAAATAAGTATAAGTGTGGCGTTTAGCGTGTTATCGTCTAAGCAAAATAACTTATTGCGGTGCGGAATGCATACTGATTCAATAACCGGCATGAACCTTGCCGGGGATAAAAAAATGAGGAATCGGAACTAGATTTTTAATCTTCGTGGGCGTGACACTTTGTTAATGCGAGGAAGTAATGCCCGTATTTACGTTATTTAATGTTCGACAACGGTGCTCCTGATGAATACTGAAGCTGTGCTCGCCGCCGATCTGCTGCCTCTTATCGT
>JALNYY010000035.1 GCA_023229605.1 Methylobacter sp.
AACAGCGGCACGAAGTCCATCAAGTCATGAAAGATTTATTAGCTCACGGCTGCTCAATGCTGACCATAGGCCAATACCTGCAACCCAGCAAAGCCCATCTGCCGGTTCAAAGCTACATCACCCCAGAACAATTTGACGAATACGGCGCAGTTGCCAAAGCCTTAGGGTTTAAACAAGTCGCCAGCGCGCCAATGGTTCGGTCGTCTTATCATGCTGATCTTCAGGCTAAGGGTGTTATTTAGAAGTGAATTACATCGCTATTCGCTACTGCTAAAAAGAATCGCCATTCCGGCATGGATTGCCGGAATCCAGAACACAAGGATGCGATAGCAGGACAGTTCTGGAAACAGATTTTCGCTGACCTGCATTCTGGTATCAGATTATGATGCCGTCGGCAAAATCAAAATCCGTCGCCCTATTTAAGCATGGCAAGGTTGGGCATAAACAACCTGCTCAACCTTGTATCTTAGAAGCTGTTTAAACACCTAACAAATTCCGCGTAAAAGGCGGTGTACCTCGGTAATTTTGATAAAAACCTCGGCCGCTCATAATCCTTGGAAAGCCGTCTGGAGTTTCCAAGCCAGGCAAAAGGGCGTTCAACAACCCATCGGCGAGGCAATACGACAAACTTGCCTCGCATGGCGTCTGTCCGTTTAACAATGGTAAGGTCCCAGTTGAACATGTTTTTTGCCCATTCGACTAAAACGCCGCTATAACCGCCATTGCTCGTCGGTTAAATTCGTCAAGCACAACCGTCGTCAGCCCTCCTAGGCCAAAAATGTTGCTGCTTAATCGATCATTTAGGTTTTTAAACAGCTTCTAACGGAAAAAATTACTTTGCCAAATGTTTAGGGTATTTCCTGAGAAAAATATTCCCAAGCAGAGGAGCTTTTGTGCGCCCCATAGACTGTAAAAAACAGTTAAACCCGTTCGCCTCATATAGATAAGGTGTGCGAGTGTTTGAACGACCTGCTAACCGTTTCAACTGAGCAGTTTAGATTGAAAGATACTAATAAACGTACTATTCTAAGCACCAATAACAGCCTTGGAGTAAGTCATGGCAAGCATTATTTTGGCGGAAACCTCCGCCAGCGTTTCCGAATTAAAAAAGAATCCCATGGGTACGGTCGCAGCGGGCGAGGGCTTTCCTGTTGCCATCCTGAACCGCAATGAGCCCGCCTTTTATTGCATCCCTGCTAAAGCCTATGAAGCCTTAATGGAAAAACTGGAAGACATGGAGCTCAACGCGATAGCTGATGCACGCGAAAATCAAGCTGAAATCAAAGTCAATTTGTCCGACTTATAAGCGCACGGAACTATATACTTATGGCTTACAGCCTTGCTTTCAAGGAAGATGCGCTTAAAGAGTGGTACGCACTTGATAATACGGTGCGGGAACAATTCAAAAATAAGCTGGAAGAACGGCTTGCCAATCCCCATGTCCCGGCCTCAAAACTCTCGGTACAAAAAAACCGATACAAAATCAAACTCCGCAATATGGGTTTTCGGCTGGTATACGAAGTCAGGGGGGCTGAATTAATCGTTGTTATAGTTGCTATTGGCAAGCGCGAACGTAACGCTGTTTATAAGGCCGCTGCGAAGCGGTAGCCATGTAAACCTGAAATACTAACTCGCGCTACGCGCTCTCAGGACAGGCTTGGATGGCTTTATTCCGGGCCACCCAAATGATAAAAAGAATTTATGCATAACAAACCAATCGAAGTCCTCAAAACCGTTTTCGGTTACGATAAATTCAGGGGCTCGCAACAGGAAGTCATCGAACAGCTGATAGCCGGGCAAGATGCGTTGGTGCTGATGCCGACCGGCGGCGGTAAGTCGTTGTGTTACCAGATTCCGTCGCTGATCCGGCCCGGCGTAGGCATCGTGATTTCCCCGTTGATCGCGTTAATGCAGGATCAAGTCAACGCGTTGCTGCAATTGGGCGTCAAAGCCGCCTTCCTGAACTCGACCTTATCGCTTGAAGAATCCAGAAGAGTCGAACAACAGCTGCTTAACGGCGAGCTGGATTTGCTGTACATCGCGCCGGAACGGCTGACCTCGGAGCGCACCGGCGCGCTGTTCCAACGCATCAAGATTGCGCTGTTCGCAATTGACGAGGCGCATTGCGTTTCCCAATGGGGCCACGATTTCCGGGCCGATTATCTCCAGCTGTCCCTGCTGCATGAACGCTTCCCCGACATTCCGCGCATCGCGCTGACCGCAACAGCTGACGACAAAACCCGCGAAGAAATCAAATTACGCCTGAATCTGGAGCAGGCGCAGCTCTATCTTAGCGGCTTCGACCGCCCGAACATCCGTTACCGGATCGTGCAAAAACAAAATGCCCGTGACCAACTGATCGATTTTATCCGCGCCGAACATGCGGGCGATGCCGGGATTGTCTATTGCCTGTCGCGCAAAAAAGTCGATGACACCGCCGAATGGCTCAGGACTAAAGGCGTCAACGCGCTGCCCTATCATGCCGGAATGGACGCCGGTTCGCGCGCCAGACACCAACACCAGTTTTTAATGGAAGAGGGTTTGGTGATTGTCGCGACCATTGCGTTCGGCATGGGCATCGACAAGCCCAATGTCCGCTTTGTCGCGCATCTGGATTTACCCAAAAGCGTCGAAGCCTATTACCAGGAAACCGGCCGGGCCGGGCGCGACGGTCTGCCCGCCGACGCTTGGATGGCTTACGGTTTGCAGGATGTGATCACGCTGCGGAAAATGCTTCAGGACTCCAACGCCGACGAGGCGCATAAACGCGTCGAATACCATAAACTGGACGCGATGCTGGCTTTATGCGAGCAGGTTCATTGCCGCCGGCAAGCCTTGCTGGGTTATTTCGGCGACGCGCTTGAGCAGCCCTGCGGCAACTGCGACACCTGCCTGGAACCGGTCAAGACCTGGGACGGGACGGTGGCAGCGCAAAAAGCGCTGTCCTGCATTCACCGCACCCAGCAGCGTTACGGCGTCGGCTATTTGATCGATGTGTTGCGCGGCAAGGCCACCGAACGGATTATCAAAGCCGCTCACGACAAGCTGTCGACGTTCGGCATCGGTACGGATATTGATGAACAGCAATGGCATTCGGTGTTCCGTCAACTGGTTGCGCGGGGCTTGGTAGCCGTCGATTTCGACAGCTTCGGCGCGTTGCAGTTGACCGAATCCTGTCGGCCGATTTTGCGCGGCGAACAGCAGCTGATGCTCCGCAAGGACTTGAAAGCCGAGAAAATCAGAACCAGCAAGAAAACGAGCCGGGAATTCGCTAAAGCCGACGATACCCTGCTGTGGAACGCCTTGCGCGCCAAACGCAAGATGCTTGCCGATGCCCAGGATGTGCCGCCCTATGTTATTTTTCATGATGCGACCTTGATGGCGATGCTGGAAGCGAAGCCGACCAACCGCCAACAAATGGGTTTGCTGTCCGGGATCGGCGAACGCAAGCTGGAACTGTACGCCGACGAATTCCTGGCGGTGATCAAAGAATTTGCCGACCTTAACAACGGTCCTATCGGCCTCTCGGACACGATGGCCGAATCGGTGGCCTTATTCCGCTTAGGTTACGGCGTAAAACAAATCGCCCAGCAACGAGAGCTGCAAGAGACCACCATTTACGGACATCTGGCCCAGTCCCTGGAGCAAGGCATGTTGGTGCTGGCGGATGTCGTGGAACTGCCCGAGCAGGAAATCAGGCAAATAGAAGCCGCTATTCTCAACTTGCCCGAAGACCAGCGGAATGCGTTGAAACCGGTATATGAGCTGTTTGAGGGGCAATACGGTTATGGGATTTTGCGTTGCGTCAGGGCGGCTTTGCAGCATCAGACGGGGTAATTGTGGGGGCGACTCAAAATTCTTTATTCACCACGAAGGAACGAAGGACACGAAGTTTTGTAGCGTTCCCGGGCTCCGACGTGGGAACGCAGTCCGTGACGCTCCAGCGTCGCGTTCGGCAACGAACGCGGGCTCCCAATCTCCAGATTGGGAGCCCCAGGCGAAGCTCCAGCTTCGCGAAGCGGGAAGCTGGAGCTTCCAACACTGAATTCCCAAGCTTGAGCTTGGGAACCAGCACCCGTCTCGCTCAATGAAATTTTCGATCATTATCCCAACCCTGAATGAAGAAAAAACCATAGCCTCGTGTTTGCTTCCGTTGCAGGCGTTACGCAGCAACTGTGAAATCATCATTGTCGATGCCACCAGCGGCCAACCGATTGCTAACGGCCCTCACGCCCATTTAGCCGACAAAATCATCAGCTCGGCAAAAGGCCGCGCCCGGCAAATGAACCTCGGCGCCAGCCATGCAAGCGGGAACACATTGATCTTCCTGCATGCCGACACGTTTCTTCCCGAACACGCCTTGCAACTGATCGAACAACAGCTAAGCAACAAACTATGGGGACGTTTCGACATTCGATTAAGCGGCGATCATTTCATGTTGAAAATTATCGCCTGGATGATGAACCGGCGTTCCCGCCTGACCGGCATCGCTACCGGCGATCAGGTGATTTTTGTCACGCAGAAAGCTTTCGCGGCAGTTGGGCACTTCCCCGAAATCGCGTTGATGGAAGACATCGCCTTGAGCAAGGCGTTAAAAAAAATCAGCCCGCCGCTTTGCCTTAAAGCAAAAGTCACCAGCTCCGGTCGAAGATGGGAGCGCTATGGGCTATACCGGACTATACTGCTGATGTGGAGTTTGCGCCTGCGTTACTTCTTCGGCGCAGATCCGCAACTATTGACCGAACTTTATTCCAGGGGGCAGTTTTGGAAACCATAATCCGTTTATCCGCGGCGCTGGGCATTTTCTGCATCATGATAGTCTGGGAATACGTCAGTCCCAGAAGAATCCAGCACCTCAGCCGCAAGCAACGCTGGCCGGTCAACCTCGGACTCGCCGCATTCAACATCGCGATCATGCGTTTGAGCATCGGCGGCATTGCCTACCTGAGCGCGGTAACCGCATCAAACCAAGGCTACGGCCTGTTAAATTGGCTGGCCGCCCTCGAATGGCTGTCGGTTATCGTGACCTTGCTGTTCCTCGATTTTGCGATTTACTGCCAACACATCGTTTCGCATAAATGGCCGCTGCTTTGGCGTTTGCATCAGGTCCATCATACCGACCTGGAATTCGACGCCACCACCGCCGTGCGCTTTCATCCGCTGGAAATCATGGTTTCGATGCTGTACAAAGTGCTGTGCGTTGTTTTGATCGGCGCAAACCCGTGGGCGGTCATCGCTTTCGAGATCATCCTGAACGGCGCGGCGACCTTTAACCACAGCAACATCGACATCCCGCCGGCGATCGATAAAAAACTGCGCCGGCTGATCATCACCCCTGACATGCACCGCATTCATCATTCGACCGTTCCGGCCGAAACCGACAGCAATTACGGCTTTTCGATTTCCTGCTGGGACAGGCTGTGCAGAACCTACGTCGCCGAACCCAAGCAGCCGCAAACGACGATGGCTATCGGTTTAAGTCCTTTCCGCGAGCCGCATGAATTAGGCTTTATGCGGCTATTGCTGCTGCCTTTTAAGGCGTTGCGGAAAAGATGACTGACAAATACCCCGATACCGTCCTGATGATTTTCTGCAAGGCCCCGGTTCCCAGCCAGGTTAAAACCCGCTTAATCCCGGAATTATCCGCCGAACAGGCCGCCGAACTTCATGCCGAACTCAGCACAAAAACGCTGCAACGGGCGGTACAAAGCAACTTGTGCCCCGTGCAACTCTGGTGCGCCCCGACAACCGAACATGTGTTTTTTACCGAATCGGCTGCAAGCTATCCGCTAGTCCTCAGGCAACAACATGGAGCCGATTTAGGCGAACGCATGCACCACGCTTTTTGCTCGGCGCTTGCCGGCTACTCCCGCGCCTTGTTAATGGGCTGCGATTGCCCGTCATTAACCGTGCAGGATCTGGAGCAGGCGCTAACCGCCTTAAATCAGGGAAGTGAGGTCGTGCTGGCCCCTGCGGAGGACGGCGGCTATGTGCTGATCGGCCTCAACCGGCCCCGGCCGGAGCTCTTTGATGACATGCCCTGGGGAACTGAGCTGGTGCTGGGCGAAACCCGCAGCCGCATCGAACGCTATAGACTTCGCAGCCACGAATTGAGCGAACAATGGGATGTGGATACGCCGGAGGATTTGGAACGGTATCGGACGCTTCAAAACAACCGGACATGAAAAACCGCTTGGCAAAATCCGAAGAAAGAGGCCAAGTTCAACGCTGGGCGCAAGACTTAATTAAGACTAATATCACCCCTTCTTTTTAAACTCCCGCACCCCGGCAACCCCAATCACCAAAACCAGTACCCCGGCAATCATCACCATGATCTTGGTCACCGGAAACCCTACCAAAAACAAAAACCGCTGTTGCTGTGGATTGCCGGCGCCCTCCTGCAGTGTAACATTAAGCCTGTAGATGCCGCGCTGCCGGATGGTTTGCGAAATTGAAGCAAGGCCGGTCCCGATAGGCTGCGCCGGCTGCTGTTTAATCACTGTAAAAGCCTGGCCGGGATTGAGCCACTCCGTCAATGCCGCAAGCTCCAATGTGACCAAGGCCTTTTCCTGCCCTGCCGCCAACGGTTCCACCGCCAGCACGACTTGTCCAAGCTCAGGAAAAAAATGGCAAAAATGCTTGCCTTCCAGCTCCGGCTGGAATTGGTAGCCGCTTATTCGCAATCGGGCATCGCCCACGGTCAGAAAACAACTATTGTTGTGATCCACTCCGGCATGGCCAAATGCGGGCTGATAAATCATTAAGCTAAAAAGCGCACTGACCAGAAAGCACGCTTTACTCAACTGGAACATCAAATTTTTCAAAATATTTTCCGCCAATTCAAAAAGGCTAGTGTATCAATTTATACCGCAGCTTACGGCCCCGTCATTAAAATTTAATCAGGTCAACAGGATAACAATGCTAGAATTTTGGCCTATAAACCGCATTTTCTTTCCGTTATTTCTGGAGCATCAATGGGACCTCATTACCTGAACCGTTTTTTCACCCCCAAATCTGTTGCTATCGTCGGCGCCTCCGAGCGCGAGGAAAGCGTGGGCTACCGGCTGCTGCTCAACATGCAGGAGGCGGGCTTTAAGGGCGGGCTTTATCCGGTCAACAATAAACGCGAAACCTTATTGGGCTTGAAAGCCTATCCTGACCTCAATGCCGTTCCGGAGGATCTCGACTTGGTGGTCATTTCGACGCCAGCGCCCAGCGTTCCCGGCATTATGCGTCAATGCGGCGACAAAAGCGTCACTTCGGTGATCATCATCAGCGCCGGCTTCGGAGAACTGGGCGCGGAAGGCAAGCGCCTGCAGCAGGAAGTCCTGGACATCGCCCATCGCTACAGCATCCGCATCGTCGGCCCGAACTGCCTGGGCATTGCCCGCCCGAACGGCCACCTTAATGCGACCTTCGGCGACGGCACGATAAAGGACGGCAGTCTGGCGCTGCTGTCCCAATCCGGCGCGGTATGCACGGCAATCCTGGATTGGGCCAAAGCCCAGGACATCGGCTTTTCAACCGTAGTGTCGATGGGCGGCGCGGCGGATATTGATTTCGGCGAGGTGCTCGATTATCTGGCGACGGACGGTAAAACCACCGGCATCTTGATGTATGTTGAAGGCATCCGCGACGCCCGGCGCTTTTTGAGCGGCCTTAAAGCGGCGGCGCGTCTTAAGCCGGTGATCCTGATCAAGTCCGGCCGCCATGAAGCGGGCTGCAAGGCGGCCATGTCGCATACCGGCGCGATGGTCGGCGGCGACAATGTGTTCGATGCGGCGATTGCAAGAGCCGGCGTGGTCAGGGTTTACAGCATCAATGAATTGTTTTCCGCAGCACGGGTTTTGGCCAACAATTATGTGGTCAAAAAAGACCGTCTGGCGATCATCACCAACGCAGGCGGCCCCGGCGTAATGAGCACCGACCGCGCCGAGGATGTCGGCGTGCAGATGGCCGAACTGAGCCCGGCCAGCATCGCCGCGCTGGACGAGGTATTGCCGGTGCACTGGTCCCATGCCAACCCGGTCGATATTTTGGGGGATGCAACGTCCGAACGTTACCAAAAAGCCCTGGAAATCTGCCTTAAAGATAAAAATATCGACGGCATACTGGCGATTTTGACGCCCCAGGCGATGACCAATCCGACCCAGGTCGCCGAATGCGTTATCGAAGCCGCAAAAACCAGCAAGAAACCGGTATTGGCTTCATGGACGGGCGGCGCCAGGGTTCAGGGGGGACGCGATCTTTTTGCCAACAGTAAAGTGGCTCATTTCAGCACGCCGGAAATCGCCGTCGATGCGTTTTCATTCCTGGCCAGCTATACCCAGAACCAGATCCTGCTGAAACAAATTCCCTCGCCTACCGACGAGCTGGCGACGCCCGATGTCGCAGGCGCCCGTTTGATTGTTGAACGGGTGCTTTCGGAAGGCCGCCAGGTTTTAACCGCGCAGGAATCCAAAGCCATTCTTGCCGCGTTCAATATTCCGGTCACTCAAACCATCAAGGTTTCCAGCGCCAAAGATGCGATGATTGCCGCTGAAACGTTGCGCTTTCCGGTGGTGTTGAAGGTCAATATGGCCGAGTTCAGCCATAAATCCGATATTGGCGGCGTGCGGCTCAATATCAACAGCGTCCAGGAGATTTCGCACAATTTCATGGAAATGGAATCGGCAATCAAGCAAAAATATCCCGAGATTACCGAAGTCGGCATGACCGTTGAACCGATGTTCCGTTCCAACAGCGGCCGCGAGCTGATGATAGGCGTGGTCAGGGACCCTGTGTTCGGCCCTGCAATCAGCGTCGGCCTCGGCGGTACGATGGTGGAAATTTTACAGGACAGCGCCGTCGCCCTGCCTCCGCTCAATGACTATATGGTTGAACAGATGATCGCAAAAACCAAGGCGGCCAAATATCTTGGAGCATTCCGTCAATTACCGCCCGCCAACAAGCAGGCCCTGGTGGATGTGCTGCTTAATGTATCGAACATGGTCAGCGAGCTGCCGGAGATTCTGGAGCTGGACATTAATCCGCTGATAGTAGACGAACACGGCGTAATTGCGGTCGACGCGCGCATTAAGGCGGAAACATCGCACCAGCTGTCCCGTTATTCACATATGGCGATCCATCCTTATCCGCATGAACTGATCCAGCAATATCAATTGACCAACGGCGCCAATATCACGATCCGGCCGATCCGTCCTGAAGACGCGGGCATGGAAAAAGATTTTGTCCATCGCCTGTCCGAACGCACCAAGTATTTCCGTTTTATGCAGGCCTTGCAGGAACTGACGCCGGAAATGGTGGTGCGCTTCACCCAAATCGATTACGACCGCGAAATGGCCTTTGTTGCGGTAACCGACGATGAAAACATGCCGAATGAGTTGGGTGTGGGCCGTTATATGGTCAACCCGGACGGCCATTCGGTCGAATTTGCGCTGGTCGTTGCCGACGACTGCCAGCAGATGGGCATAGGCATCCGACTGATGAAAACCTTGTTGCAAACCGCCAAAGCCAAAGGCATGTCGTTCTTTGAAGGCGAAGTGCTGACTGTCAACAAGCCGATGCTGTCGCTGGTGACCAAGCTGGGTTTCAGCATTGAAACCATTGCCGACGATCAGGAAGTGGTGCGCGTGGTTAAGGATTTGCGGCAGTAATTCAACGTAACTATTGCTCGGCAGTTGGACGAATAGAATACGGATAAGAAGGCCAGAGCCTGGCTTCGGCTGTTTAAGTGTTCTATTAACCTGAAAAATCAGTTGAAAATGTGGAAACCGTTCGTGCCGAGCCCCATTCGACAAAGCTCATGACAGGCCTCGGCTGCGCTCGGGAGAGCCTTGTCGAAGCATGAACGGTTTCCACCCCCTCACTCATTTGGAATGCTCGCCAGATGTGGGAAATGACAGTCTGGGAGACGCCGTGTTTTATATCCCGCAGCACCGTTAGCCCGAACTGATCCGGGGGCCGGACTCAGATAAAAAGAGGGGCCATTACCAGTGTAACAGTGGCCAGCAACTTGATCAGCACATGCAGGCTTGGGCCGGCCGTGTCTTTGAACGGATCGCCCACGGTGTCGCCCACAACCGCGGCGGCATGAGTCGGGTTCTTGATCTTGTTACCGTCTTTATCCGTGATGAATTTGCCGCCGTAAGCCCCCCTTTCCACGTACTTCTTGGCGTTATCCCAAGCACCGCCCGCATTATTCAAATAGAGCGCCATCAGAATACCGGTGATAGTGGCTACCATTAGCATGGCGGCAACGCTTTCGGCGGCGATCAACTTTTCTTCAATACCGATGAAATTCCTGAAAAACAGCCCCGCTGCAATCGGAGTCAACACCACCAGCATCCCCGGAAGCACCATATTGCGCAAAGCGGCGCGGGTCACGATATCCACACAGGCGCCGTAATCGGCTTTGAAATCGCCCGGAAACTGGATAATGTCATGGATTCGCGGAAGGTTGGCGTATTGGCGGCGGACTTCTTCGATAATGCTTTTGGCTGCGGCTCCCACCGCGCGGATGGTCATGGAGCAGAACAGGAACACCAGCATAGCCCCCAGCAAAGCGCCCACGAAGACCACGGGTTTGCCGATATTGACGCTAAACTCCACCGTTTCGTCAAGACCGGCATAGCTTTTCACCTCATCCATATAGGCCTGGAACAGCAGATAGGCCGCAAGACCGGCACTACCGACTGCATAGCCTTTGGTCTGCGCCTTGGTGGTGTTGCCGACCGCATCGAGTCTATCGGTTCGACGGCGGCTTTCTTCGGATTGCCGGCTCATTTCCATGATGCCGCCGGCATTATCGGCTATGGGGCCGAAGGCATCCATAGCCAGAATATAGGTTGTAGTGGCCAGCATGCCCATAGTCGCCACGGCAGTTCCAAAGATGCCGGCGTGAGGCAAGCCACTGCCGGCTCCCAGATAGTACGAGGCCAACAATGCAGCGGATATCGTCAGGGTCGGCATCCAGGTGCATTCAAAGCCGACTGCGGTTCCCTCTATGATATTGGTGGCCGGGCCGGTAGTGCTGGCTTCCGCTATGGCCTTTACCGGGCGGAACCTGGCTTCCGTGTAATATTGAGTGATGTAGACAAAAGCCACCGAAGTCAGGACGCCGATCACGCCGCAAAGAAAAAAGTGCCACCAGGCATCGGCGGCAACCGGGCTATCCAGCAGCCATTTTGCCGCCAAACCGAACAACGGCACGGCTAAAGCGACACTGATGAAATACCCCTTGTTCAACGCCTGAATCGGTTCCTGATCTTCGTTCTTGAGACGGACGCTAAGGATACCCGCCATGCAGGCAACAATCCCGAAGGCGCGCGCGACCAGCGGGAACAAAATCACGCCCGGCAACCCGGCGCTGAACGCCATGCCGGCCTTCTCGGCAGCCAAGGCCAGGCTGCCGCCCAGGATCATCGCACCTATGTTCTCGGCCGCTGTGGATTCAAAGAGATCGGCTCCACGGCCTGCGCAGTCGCCAACATTATCGCCAACCAAATCGGCAATCACGGCAGGGTTGCGGGGATCGTCCTCTGGAATTCCCGCTTCAATCTTGCCCACCAGATCCGCGCCTACATCGGCGGCCTTGGTGTAAATCCCGCCGCCGACCTGGGCGAAGAGAGCGACGAACGATGCGCCGAATCCGTAACCGACGATGAGAAGCGGGATCTTGGCAAGGCTGATATCCGGGGTGAGCAGCTTGACCAGCGCAAACAGACTGGCTACACCGAAAAGACTCATGCCCACCACAAGCAGGCCGGACACGCCGCCGGCCCTCAACGCAATCCGGACTGCGTCATTAAGACTGGCGCGCGCCGCTGCGGCGGTGCGAATATTACTGCGGATGCTGATCCACATCCCCAGGTATCCGGCAAACATCGAACACAGAGCTCCGAACAAGAAGGAGACGGTAATCCAGGCGGCCATCTGCATGGAACTGGAAACGGGATCGAACTCCCGGTGGGTGCGAATCAGGCCATAACCCAGGAAAAGTGTGATAGCGAAAACGCCGCTTAAAATGAGTATGGTGCGATTCTGCCGCCGCAAAAAGGCTTCCGCGCCTTCTTTAATGGCATCGGATATTTTCCGCATAGCCTCGCTGCCGGTGTCCATGGCTAAAACCCATTTCGCCAGCCCGGCGGCGAAGGCTAAACTAATGAGCGTGATGCCGAGCACAAGGCTTATCAGTGTTGCAAAATTTGCGTCGAGCATTTCATATCTCCTCTAGTCCCCCGAAAGGGTTATATTTTAAGGCTATGTCTGTATTAACTGTTTAGGCGCTTGCAAAACCTGCCGTGTACCTATCAAGCCTAACAGCAAAATAACCATTCCCCAAATAACCGGCTTGTCGCCCCATTTCGCATAAGGCGTCATGCCGCCCATCGGGATTATCGTTCCGGTCAGCGCCGTTTCCTGGAACAAGGGCGCCTGGCTGACGATTTCACCGGTCGGCGAAACAACAGCCGTCATTCCCGTATTTGTCGCACGCAATAAAAAGCGCCCGGTTTCCATGGCCCGCATTCTTGCCATTTGCAGATGCTGATAAGGTTCTATTGAATCGCCGAACCAGCCGTCGTTGGTCACATTAACCAGGAAAGCCGCATCCGGTAATCCGCGGATACTCAAATCGCCGAATACGTCTTCATAACATATTAAAGTTATGAACGGGTAGCCGCCCGCTTTTAACAACGGCTGGTTTGCGGTCCCAGGCGTGAAATTTCCGAGCTTTATATTGATCATATTGAGCACAAAGCCCGATAAAGGTTGCAGCGGCAGATACTCGCCAAATGGCAATAAATGGGTTTTACGATACATGCCTTCCTCTTTGCCCAGGGTTATTACCGCATTGAAGCTTTTCTTCGGGGCATTTTCCTGTACCGGGACGCTGACGATCAAATCGGTATTGTGCAGTTTGGCGTCGTTACTTAAAGGCGTTAAAAAGGCGTCTTTGACCTGATCCAGGTAAGCGGGAATGGCTGTTTCCGGCCAGATAACGACATTGGCGTCCCAATGTTCCTCGGTCATTTTCTTGTATTTTAACAACGTGTTGATTTTATTTTCCGGCCGCCATTTTTGATCCTGCGCTATATTGCCTTGAATCATCGCAACGCGGACAGGCCGACCTATTTCATGCGTCCAGGCGATATGCCGCAACAAACCGCCCGCCCCCCATAAAACGACAAGCCCCGCAATCAGCAGCAGCCTTTTTTTACCCGGAACAATCTCTACGGCGACCGAAGCCGTCAACGCCGCGATAAAACCGGCACCGTAAGCACCCAATACCGGTATGTAGCCGGCCAGCGGGCTCTCCAATTGGGAATAGGCGACCTGTAACCAGGGGAATCCGTTAAGCACCCAATAGCCACGGAAATATTCGACCAGCATCCAGATAACCGGCGCCGACACGATCCGAACAAAGCCATTATGTGTCGGCGCCGTTTTTACTGAAAGGTAGCCGGCCAAAGCCGGAAACAATGCCCAAAAAGCGGCAAATGCACAGGTCAGCATAGCCGAGCCGGACACACCGGCGCCGCCGAAGCTGTGCATGCTGATGTAGACCCAGGACACGCCTGACCCGAACGCGCCCAAGCCGAATAAATAGCCGCGCAAGGCGGCGCGCCTGGCCGAACAGCCCTGCCAAGCGGCAAACAAAAACGCCAGCGCGGCCAAAGCCAGCCAGGAATAATCAAAAGGGGAGAAAGATAAGGTAAGTAAAATGCCTGCTACGGGGGCGCAACAATCCCAATACTTACTGTTCGAATAATCCATGTTTTCTACATCGGGTTATGGGCGCATGTTGTAAATGGATGCCCATTGAAATTAACCTTCATGATAAGTGAAGCCCGTTATAGAGACAATCCGAGTTTAATATCTAACCGCATGCGGTTTGAAGCCCGGACAACCATGTGTTTGTGGATCAGCGCTAATTATGTAAACTACGGATCTACCCTTTGGCTTGTGTGCGACAAGAGAACACATGAAAATTCAAACTAAACTGCTGCTGTTAATGTTGTCCAAAACAACGGCAACCATGCTCATCGCACTGGTGATTGTCTCTTATTTAACGCGGGAAGCCTTGGAAACGGCGGCTAAAGAAAAATTGACCACAGTCATGGAAGCACGATACAGCGCACTGACTCGCTGGACGGATACGTTGCAGGCGCAAATGACGGTCTTGGCCGACGCCCCGATGACGGTTAAGGCCTTGAGGGAATTAAGCGCGGAGTTCAACCTGTTGGGCGGCAATGCCCAAACCCTGCTGCAACAAAATTACCTGGCCTCAAACAATAATTACCGGACGTTGCAATCACAGGCTGCAATCGCGGCTTACGACAAGATATACCGTTTCACCAACCCCTATTTTTTGCTTCGCCATGATGTTTATGGCTGGGAGGATATGTTCCTGATCGATACGCAGGGTAATGTGGTGTTCACTTTAAAAAAAGAGACCGATTTTGCGACCAATTTACGCACCGGCCCCTGGAAAGATTCAGGTCTTGCTCATGCGGTTGCCCCGTTGTTGCATGACGCCATTCCCGGTCAAATGAGTTTTGCCGATTATTCGCTGTACCCCCCCAGTAAAATGGGGCCTGCCAGCTTTATCGCCATGCCCGTGTTTGATGCCGAAAAACAGCAGTTCTTGGGGGTGCTGGCCATTCAGTTGCCTGCATCCAGAATCAATGAATTGATGATGGACAAGAGCGGTATGGGCGCAACCGGTGAGGTTATTATCGTGGGCAAAGACGGCTGGATGCTGAGCGACTCCCGCTTTAGCAAGGAAAGCACCATTCTTAAAAGACAGATTAAGACCCTACCTTCAGAAGCCGTGCTATCCGGCAAAACAGCCGCACTGATCGCTCCGGATTATCGGGGGATTGAAGTTTTAGCGATGTTCAAGCCATTCTATCCTTTTCCGGCCGCTTTGGGCGACAAGGTGCGCTGGGGCATTATTGCCAAAATTGAACACGCGGAAATATTGAGCGGATACTATAAGCTCCTGTACACGTTGTTGTTTATTACAACCGGTTTAATCCTGCTGGCGGCGGGTTTAGGCGTCTGGGGCGGGCGCACCCTGACCAAGCCTTTAACCCGCATCACTGATGCGCTGGTGCGCTTGGCCAACGGCGAACAGGTTAACATACCCGAGCTGGACCGGACTGATGAAATAGGAGCGATAGCCAAAGCCGCAGAAACTTTTCATAATATCTCCCAACAGCTGGAACAGGAGCATTGGCTTACTGAGAATGTAACACTATTGACCAGCGCGGTATCAATGGAAAGGACCGTTGAAAAAGCGGCTGAGCGGGTGTTGCATTTATTGTGCGACTTATTGGCCGTACCTGTCGGGGCAATCTATTTGTTGCATGACGGGCGTTATCGGCGCATTAATGCATACGGTTTGGCGCGTAGCAATCAATGCGAAACCAGTTTTGAACCGGGTATCGGCGTGTTAGGCCAATGCGCAAAAAATAATCAGGCCGTGGTGCTGTCGCCTGTTCCTTCAGGACTGACAATTATCAGCACCGGCCTGGCAGAGTTCGCGCCTCAGGAATTGGTGCTGTATCCCATCGAACATAAAAACGAAGTGCTGGCAGTGCTGGAGTTGGCCGCCAGCACTTCATTGCAACCCAAATATCACGCTTTTCTTAAAGCCGTTTCAGCCGCTTTGGGGCTGCACTTTGCCAATTTACAAGCCGCCGAACACAATTCGCTGCTATTGCTGGAAACGAGTCAGCAAGCGGCTGAACTTCGCATCAGTTCAGGTTATGCGCGTAGCCTGATCGAAGCCAGTCTCGATCCCTTGGTCACTATCGGTGTGGACGGTAAAATCATGGATGTGAACGCCGCGACGGAAAAAGCCACCGGCGTAGAACGCGAGCAATTGATAGGCAGTGATTTTTGCGATTACTTTACCGAACCGGAACAGGCCCGTACCGGTTATCAACGCGTGTTTTCCCAAGGCTTTGTGACTGACTACGCGCTGGCTATTCGCCACCGCAGCGGCAAAATTACCGACGTGCTGTACAACGCCAGCATTTACCGCGATATAGATGGCAAAGTGGCCGGTATTTTTGCCGCTGCGCGCGATATTACGGAGAAGAAGCAAGCCGAACAAAAAATGCTGGAACAGCAAGAGTCTTTGCTGCGCAGTAACCGGGAAATGCAGGTAATTACCGAAGAATTGCGCAGCCAGTCGGAAGAAATGCATTCGCAAAATGAAGAATTAAAATCCAGCCAGGAGGAACTACGCGCCCAACAGGAAGAAACCCTGCTGAAAAACCAACAATTGGAAACCCAAAGCAGCCAACTCGAACACGTCATTGCAGAAGCCCAAGCCAAGGCCAAGGAATTGCTGCAGACCAATCAGTACAAGTCCGAATTCCTGGCCAACATGTCGCATGAATTGCGCACGCCGTTGAATAGCATTTTGATTTTATCGAAGAATCTGGCCGAAAATGACGAGAGCAATCTTTCCGCCGACCAAATTGAATCGGCGCAGGTTATCAGCGAAAGCGGCACGCAGTTGCTGACCTTGATTAACGATATTTTGGACTTATCGAAAATCGAAGCGGGCAAATTGGAGTTGGTAAAAGAAGACGTTGCCTTGAGCGAGATCGTTGTTTACTTGCGCCGCGTTTTTATCCCGCAAGCGGAACGAAAAAACTTGACGCTCACAGTTCAGACTGACAGCGATGTGCCTGAGCAGCTGTATACCGACAGGCAGCGTTTGACGCAGATTCTATCCAACTTGCTGACGAATGCCATTAAATTTACCGATTCGGGATCGGTTAGTCTGGTTATCAGTAAAACAGGGGGCGACATCGTATTTAAAGTCACCGATACCGGCATAGGCGTACCTTCCGATAAATTGGAACATATCTTCGGGGCGTTCCAGCAATTAGACGGTTCAACCAGCCGTAAATACGGCGGTTCAGGCTTAGGGTTGGCAATCAGCCGTCAGCTTGCACAATTGCTCGACGGGAAAATCAGCGTCACTAGCGTGGTGGGTAAAGGCAGCACCTTCGCCATTCAACTTCATGAACCAGTCGGCCTGGGTACGGCGGCGGTTGTACCCGCGCCGCCAATCCACGCGCCCGCTGCTGCAACAGGCGGCAATATTTTAATCGTCGAGGACGATACCCGCTTGCTGGCTATTTTAGGACGGATGATTAACGCGTTAGGCTTTACTCCGGTCACCGTTGAATCCGCCGAACAAGCATTGCTGGCAGTTGGCGAAAAAAAAATCACCGGCATTTTTCTCGATTTAGGGCTGCCCATAATGAGCGGCATGGAACTGTTACGGCAACTAAAAGCCAATCCTGCTACGGCACGGATTCCGGTCTTCATCATGTCAGGAGCGGTAGACACCGGAGAAGCGAACACCCTGGGCGCGCTGGGTTTCCTGAAAAAACCCGTGACTCGCGACACCATTGTGGACGCCCTGAAAACAATGGAACAAGCAGCACCGGACGGCGCACAGCAGGTGTTAATGATTGAAGACAGTCCAGTTGACAGGCAATTTGTCGAGAATTTACTTAAAAATGACCCGATTACCCTGGTTACCGCGGAAACAGGGCAAGACGCACTGCAACTGCTGTGTTCGCGGCAATTCTCGGCAGTTATTCTCGATTTGCACTTGCCCGACATCAGCGGTTTTGATTGGTTGCGGCAAGCGCGCCGGCATTTAAATCCGCCGCCCATTATTGTCTATTCGGCGCGAGAGTTGACCGAAAACGAAGTATTTGACCTAAAAGGCGTCACCGATAGTATCGTCACCAAAGACGCGCTCAGTCCACGCTTGCGGGAAGAACTGTTGCATGTACTGCATACCGCGCCTGATTCCGCCGTAGCCGGCCCTGTGCAGGCAACCGGGAAAAAATTACTGCTGGTTGATGATGACGCGCGTAATCTTTATGCCCTGACCAAGGTATTAAAAAGCAAAGGTTATAGTATTGAGGTCGCGCCCGATAGCAACAAAGCTTTAGAATTGCTTGCGCAAACAACATTTGATGTCCTGCTCACGGATATTATGATGCCGCAAATCGATGGTTATGAACTGATACGCCGCGTTCGCGCATTAGGCTACGAAAAATTACCTATCATCGCCATCACGGCAAAAGCCATGCAAGGAGATGAGTCTTTGTGTATTGAGGCGGGCGCTAATGCCTATTTAGCCAAGCCTGTTGATGTTAAGACATTAATCAACCTGTTGAACGAGCTGGCATGACCGCCTTAATCAAATGGAAAAATCACCACATCGAAGACGTGGAAGTCAATCTATTGCTTGATACGCTCAAAGAGCGTTATGGATATGATTTCACGGGTTATGCGCGGGCTTCGTTAAAACGCCGCCTGCTGGGATTAACCCATTACTTTGACGTTAAGCGCTTATCGGAACTAATACCGATGGTGCTTTACGATGAAGCGATTGCCCAAGCCGTGATTAATCGTGTGACCGTACCCACATCAGAATTTTTCCGCGATCCTTGCGTGTGGCATTATTTACGCCACAACATCCTGCCGCAACTGGCCAGTTTTCCGCGGATTAATATTTGGCAAGCGGGCTGCGGTCATGGACAGGAAGCTTATAGTCTGGCTATTTTGCTGCATGAAACCGGGTTATTAAAAAAATCCCGCATTTTCAGCACCGACATTAACCCGTTATTTCTCGACGCAGCCCGCAAGGGGTGCTGGACAATGCAACATAAACAGCACTGGGCTGATAATTATGAACAGGCGGGAGGCTGCGGCGCATTTTCAGATTTTTTCATCAATACCGGCGCAACTCTAGCGATTCGTGATGAATTTAAACAAGCCATCGAATTCATGCTGCATAATTTGGTCGCGGATGATGTGTTCAAAGAAATGCAGTTGGTCGTATGTCGCAATGTTATACTTTATTTCGGAGACAACCTGCAGGAGCACGTCATAAACCTGCTGACGCGGAGCCTGGAGCGCGGCGGATACTTATTGCTAGGTCGTGGTGAAAACATTATGGGCTTGTCCGAAAAACATCCCCAATTACTTATGTCGGATAGCTCATTACAACTATACCGAAAACACATCGACGGTTATTCCGATGTATAAGATGCTGGTCATAGGCTTATCGGCTGGCGGCATGTCCCTGATCAGGCAACTGTTGGCGGCTTTGCCGAGAGATTATTCCCTCGCCGTTGTCATCGTAGCGCATATTCCTCAAGGCCATGACAGCTATCTCGCCGAAGTGCTGGATACAGTCAGCGCGCTGCCGGTAACGATGGCAAAAGACAAAGAAACGATTGTCGCCGGGCATGTTTATGTCGCGCCTCCGGATTATCATCTGCTGATTGAGCAAAATAAACATCTGCCTCTGTCGTCCTTTGCCTTGTCGCAGGACGAACCCGTCAAATCAGTGCGTCCCAGTATTGACGTATTATTTGCCAGCGCGGCCGAGGTCTTTGAAAGCAGTTTGATTGCCGTTATCCTCAGTGGCGCAAATTCTGACGGCGCGGAAGGCATTGCATACATCAAGCAACTCGGCGGCCTCTGTATGGTGCTGAATCCGCTGGATGCCGAATTCAGCACCATGCCCAGCGCCGCTATTGCCCGGGCAAACGTGGATTATATTGCCGGCATAGATGACATTATCAGCCTATTAATCTCAGTGGATGAGACTTAAATGAGCGAAAAAGCCAAAATCCTTATTGTCGATGACAACCCCAACAACCGTCTTGCCATCCGCACCATCTTGAAAGGCGTGGATGCCGACCTTCACGAGGCGGATAACGGCTTCGACGCCTTGAGCATGGCCATTGAAACCGAGTATGCCTTGATTTTGCTGGACGTACAGATGCCGGAAATGGATGGTTATGAAGTCTGCGAACAATTGCGCGCCGATCCCGGCACTGCCGATACACCGGTGATTTTCTTAACTGCCGCCTATAAAGAAAACAGCGACAAGATGCGCGGTTATACCGCAGGAGCAACCGATTATTTGACCAAGCCGCTTGACGATCATGTTCTCAAAGCTAAAGTCCACGTTTTCCTGCGCCTGTATTGGCAATACCAAATGCTGCAGGAAAACAACGCCGCATTAAGATTAGCCGCATCGGTATTTGAATCGCAACAAGGCATTATTATTACCAATGCCGACAATATTATTATTCGCGCCAACAAAGCTTTTACCGAGGTGACCGGCTATAGCTTGGAAGATGCGCTGGGTAAATCGCCCAGCCTGCTCCAATCGGGCCGTCACGATAAGGATTTTTATCGCATCATGTGGTCCAGTCTGCGCAATACCGGAACATGGCAAGGGGAAATTTGGAACCGGCGCAAGAACGGGGAGATTTATCCTGAATGGCTAACCATCACCTCGGTCAAAGACAATAATGGCGATATTACCCATTATATAGGCATGCTGACCGACATTACCGAATACAAAACTGCCGAGGAGCAGATTCGCCAATTAGCATTCTACGATCCTCTGACAGGCTTGCCGAATCGCCGCCTGTTATTGGAACGGCTGCATCACGCCACTGATATGCGCTCCCGTGACGGCAAGTTAATGGCGGTGATGATGCTGGATTTGGATAACTTTAAGCCCGTTAATGACAGTTTAGGGCATTTGGCAGGCGATATGCTATTACAGCAGGTCGCCAAACGACTGCTCGAGCGCTTGCGTAATGTCGATATGATTGCCCGTTTGGGCGGCGATGAATTTACCGTCCTGCTAGAGGTCATCGACAATGCCGATGATGCCGCATACATAGCTGAAAATATTATCGCCGATTTAAGAAAACCTTTTTATCTGATTCATGAGCACGAACATGAACAGGAAGTATATATTGGCGTAAGCATCGGTATCAGCCTTTACGGCCAACACGGCACCACCCCGCAATTACTGATGGATCGCGCCGATACGGCTCTGTACAAGGCGAAAGATAACGGCCGCAATTGCTTTGCGTATTTTTCCGAAGAGCTGACCATTGCCGCATGTCAACGCATAGAGTTAGAGACACGCTTGCGCCTCGCCATTGAACGTAACGAGTTCCGCGTTTTTTACCAGGCAAAAGTCGACATTGCTACCGATAAAATTATCGGCGCCGAGGCTTTAGTGCGCTGGCAATGCCCGATAGACGGGCTGATCGCCCCGGATCGATTTATCCCGCTTACCGAACAGTCGGGGCTTATTATCCCTATCGGCGCATGGGTGCTACGCGAAACCTGTCGGCAAGGTAAGCTCTGGCTGGAAGCAGGTTTGCCGCCCTTGCAGTTAGCGGTTAATGTTTCGCCTGTTCAATTTCAACGCAGCGACATGCTTAACCTGGTCACGAACGCTCTTAATGAAACAGGCTTTCCGGCGGAACAACTGGAATTGGAGCTGACTGAAAGTTGCTTAATAAATAATGACAAAACGCAACTTACCCTGGATATATTGAGCGGCTTAGGTGTTCGTATTGCAATCGACGATTTCGGTACGGGTTATTCCTCGCTGGCCTATCTAAAACATTTTCCTATTAACACCCTGAAAATCGATAAAAGTTTTGTCGACGATATTCCTGATCATCAAAACAATATGGAAATTATCGGGACTATTATCGCGATGGGGCGTATCTTGGGCTTTAAAGTCTTGGCGGAAGGAGTGGAAACACCGGAACAGCTGGCATTTTTAAAAGCCAAAGGCTGCGACTCTTATCAAGGTTATATCAAAAGCAAACCCGTACCCGCTGAAACCTTCGCTGAATTATTGCTCAAGCAACAAAGCTTTACCATAAAAAGGAGTACATCATGAAAGTTGTTAAAGTACCCAAGCCCATGCGCATGGTGTGGGGAAGCGTGATCGCCTATTGGTTGTCCGGCATTATCAACCCGGCTTTCGTTGCGATTGCAGTAATGATCGCACTGTTCATCCCCATTTTGATCGCCGACCCTTTTTTCCCCAGCCAACCTGAAGACTAGGCCGGCGCTTTTAATCATAAGTGCAGTCGGATGCGGTGACAATAGGAACCGCATCGTTCGCGATTGATGCGCTTCACTTTGTTCGGCACACCCTACAGTCCCTAATCCTAAAAAAATCAGTCAAAACATCGGCAAACGTTAACCAATGAATCAACAAGCCGTTTTACTGGGCGAACAATTACGCCCGGTAAACCTGAAACAACAAAGACTATCCGGGCAATGGCTGACGCCGCACCTGGCGATAATTCACGATGAATTATCGGTGTTACGGCAACGAGCCGATGCTGAATTGTCCGTTCAATTTGCCCAATCGCCCAAGCCCTATCCGCTTGGGCGCTGCCTGGAAATTAGCCGTACCGTCTACGGCTATCTGCAGGCGGGTATTCAGCAACCGCAATCCCAGGCGATGAATGTATTGCATCAATTCGTTAAAAACGGCGGAGAAGCGCGGCGGGTTTGGGGAGCGTTGCGGGAACAGTATTTTCAGAATGCTTTTCAGTTGGGCAGTTACTATGTTGATGTGGCGAATGACACGGTCGATACTACAAAGCCGAAGATTGAAATTTTGCCGTTGCGATCCGCCGGCTTTGTCAATTTACGCGATTTCGGCCATTTTGCGAGGATAGGCGGTCGGTATTGGCAATGCGCGTTTTATCCGAATGTTCTTTTGCCGGAGCTGGCGCCGCTATTTCCACTGTTTGCCTGTACTGCAAACGGGCAGGTGCAGTTACACAGCAATATTGATTATATGTTGCGCTTGAATATCGCTGACTGTTTCAGGCCGGCTGAGCGTTATTTACACTTGGAGCGCAAGACGGTGTTGCCGGTCGAGTTGAAAGACAGGGTGATTGCTAATTTGCAGCAACGTAATATCGCTACGCTAATCGCCGACAACCCGGAGCAAGCGGTGCTTCACTGTCGGCAATACCGTAAAGCCAAACGCATGCGCGATGCGCAATTTTTGGAACAGTTGTTGGACCGGCAGCAGGCGTTTAATTCGTCTGCCATATAAAAACCGTCTTTACTTGGAAAAATCCGGGTTAAACCTAGAAAAATCGTCCCGGTCATTGGCGGCCTGCTATCGCGAGTCGGCCTTACAGCATTGATTATTAATGAAAGACGATTTCCGGCCGGCTTGTAATGACCACCACCGCCTCTTGTGCAAACAAGGCCTTGTATTTTGCGGCGATGGTTGCGACTTTGTCGCGGTTTTCCGGCGTATCATCGCAAACGATTTCCACCACCCGGCTATTTTCCTGATCAATCGCGCCGTTTGCACCTTGCCATTGCCCTTTTGCTGCAAACAGCGTTAAGCCGTTAGGGAAGCGCGAGCTGATTTCCTGCCGCAAAAATTGATTAAACTCCCGCTCACTGACTTCCCCGCCTGTGGGTTTGTTCATACCGAAATAAAGGCGGTTCAGTTGGCTGGCAGGCGTGCATCCTAAGCAGGCTAAGACAGTAAATAGCAATAAACAGTTTTTCATAGGGTACTTTTTCTTATTGTATTTTGCGATCTCTACGCCATCTAAGCTGTAGGGTGGTTCCGCGCCATGACTGCATGGATGCAGGAGCAGTTGCGGCAGGTCCAGCGCCTTACAGCTTTACGAAAACTTGGCTGCCGGGTTATGCGTGATCATAGGTTACCGGCCTCCGTCCATAGCCGTTCTTTACCCACCTGTTTATGCCAATCCTTAAATTGAGAACGGTACTGTTCAAAAGGCTCAGACAACTTGGGACGCGGGTCTTCGCTTAGAGAGTACGCCATCCCTTCGATAAACCACTTGGGTTCACGCCATGCCTTGATCATGCCCAGTCTCTCGTTTTGCAGGTGATGAATCATTTCGTGGCGCACATAATACGGCTTCCAAGCGCGAGGGCTAATGGCAATACCGAAAGTTCCCATAGTAATGCCTGCGCGTCTTCCTAACCCGAAGGATTGAAGACAGTTTTCAGTGGAGCAGAAAATGACGCGGGGTTTCCGTTCAATTAAGCCCACCGTCGTATCGACAAAATTCAAAGCCTCATCGTATAGTGCAAGCGCTTCCTGATAGCGGGACGCGTCGTCTATGCAAATGCAATCACTGATGCAAGAAAGCCCCGTCAGTTCGGGAGCAACAACTCGCGTAGGCTTGATGATCGCCCAGGCTGCTACTGGGATGCAAAACACGCCGACAAGTAATAGACGTTTCAACATGCGAACCTCTCAAGATGCATATCGTTTGAATTAAGGGGTGTCGTTAGGCGTCCCATTTGAATGATTGGTTGGGCTTACAATAATAGGAACCGCATCGTTCGCGATTGATGCGCTTCACTTTATTCAGCACATCCTACAGCCCTAAACGCCCCGCTAAAAAATAGAGCACTGCATTGGCATCTAAAACGATACTCATGCCCATTCGTCTCGTATGCTGTTTTGAAAGTCTAAAGGGTCTTGGGTCAGGCTGATTTTTCCTGCGTGGCGGCTGATCGATTGCCGATTTTGTTGCTCTGATCGGTCGTCCGCACTTTCATCGACTAACACAATGACTTTAACGTGTTTGCCTTCTTGCCAGTGTTGGTAAGAAACGGGCAAATGAATCAGGCCATTTTCCAGCTGCGTTTCGAATTCTATGGCTTGCATGGTTTTCTCCTAAAAATGCTGTTTCAAGGTGGCTTGTTTTCTACTTGGCGTATCATACCAAACAGCCGGACGAGGCATATTGCCCCGTCCGAAACGTTTTACGCTGGTTAAGTTTAGCCACTTGGCTCAGAACCCCCGGCCGCTTGGGGAATAGCTTGTCCATTGGAATAGTTCAATATACCCCGTCTGGTATTCGTAAATGGGGTGCGATGCACTCCCTACCGGGCTAAATAACTCGTAAAAGCCGTCTTGTAAGCAATGACTTCAATTCCCGTCGGCTATCGGTAATGATATGAATATAAAGGGTATCCTGCCGCACTTCATAGATAATGCGGTTCATCCCGGAAATAACCTGCCGGTATTGAGTTAAGCTTAGCTTTTCGAGCTCGTCAGGGATGGAGCCTGCATGAGGAAAAGTCTTCAGGTTGCGAATAGCCGCTTTAATCTTGTCATAACTGTTCTGCCAAGTCTCAATAGAGAAGTTCCTGATGATGTAAGTCCTGAGTTCTTTCAGGTCATGCTCAGCCGACTCCAGAATGACGACTTTCATGCTCACTGTTTGTCCAGTTCAGCAAACACATCCTCGGCATCGCGGTGCTTGCCTTGTTCGATCTCGCGATTGCCAAGCGCCAGGATTTTCAACAGCGCCAGCGTTTCTTCCTGCTCTTCGTAGCTCTTAACATCCATGACAACAAGCTTGGCCTCGCCGTTTTGGGTGATCAGCAAGGGCTCGCGGCTTTCCGAAAGCTCCCTGACAATCTCGGCTGTGTGACTCTTGAGATAACTGATGGGCTTGATATGGGATGAAAATTTCATGGCAGTATTCCAGGCTAAACTAAAGCGACTGATTTTAGTCTTAATTAGGACTTAGGTCTAGGGCTTACCGCCCTAACAGCTGGACGAGGCATGTCGCCTTGTTCGAAACTTTAGCACTGTTAAGTCCAGCCGCTTCGTTCTGACATCACGAAAACGTTAAGGGCGGGGTTGCAAACCCCATCCCGCTCAGGCCACTCTTTTGGCGATCTCAATGTCTTTACGCAATAAGTCATTGACTAACGATTGCAGGCTTTCCTGTGTCATTAAGTTTTTTTCATTAAGGTACTGAATAACGTCCTTATCTAAATATATCGGTAATTGAACGTCTTCAACAGGCACGTAACGTAAAATTTACCTTGTTCGGCATTAGAAAAATCATATTCTTCTTTCATTTTGTAAGCCTCTTCATATAAGGACGAGCAAGGCATTGGCTTTTTACCGACAAGCCAACCGCAGTTGAGCAAAAGCAAACCGAGCTAAAGTTTGAAGTTAGGCCGCTTAAAGTTGAGCCCAAGCAACTGGCCTGATTAATGAATTGGTTTCCAAGCTACCGGCTTGCTAAATTACAAACTCCGTCCCGTTTGGAAAACTCCATTTGCTATTGCACGGTATTTTTCAGTTGCATACCCTACCGAGCTCTGATAGCTTTAATGTTAGTCTCAATCAAATGTTTATGAACTATGAACCCAACCACAATTGAACGCGAAGCATTGCACCTGCCTGCATTGGATAGAGCCAAGCTCGCCCATAAGCTATTGTTAAGCCTTGAAGATATGTCTGAGTCTGAAATCGAAGAGGCATGGCTTGATGAGGCAGAGCGCAGGGCGGCAGAAATAGATCAGGGACTTGTACAGCTCATTCCCGCCGAAGAAGTTAGCCGCAAAGCACGCACATTATTGCGGTGAGTTATTACTTTCATCCAAGCGCTGAAGCAGAACATTTTGAAGCCATCGCGTTTTTTGAGTCCCGGCAGCCGGGTCTTGGTGCGGCGTATCTTGCTGAACTGGAGGAACTTATGGCAAGCGTTGTTCATGCGCCGCATCGTTACCGTATTGAACGCAAACCCAACATTCGGCGTATTTTTCTCAAGCGGTTTCCATTCAATGTTATTTTTCGAGATGCTGAGGGTGTCGTTCAAGTTCTTGCCGTTGCACACAAGCGGCGCAGACCTGACTATTGGTTAGGCCGTATCTAATACATAAATCCGCAAAATGTGCAGAGCGCGGTAGGATGTGGTGACGATAGGAACCGCATCGTTCGCAATTGGTGCGCTTCACTTTGTTCAGCACATCCTACGGACCTTTTGCGCAGTCCCTTCACAGCCGGACGGGGCATGTTGCCCTGTTTGATAAGGCAAGGCGTGAGTTTATGTAGGTTGGGCAACAGCTTTTCGTTGCCCAACATTTTGGCTGCTAGTGGATAAATTCGAAATTCGCAGTTAAATTGAAACATCGTAATGTTGGGCATAAACGGCATGCCCAACCTACCCGACTTAGGTACGCACAGCATACCCTACACGGCTTTTGTTACATATTTAATCCGCCTTATAACGTTTTGTTGTTAAATTCACATCGTATCTGCACAAATTCGTTGTCTGTTATTTCTTGATCATTGGTTTCATGATTTGGGTCGATAATCCGTTGGAGTGTTTCGATCTTATGAAATGGTCCTACGAAAGGCATATTTAGACAGTACATTTTTTTTATGAATGGTTTTGCCTCCCATTCTTTTTTAATGTATATCTCCCCTGGTATGCCAGTTATGAACCATGGTTGAGGCCCGAATCCTGAGAATTGTTCACCTATAATTTCTTGTAGGCATTTGATAGCATCAAGTGCAAGTTGCCGGGTATCTTGTTCAGTCTCTATATTGAAATGCAGTGAATTATTTCGGTATTTACGAAGTAAATCAAAATTATGAGCTGCCTTAGGTAACAAAACATCCCAAGCAACAAGTGTGTTAATTACAAGTGACCATGCAGTGAATGATTTTTCTTTACGGATATTTCTGTTCTTTTTATATTCTGGCGTTAATTTGAAGTCGTCCCTCAATTTTAAAATCAAATGATTAAGTATTCTCTCACCAAGGGCACATGCTCCTGTTAACGCAGGATAGTAGTTCCCCATAACAAAGGCTTTTAGTACTTGCGCGAAAAATACATTGTGAAATGCAATGATTGAAAAAGGTTTTGGTCCTAGATCAATAAAATTCTGAATTTTCTGTTCGGCTTGATCTTCACCAAATTCCTTTTTTAACCTCAGAATGACGTTATTTTTGTTTTGTTGATGCTGGGTTTTAATTTCGTCTTCCCAGTGTTCGGATATTGGTTGTGTAAGTATGTTTGCTCTTGTATCGAAGTCCTGAAAAGCTAGAATGCGGTATCTCTTCATTTAGTTTTTAAAATTCTTTTAGTTTAGTAGCCTGGATGAAACTTGCGGAATCCAGGATTTCTTCCGCGGCGTAGCCCGTATTCCGCTACGCTACATACGGGCTACGCGACCAACAAAATCCTCAACATCCGCTTGATCAAACGGCCACCCCAACTCCCGCCCACTCTCCGAATCATACAAAACCGGAATACGTACAGCATATCGCTCCTGCCACTGCTCCTGCTCGGCAATATCCACATGCTCGACGCCATCCGGCACACAAGCTTTAACAATAACCTCCGCCTGTTCGCAAAGATGGCAGCCGGAGGTGCCGAACAGTATCAAGCGCATATCAATGGTGCAAATGTGCCGCCAGCCAGCGCTCTGCGACTTCTTCGGCTATGCCTTTGCGTCTGGCGTAATCTTGCAGTTGGTCTTTATCGATCTTGCCGACGTTAAAATACTGCGACTCGGGATGGGAAAAATACCAGCCGCTTACCGCTGACGCCGGGTACATCGCATAACTTTCGGTCAGCTCTATCGTGGTATGTTCGGTCACATTGAGCAGTTCAAACAGTTTGCCCTTCTCGGTATGATCGGGACAGGCAGGGTAGCCCGGTGCCGGCCGTATGCCTTGATAGGCTTCGTTGATCAACTGATCGGCCTCATGAGTTTCATCTTCGGCATAGCCCCAATACTCTTTTCTGACCACCTGATGCATATATTCTGCAAACGCTTCGGCCAATCTGTCGGCCAGCGCTTTCAGCATGATTGAGCTGTAATCGTCATTGTCCTGTTCAAACTCTTGCAGTTTTTGCTCTATGCCGATGCCGGTCGTGACCGCGAAAGCACCGATATAGTCGGCTTTGCCGCTATCAATCGGGGCGATAAAATCGGACAGGCAATAATTCGGCCTGCCCGGCGCTTTGACGTTCTGCTGACGCAAGTGATGCAGGGTTTCCTTTGTCCGGCTGCGGGTGTCGTCGGTATACACCACGACATCATCGCCGTCGCTGTTGGCGGGGAAGAACCCGACCACGGCGCGGGCGCTCACCCACTCTTCGCTGATGATTTTTTTCATCATGTCCTGGGCGTCGTCAAACAGCTTTCTGGCTTCAACGCCGATGACCTTATCATCGAGTATTTTGGGATAGCTTCCGGCCATTTCCCAGGTTTGGAAAAACGGCGACCAGTCGATATACCAGACCAGCGTATCCAATGGGAAATGGTCGATGACTTTGATGCCCAGGAACGAAGGTTTAACCGGCTCGTAATTGCCCCAGTTGAATTTATTGCGCCGGGCTTCTTCTAAAGGGTGTTGCTTGGTTTTGGCTTCGCGGCCTTTGTGACGTTCCCTGACTTCTTCGTATTCTTCCCGTACACCTTTGACAAACTCGTCTTTTAAATCGGCGCTCAGCAAGTTGCTGGCGACGCCGACGCCGCGCGACGCATCGGTCACGTAAACAATCGGGCCGTCATAATTCGGGGCGATTTTTACCGCGGTATGCGCCCGCGAAGTGGTTGCGCCGCCTATCATCAACGGAATGGTGAAACCCTGGCGCTGCATTTCCTTGGCGACATGCACCATTTCATCCAGCGACGGCGTAATCAGGCCGCTTAAGCCGATAATATCGACGTTTTCCAAGCGCGCAGTTTGCAAAATCTTTTCGGCGGGCACCATCACGCCCAGGTCAATCACGTCATAGTTATTGCATTGCAATACCACGGCAACGATATTCTTGCCGATGTCATGCACATCGCCTTTGACGGTCGCCATCAGAATTTTGCCGTTGGTTTGCCGGTCACCTGCAGCTTTGTCGGCTTCCATGAACGGCATCAAATAAGCCACGGCTTTTTTCATCACCCGCGCCGATTTGACCACTTGCGGCAGGAACATTTTGCCCGCGCCGAACAGGTCGCCGACTACGTTCATACCGTCCATTAACGCGCCTTCGATGACGTGCAAGGGGCGTTCCGCTTCCAGTCTTGCCTGTTCGGTATCTTCGTCGATGTAATCGGTGATGCCTTTTACCAGCGCATGCTCCAAACGTTTGCTTACCGGCCAGCTGCGCCATTCCAGGTCTTGCTCTTTTCCTGCGCTGCTGCTGCCGTCGCCGCGATATTTGTCGGCAAGTTCCAACAATTTATCGGTGCCGCTGCCGTCGTGAGTATTTAATATGACCGCTTCAACCGCATCGCGCAGATCTTTGGGTATGTCCTCGTAAATCGCCAGCTGGCCGGCATTGACGATACCCATATCCATACCCGCCTGTATCGCATGGTATAAAAACACCGCATGGATCGCTTCGCGCACCGGGTTATTGCCCCGAAACGAAAACGAAACGTTGGAAACGCCGCCGGAAACCAGCGCGTAAGGCAAGGTGCGCTTGATCTCGCGGGTGGCTTCTATGAAATCCACGCCGTAATTGTTGTGCTCGTCGATGCCGGTGGCGACCGCGAATATATTGGGGTCGAAAATGATGTCTTCGGGCGGGAAGCCGACCTGTTCAGTCAATGTTTTATACGCCCGCTGGCATATCTCGATTTTCCTGGCTTTGGTATCCGCCTGCCCTTCCTCGTCAAAGGCCATCACGATAACCGCCG
>JALNYY010000210.1 GCA_023229605.1 Methylobacter sp.
CTTGTGGATCTCGATTTATTTTTAGATTCTAACGGCAATATCGCAATGGTTAATGATATTGAGGCTGCTATCCAGAATATTTCGACATGTTTAGGTACAATCAAAGGTGAATGTTATATCCTCGACTGTCCGATGCCCGAGTTAGGATCAGTCGTTGGCTTGTACTACAAACAGCATAAAGATGATTTAAAGCTTCTTTCCAGATTATTTAAGCTTGAGCTTATTAGGTTGTCTTTTGTCCAAACTCATGAAAATACTCACACGAACCTTCCATTCATTAAACGCATTCTCAATGTAAGGATTAAAAACAATGAACTTATAAATCAATGTATTGACGTTGAAATTAGTATTGTTTTAGGAAATAATGAGCGTTGGAAGGGTAATATTCAGGTTTTTGTAGCCGAATAGCTAAATCGAACAAGCGATATAAGCTAGCCCGCCACCCGCGATAAATGTACCCCTTATTCACCTCACCTATGGGGAACACTGATTTTTACTTAATGCATTTAACCATTATCGCCTTTACACGAGAACGAACATGCCAGAAATAAGCCGATTTTTTGGAATCATTATTACCATGTATTGGAACGACCATAATCCGCCGCACTTTCACGCCCAATACGGAGAACATGAAGTCATAATCAGCTTAAATGGCATAGTCATGGAAGGAAAACCCTTGGAGTAAGCAATCATGCTGCATGTTAATCAAGCAAAACACTTAACCGACTACCGCGTATGGCTTTCTTTTGATAATAACGTCAGCGGGGAAATAGATTTACTTCCTGAATTATGGGGGGAGATGTTTGAGCCTCTTAAAGATAAAGCTCTATTCTCAACGGTTAGGGTTAATCCAACATTAAAAACAATTGCATGGCAAAACGGAGCCGATTTCGCGCCTGAATTTTTATTGGAATTGCTTGAACAACAAAACTCAAGCGAAATGAATTAAAGTTTTTGCTTGTTGGTGTTTAATGCATTCGCGCTTGTGTACCGTAGCGGGGGCGGATTTGCAACCCAATCCCTATCGTTGTTATAAGGCTAAATCAAACATTAATAATAGTTTTCCAAATCAATCTTAATGATTATGAGGACACGATTATGAAGATACTGATTACCGGCGGTACCGGCTTTATTGGCAATGCATTGACCAAAAGCCTGATCGAACAAGGCCATTCTGTTACGGTACTAAGCCGCAGCCCTGAAAAGGTAGCCCAGATTTGCGGCTCAGGCGTTAATGCGCTGGGCAGTCTCTCGCAACTTAAAGCGGAAGACTGCTTCCAAGTCATCGTCAATCTTGCCGGTGCGCCGATTGTCGACGCCCGCTGGAGCGAGTCGCGCAAGCAGCTGATCAGGGATAGCCGTATCGGCCTGACTGAACACTTGATAACCTGCATCGATCGCATGACTGTAAAGCCCGAGTTGTTAATCAGCGGCTCCGCTATCGGCTATTACGGCGACCAGGGCGACACGGTGCTGACCGAACAATCATCCCCCTTTGAAGATTTCTCGCAGCAGCTTTGCGCCGATTGGGAAGCTGCCGCAAAGCAAGCCGAGCAATTCGGCGTCAGGGTTTGCCTGATCAGGACCGGCTTGGTGATCGCCGGAGGCGGCGGTTTCCTGCAACGGATGTTGCCGCCGTTTCGTTTAGGGCTGGGCGGGCGCCTGGGCGACGGGCGGCAATGGATGTCCTGGATTCACCGGCAGGACTGGATCAATATCGCGCTGACCATGATCGCCGATTCGGCGATGCACGGCGCTTATAACGCGACCGCTCCGAATCCTGTCACCAATGCCGAACTCACCCGGATACTGGCGCAATGCCTGAAACGCCCCGCCCTGCTGCCGGTTCCGGCCTGGCTGCTGAAAATGCTGCTCGGCGAAATGTCGCAGTTGGTCTTGGGCAGCCAGCGCGTGCTGCCGGAGCGGCTGTTGGCGCAGGGCTTCAGGTTTCAATACGACGACCTTACGGCTGCGCTGAATGAGGCGTTGTCGCATAACTCAACGGATTAATTTGTCCTGCATAGCAACCAGTAACGCGACGACAATGCCGAGGCTCATGAGACCTACGCCCCGGAGAAAATAGCGAAACATCAAATCATCGCTGTCGCAGGTTCTTTTATGCTGAACAAGAATCCAATAACTGACTATAAATGACGTAACCGCAGACACTTGCAACATTGGGCTGAGGAAGCGTTCCCAGGGATCGTTCGGTAAGTCTCGAAAAAACCACGCCAATGCGAAAAAGAACGCGGCGATGCCGAAAGAAGTGGCGACCTGAAATATCCAATAATGCCTGGCCCTGTCCAGGTCAGTTTGAGGAACGTTGGCTCCGCAACCGCATTGCCGCGATGTTCCTAATCGACCAGCGCTGTCATGCTCCTTACCGCACTTGGGACAAAAACAACGGCCAAATCGGATCACTGGATTTCCTCCTCGCTCAGCCGGTACCCCACACCGGCTTCAGTCAATAAATATCGAGGCCGGGCCGGATCGGACTCAATCTTGTGACGCAGTTGTCCCATGTAAATTCTCAAGTAATGGCTATGCTCGACATAGGAAGCTCCCCAGACTTTTTCGAGCAACTGTCTGTGAGTGACCACGAATCCGGCGTTGCGTACCAGAACGCTGAGCAAGCGGAACTCGATGGGCGTCAGGTGCACTTCCCGCTCTCCCACGGAAACACGGCGCTTGGTCAGCTCTATTTTCAGTTCGCCGACCTGGAAATACTCCTGCGCGCCGCCGGGTAGCTTGGCAACACGCCTGAGCAGCGCCTTTATGCGGGACATGAGTTCTGCTGTGCCGAACGGTTTGGTCAGATAATCGTCGGCACCGTTATCTAACGCCTGAGTAATATCACTTTCCTGATCACGAGCCGAGAGCACGATGATAGGCACCTCGGATCCTATGCGCAGTCGTCGGATAACTTCTTGACCGTCAATATCCGGCAGCCCCAAGTCGAGAATCAGCAGGTTTGGGCGTTGATTGCGAGCCTCGTCCAAACCGTCTCGCCCGGTTGCGGCAGTCAGCACCCGATAATCCTGATTTTCCAGCGTAGTACGGAGCAACAGCCGAAACTGCGGATCGTCTTCAATGAGTAGAAGTAAGGGGGCAGTCGTTTTCATAGCATCACTCCTTTTCTTCCGGGGCGATGGTGGGAGGACATTCTAGAATGGGAATATGCAGTTGAAACATCGAACCGCCGCCGCTACGGTTGGTCACTTGGATTTCACCGCCATGCGCTTCGACGATGGCTCGGCAGATGGACAGTCCCAAGCCAACCCCGCTTTGCGCGCTTTCCGCATGAATGCGGAAGAACTTGTCGAAAATCTTCTGCTGCATGTTCTCCGGGATGCCGGGTCCCCGATCCGCTACGGTCATCGACAGGCCAAGAGGTGTGGCTTCAACATAAATGTCGATCGGCAATCCTGGCGGCGAATATTTGTCGGCGTTGTCCAACAAGTTAACCATGACCTGTTGCAACAATACCGCATCGACATGTATCAGCGCCAAGTTGTCCGCCATGTGGGTATTGACCTGTCTGGTTTTAAGCTTTTTGTCGAGCCTCCGTAAAGCGCTGCCGACAATTTCCTCCGGCGCATACCACTGGCGGTTAAGCTGCACGTCCCCCGCTTCCAGTCGCGCCATTTCCAGGATTTTGGTAGTCAAGTCAGACATTCGCTGAGCTTCTTCGCTGATCGCGCCGACTAACTTTCTTCTACTGTCTTTAGTCAAGCGCTCCTCGTCTGTTTCCAGTGTGCTGGCGGCACCGACGATAGTGGCCAGCGGGGTTCGAAGATCGTGGGAAATACTGCTGAGCAGCGAATTACGCAAGGTTTCCGCCTGCATTTTCAAGGTCGCATTCTTCGCTTGTTCCGCCAGCTTAGCCCTTTCCAGAGCATGAACTATTAAATTAACGAAAGTATCCAGCAGTTGGCGTTGCTCTGGAACAGAGATGCGGCATACATCGCCCGGTTCGAGCGCCAGTACCCCAATGGTTCCTGTTGAACCGTTCAACGGAATATATACGGCGGTCTCACCGGGTGCTATATCGGTGCCATGGCCCGCCATCCGCCCGTTGCTGAATGCCCGGCGAGCGATGCTCAAGTCGGCCCCACGCAAAGAAATACCCAAGGGCGGTTCATCGGGATAACGGACAAGCCCATTGTGATCGGGAAACAAAAACGTATTTCGTCCGCCGAAATCGGCATGAATATGGCGCACGCCGATTTCGATAATTTCCGTCTCCAAGCGGGCTTCGGCCAGCTCCGTGCTCAATCGATAAAGAGCCGATGCCCGTAGCTCCCTGTGTTCGGCTACGCGAGCTTGGTAACGAACGTTTGCCGCCAAATTGCTGGTCACCGCGCCAACCACCAGCATGACCGCCAGTCCGACCAGGTTTTCAGGATCGTCTATTGCGAAAGAAAAAATCGGCGGCGCAAAGAAAAACGCGAAGGCCGCGGCGCTGGTTAACGCCGCCAAGATAGAAGGCCAAAGGCCGAAGCGAATGGCGACGAAGAACACGCCCAGCAAATACACTAACAGGATATTGCTGGGCGTGAGTATTGCTCGAAAAGGCCAATCGATTAACGTCAATACCAGAGGAATGGCGACACCCAAAAACAGGCATCCATAACTCCGCTCAACGCGTTGTGGAGAGTATGAAATCACTTGGAAGCCGCAAAAGCTTTGCTCATATGTTCCGTGAGCTTGCTGTCATCATCGTAAATGAGCAACGCTTTGAGCTGCTCCGCCTCTGCGATTCGAGCCGCTTCCTCCTCGCCCACACAAAGCAGGGCGGTATCCCAAGCGTCCGCCCAAGCCGGGTCGTCGTGCATCACCGTCACCGAACGCAGATGATGGGTTATAGGTCGTCCGGTTTTTGGGTTCAGGATGTGGGAATAGGTTTGCCCGTTCTCCTCGAAGAAATGCTGGTAGGTTCCTGCGGTCATGATGGCAATACCCTGTTGCTCCCTGAGGTCAATAATCTT
>JALNYY010000211.1 GCA_023229605.1 Methylobacter sp.
TGCGTTGGTTCTGTCCAGTCCTTTAGGGTTTGACATCACACCTCAGCAAATACTCAACAAAAAGCCGTTTTTGTTTTTCAAAAATGAAAATCCGCAAATTTATGACTACCTGTCAAAAGACCGGAACAATATCGTGCTGGTGATCGGATCAACCTGGGACAGCCGCAACTATCCGGCGGAAAAATTCGTAAAAATAGCAGAGGCGTTGCAGCAAAACTGTCTGGTCATCTGGGGCGGGGACAAGGAAAAAGCCACGGCGGAGTGGATGGCGGCGCAATCCGGCCTGATCAAAGTCATGCCCAAACTGGATTTGAACAGCCTGAAAGCGCTGATTGCCAACGCCGATTTGCTGATCGGTAACGATACCGGGCCGACGCACATGGCCTGGGGATTAAATAGGCCGTCCATCACCATCTTCGGCCCGACGCCGGTCAGCCGCGTTTACCAGACAGACATCAACAAAGTGGTCAAGTCCGCGTCCATCGTCAATCCGTATAAACTCAACAAGCAGGATTATTCGATTAAGGATATTGATGAACAGGAGATAATCGAGCTGGCAAAATGCTTGTTGCCGGCTCGATCAGAGTGAATCAACGCTATAGAAGCTTGTTATCGCGTGATGACTTCATTGCCCTTGCCGACTAACACCACATCCGCAGGACGCATCGCAAAAATGCCGACGGTCACTACGCCGGTAATGTTGTTGATAATTTGCTCCAGCTTGACCGGATCGAGAATATTCAGATTTTGCACATCGAGAATCACATTGTGGTTATCGGTGATAACGTTTTCCCGCCATACCGGTTGACCGCCCAATTTAACCAGTTCCCGTGCAACATAGCTTCTGGCCATCGGGATGACTTCAACAGGCAGCGGAAATTTGCCCAGCACATCGACGCATTTGCTTTCGTCGACAATGCAAACAAACTGTTTGCTGGCTGCGCCAATGATTTTTTCGCGGGTCAACGCGCCGCCGCCGCCTTTAATCATATGTTTATGCGGCGTCACCTCGTCAGCGCCATCGACATAAACATCCAGCGTGCCGACCGCGTTCAGATCCAGCACGGGAATGCCGACTTTTTTCAAATGTGCGGTGCTCACTTCGGAACTGGAAACAGCGCCTTCGATCTGCCCTTTAAAATCGGCCAAATAATCGATGAAATGCTTCACCGTAGAGCCGGTGCCAACGCCGATAATGGAAACATCTTTAATATAGTGTAAAGCGGCTTGAGCCACTTTTTGTTTTAATTCGTCTTGAGTCATTACGCCATCCTGATTTTAGTTATAGGTAAGTAAATGGTGTGTGATAATACAGCAGATACCAAGATTACTCAGCTGATTTTTAAAAAGCGCCGTAACTTTCGGCAGCCAGGAAAATAGAACACGGATACCAAAAGTAGGCGCCTCTAGGCGACACGGATTTGGCTGATAATCGCGGATAAAAAATAATTTTGTAAGGCGTATAACAAACTTGGCTTCGGTTTTTTTTAAAATCCGCTTAAATCCGTGTTCTATTATAAATTCAGCGTCTGCTGAGTAGTTACGAAAAATTAAATCGCCCATGTTCATCCTGCACAGTTCCAATAAAACCGAAAACCTGGTCGCTCACCTGACGGCGGTTATTGAAAATGCGCCGTTGGCATCGCCTTTTGCGAAGGAAGTCTTTTTGATTCAAAGCCAGGGCATGGAGCGCTGGCTGTCGCAGCAGCTGGCCAGCCGATTCAAGGTCTGGGGCAATTACGAGTTTTTGTTTCCCGGCAAGTTTTTCAGCTCGCTGGCGCAGCAAGTCGACAGCCGCTTAAGCGATGCGGCATTTGAGCGTAATCTGATGCTGTGGCGGATCGAGGCCTTGCTCAGGAGACTGGACGGCGAGGTGTTTTTACCGTTAACGCAATACCTGTCCGGCGAAAATATCGCGTTAAAACGTTACCAGTTAGCCCAACAGCTGGCGCAGATTTTCGACCAATACCAGATGATGCGGCCGGATATGCTCGCGGCCTGGCAAAAGGGCCAGTTGGTATACCAGACAGCAACCGAACGCTGGCAACAAGTGCTGTGGCTGCAAATAACCGAACAGACCGGCAACAAGCATCGGGGCTCGTTATGGCTGGATGTGATCGCCAAGTTGAATGCCGCGGAGGAAGGCGCATTCAGTCGGCAACTGCCGGAGCGGATTTCGGTGTTCGGGCTCAACACCATGCCGCCGTTGTTTTTGAGTTACCTGGACGGCTTGTCGAAACACTGCCAGCTGCATCTTTTCCTGCTGAACCCGGCGCAAGAGTTTTGGGCCGATCTGGCCGGCAAAAAACAACGGATGAATGACGAAGATTTTTCCGGAAATCCGTTGTTGTCAACCTTAGGCCAGCAAGGGCGGGAATTCCAGGAGATGCTGCTGGAGCAGGCGCAGTTCGATTTTGAGCCGGAAAGCTTTGAGCCGAGCGAGGCGCTGACTAATCTGCAACGGCTGCAAAACGCTATTTTAAATAACCGGCAGGACGGGCAGGTCCTGCAACGGGACGATTCGATCAGCATCCACGCCTGCCACTCCAGGATGCGCGAGGTTGAAGTGCTGAAAAACCAGCTGCTGCAAACGCTGGAAAACGACCCGGAACTGGAGCTGCGCGACATAGTGGTCATGGCGCCGGATATTCAGGTGTACGAGCCGTTTATTTCCGCCGTTTTCGACGACATACAACACGCGATCGCCGACCGAAGCCTGCGCCTTAGCAACAACGCGCTGGACGCCTTCATCCGCTTTTTGGATTTAAGCCAAAGCCGTTTCGGCTGGCAGTCGGTGCTGGATTTACTGGAACAGCCGGTGGTGCATCCGGGTTTCGGTTTGTCCGAGGTTGACCTGGAACTGATCAAACATTGGGTGCAGGATACCCATGTCCGCTGGGGCAAGTCCGCGCAACACAAGCAGGAACTCGGCCTGCCCGAATTGAGCGAAAACACCTGGCAGGCGATGCTGGACAGGCTGCTGATGGGTTACGCGGTCGGCAGCGACCAGGATTTTATTGCGGATGTGCTGCCCTACCGGGATATTGAAGGCTCCTCGGCGCAGGCCTTGGGCGGCTTGTGCGATTTTATGCAGCTGCTGTTTAAAGCCGGCAAGGAACTGAAACAGGCGAAACCGCTGAAAAGCTGGAGCGCACAGCTTTATTATTACGCCGACCAGTTATTGGCGGCCGCGGAACCGGTCGAGCGGCGACAGCTTAACGAATTGCTGGCGGAATTGTCCGCCGAACTGGCCGCAGTCCATAATGATGAGGTCGAGCTGCAAGTGATTATCAGCTGGCTGGAAGGCATGGTTGCCGAACGTAAATCATCCAACGGTTTCTTGCGCGGCCAGTTGACCTTTTGTTCGATGTTGCCGATGCGCTCGATCCCGTTCAAGGTGATCGCCTTATTGGGCATGAATGACGGCGAATTTCCCAAAATAGACCGTCCCCCGACCTTCGATTTGCTGGCGCAAAACTTTCGCAAAGGCGACCGTTCGCACCGCGCCGATGACCGCTACCAGTTTCTGGAAATCCTGTTGTCGGCCAGGCAGCAGCTGATCATGACCTATATCGGCCAGTCGATCAGCCATAATGACGCCATTCCGCCATCGGTGGTTATCAGCGAATTGTTGGAGGTTTTGCAGTGCGGCGCTAAAAAGCCCTCTCCAGAGGGAGAAGGAGTCCATGATCCAAAGCCAACAATATTGCAAAGGCAGGGCGACTCTATAGACTTGATCACCCGGCATCCGTTGCAACCGTTCAGCCTGCGCTATTTTGACGGTGTGGCGGATTTATTCAGCTTTTCCGAGACCGATTGCGAAACCGCCAAGGCATTATCCGGCAGGGGCGACCGGCCGTCCGGCCTTGTCGATTTATGGTGGCAAGGAGCAATCCCCGAAGACGCCGCGGAAACCGAAGTGATAGAGCTCAGCGAATTGTTCAGTTTCTTCCGGCATCCGCAACGTTATTTTATGCAGCGGCAAATGGATTTACGCTTTAGCGGCATGGAAGCCGATGCCGAGGAACGCGAGCCGTTTTCCGTCGCCAAGCTGGAGGGTTACGCGATTTATCACGAATGGATACACGAGGCGCTAAACGGCAAGCAGCCCTCGGTAAAAAAACTGCAAGCGCAGGGCCGGTGGTTGGCGGGCGTGCCGGGCGAACTGGAGTTCGACCACCAACAGCAAATGATTAATGAATTTGTCCAACGAATAAAGGAAAAAGACTTAGGCGCGCCTTTAGACGATTTGCCGATAGACATAACCATCGGGCAATACCGTCTGGTCGGTAAACTCGGCAACCTTTATCGGCACGGCAGCCTCATTTATCGTTACGCCGCTCTTAAGGGCAAGGATTTTATCTGCGCGTTGTTGCATCACCTGATAATTAACGAAGTTCAGCCGCAACCGGCGTTTTTGCTCAGCACCGATGAAGACTTAAGCTTGTTGCCGGAACATTGCCGGCCGGAGCAGCTGTGCGCATGGATAGAAATATACCGGCAGGGCCGAAAACAGCCCGATGCATTTTTTGTCGAACCGGCTTTGGCGTACATCAAACAGGCCCACAAACTGCAAACCAGCAGCCGTGCTTCAAAGTCGGCGCTGGATGCCGCAATCGAGCAATTGTCCAGGGCCGTAGAGCAGCCCTACGAGCCGGAACTCAGGCGGCTTTACGGTAATGTGGCGGACTTGGGGCTGGTGTTGGGCGAGTCGTTTGAGCTGCAATGCCAAAGCCTGCTGCAGCCGGTTTGGGATGCGACGCATTAAATATACTCAGCGCACATCAAAATTCGGCAGCATTCTTTAAATATGACGCTGTTAGCGCCAGCCTAGACCTTGAAGGGCGTCTACAACCAATCCTGTTCCTATCGCGATTAGCAGGATGTCGTCCGCCACTCGCACGTAACGATACCCTGGCAGCGGCGCCCCCAGCTGATTAAGTACTGTCGGCGGAAGATCG
>JALNYY010000036.1 GCA_023229605.1 Methylobacter sp.
GCAACGCAAATAATACGCAGGGAGATCAAGCTGGACCCAGGGCAAATTGTTGCCGTTGTTCGGGAGACAATCAATGTTTTGCCGCTGGCGTCACAAAAAATCAATTTGAAATTACACCCTGAAGATGCCGAGTTGGTGCGTTCCGCATTAGCGCTGGATGAAATGTCTTCCAGCTGGGCTATGGTTGAGGATCCGTTGATTACCCGTGGCGGCTGCGAAGTCGATACCGAGATTTCACATGTTGATGCTACTGTAGAGCATCGATTGGCCGCTGTCATCTCAACCATATTGGGTGGCGAGCGGGCGTACGACAGCATGGTTGCAGGGGGGGCGACACCACGGACGGGGGAGGTAGGGCAACGTACGGAGCGGTTGCCGGGAGAGCCAAAAGTAGGCGCTTTAGACGAAGCTCCTGCTCATGCCCCTCGCCTACAACCTGTAGGCGGCGACGCAGGAGCGGTTGCCGAGGATAAAGGCTTGTGATTCCCGCTGCAGACCGGTCGCAGATTTGGCTGGCTAAATTAAAACCTTATTCCGAAAGATTGGCGGAAATACCTGAGCTTGTTGTCGAAGGCAAGCTTTCCCGCATGGTAGGATTGACGCTCGAAGCGGTGGGTTGCCGAGCAGCTATCGGTTCCCGCTGTCGAGTAGAAACCAAAAATGGCAGGATGATTGAAGCTGAAGTAGTGGGTTTTTCCGATGCCCGCATTTTTTTGATGCCGACCGCAGAAGTTCATGGGCTTGAGCCGGATTGCCGGGTCATCCCGCTGGGCAAAAATAGTCTGGCTAGAGTGGGTTTCGGTTTATTGGGGCGTGTGCTGGATGGCGCAGGAAATGCGATTGATGACAAAGGTCCGCTTAAAACTGACGCACTGATTTCGCTCAATGGCGTACCGATTAACCCATTGTCGAGAAGGCCGATACGCGAGCCGCTGGATGTCGGAGTTAGGGCGATAAATTCGATACTTTGTGTGGGTCGTGGTCAGCGTATGGGCTTGTTTGCCGGCACCGGCGTGGGCAAAAGTGTACTGTTAGGCATGATGACCAAATTTACCACGGCTGATATTGTTGTTGTCGGCCTGATTGGCGAGCGGGGGCGGGAAGTTAATGAGTTTGTGCTGAAAACTTTAGGCGAAGAAGGTCTTAAAAGGGCGGTGGTGGTGGTTTCGCCTGCGGATTGCCCGCCTTTGATGCGTGTTCATGCGGCGTTATTGTCAACCAGTATTGCCGAGTATTTTCGTGATCAGGGTCTTGATGTTTTGTTGCTGATGGACTCATTAACGCGATTTGCGCAGGCGCATCGAGAAATTGCTCTGGCTATCGACGAGCCGCCGGCTACCAAGGGTTATCCGCCTTCGGTTTTTGCCAAATTGCCGCATTTGGTGGAGCGTGCCGGCAATGCCGATCACGGCGGCGGGTCTATAACCGCGTTCTATACCGTCCTGGCCGAGGGCGATGACACTAATGATCCTATTGCCGATGCAGCCAGAGGCGTGTTGGATGGACATATCGTATTGTCCAGAAGTTTGGCGGAATCAGGGCATTTTCCTGCGATCGATATAGAGGCGTCAATTAGCCGCGTTATGCCGGATATTATTGATGCCAACCATTTGAAAATGGCGCGGGATTTAAGGCGATTGTATTCACTTTATCAGCAAAACCGCGATTTAATCAGCGTAGGCGCCTATCAGCCAGGGTCAGACCCCAGAATCGACAAGGCTATCGAAAAAAATCCGGCAATTTTGGATTTTTTGCAGCAGGATATGGATGAACCGGTTGATATAGATCGGAGTTTGCAGGAGTTGGCATTGTTATTGGCTACAAACAAAGCGGCTACCGGCTGATATTCTCAAAAGGACATAAGTGAAAAAATCGCAACGCATCAAAACGATTGTGGACATTAAGGCGACACAGGAAAAAAACGCTTTGGAAGTACTGGGTGCGGCTCAGAGAAAACTCCTGACCATGCAGTCCCAAGTTGAGGGGTTAAGGAACTATCGGCAGGAATATCAGGGCAGATTCGAGCAGTTGGGCATTAACGGTGTCAATGTTGCACAGCTTCTGGAGTTTAGGTCGTTTATCGATAAGCTCGACAAGGCAATAATAGGCCAGGAACAAGTGTTGAGTTCAATTGAAACTGAATTAATAGCTAAAAGAAAAATTTGGGAAGAGTTACATCATAAAACCCAAAGTCTGCAGAAGGTTTGTGATTCAGCTTTAGTGGTGGAAATGAAGCAGGAAGCAAAACGGGAACAACAGGAGCAGGATGAGCGGGCGTCCAGGATAGGTCGGAACAGTTCAAGTGGCACGGGGAATGCTTAGCAATATGTGGAATCTCAGGAGAATTGATTATGAATATTGACAGTGTGAATTTATCAACGGTGCAGCAAAGCAGCGGCACCGTTGCAAGCAGCGGTGCGGTTGAAAGTGTGTCGCAGCCTGTGGCCGATGGAAGTGCTGTTTCAGAAGGTTTCTCCGGCGCATTGGTAGCGCAGATTGGGCTGTTAAGCAATGCAAAAACCGTGGGTTCGGCGCCTCTGCAAGTACCGGGTCAAGTTGTTAACGGCTCGCAAGTCGCTGCCGGTTTATCTGTAGGCAAGAGTGGTACGCAAGATTTTGCCGCTTTATTAGGCAATGATTTGCCGCCGACATACAAAACAAAAGACGATGTCGATCATCAGGCCGCATTGGATGCAGTAACTGATACGCTGAAATATATTGCCACCGGCACTACTGTCGGAGAAAAGACGGCGGTTGCCGAGCAAAATATGAAAGACGTGGCTGCAATGGTTGTTCCGGTCGAGAAAAATATGAAAGACGTGGCTGCAATGGTTGTTCCGGTCGAGCAAAACGTGAAAGGCGTGGCTGCAATAGCTGTTCCGGTCGAGCAAAACATGAAAGGCGTGGCTGCAATAGCTGTTCCGGTCGAGCAAAATATGAAAGAGGTGGCAGCAATAGCTGTTCCGGTCGAGCAAAACATGACAGACGTGGTTGCTGTGGCTGTTCCGGTTGTACAAAATGCGACCGAGCTGGCCACGCAAGCCGGGCAAGGCATGAAAGATGTTGTTGGTATGGGGGGGGCGGTTCAAAAGGATTTGAAGCAGACAAATGATAAACCTGATAAAAAGCAGGTTGACGGTGAAGCGCAGATAGCGGCAGGGGCCGGTAATCAAGGGGTTGATGGATTATTGGCAGCTATTGTGCTTCCTGCGGTAATGCCGACGGAACAAGCAAAAGTAGCCAATAATTTGACGTCTTCCGATGCAACTAAAAAAGAGGATGGGTTGCTGTCTTTTATAAATCCATCGGCTGGGTCGGCTAAACCGGTTCTGGCAGGGAAAGTCGTAGACGATGTATTGCAAAGTGAAGCTGTTTTTCGTCAGCCTGTTCAGGACAAACAGGGCTTTGATTTAAAATACTTTGAGAATGCCGGTAAAATCGAAAATATTGGTGGAGAGCAGCAGGCGCCAAGTTTCGACGGAGAAAAAGCTTTGACTAGGGTTGGGAGCGACATAACTCAACTTAATAGGCCGATTGTTGACAATAAAACAGCAGATGTTCCGGCAATAACCAAGCCCTTATCGCATCCGGAATGGAATAAGGATTTGGGGGAGCGGATTGTGTGGATGAATAGCCGGGCAATACCTGCGGCAGAAATCAGGCTGAATCCACCGCATCTTGGCCCCATATCGGTTCGTGTTGATGTTGCTGATGATCAGGCAACCGTTGTATTTACAGCGCAACATGCGGCAGTAAGGGAAACGCTTGAAGCATCCATTCCCAAGTTACGGGAAATGATGGGCGCCCAGCAGCTTAATTTGGTGGATGTGACTGTTTCTCCAGGTGCCTCATCAGATCAGGGGCGCTCACAATCGCAAAACTTTGCGCAAAGTTCGGCTGATGGTCGTGGGCAAAGCGGACAAGGCGCAGCGGGCATCGCTATCGATGGCGTTGATGATATAGAGCAAGAAATTGAAAGCGGACGGGCTGTAGTCAGCAACGGCTTGTTGAGCTTATATGCCTAGTAAAAAATAGGCTGGAAATTTCCAGGCAGCTTTAAGTGGCTGTATTTGCGGTTTAAGATCGGCTTGTTGCGCCGAGCGATTTAATTATCCACCAGAGCTTATAAGTGCTGTTTTTGAATCCGGCACTTTTCAATAGCTAAAAAAACATCTATAATGCGCGGTTCTTAGGGGCTGTCCGCTCCTCCTTGCTTTACCATCTCTAATAAGAGAGAGGTGGGAGGCTTAACCCGAAAGGAAAAATCATGCGACATTATGAAATTGTCTTTTTAGTTCATCCTGACCAGAGTTCTCAGGTTCCAGCGATGATCGAGCGTTATAAATCAACCATCGAAGCAGCATCCGGTAAAATTCATCGTTTGGAGGACTGGGGTCGTAGGCATCTGGCTTATCCAATCAATAAAATTCATAAAGCGCATTATGTGCTGATGAATGTTGAGTGTGACCAACCTACCTTGGAAGAGCTGGAAAGCGGCTTTCGTTTCAATGATGCCATTTTGCGTAGCATGACTTTGTTGCAAAAAGCGGCTATTACTGAGCCATCTATCATTGCAACATCAACAGCTGAAGAAAATAAAGCGGCTGAATCACGAGCCAAAGATGCAGCAGCCAGAGAGACTGCGGCTGTGGCGGTCGGCGACGATGAAATTGATCTGGATGATATTGACGAAGATTTTGATGCTGACGCAATCATTTCTGAATAAAACTTTTAACACTTGGATTTACGAGAATTATTATGGCACGTAACATTAGACGCAAAAAATTCTGCCGATTCAGTGCAGAGGGTGGAACAGAGATCGACTATAAAGATCTGGATTTGTTGAGCGATTACATCACTGAAACCGGTAAAATTGTCCCTAGCCGTATTACAGGAACCAGCGCCAAGTATCAAAGACAGTTAGGTGTTGCAATTAAACGCGCTCGTTTTATTGCATTATTGCCTTTCTGCGACGCACACAAATAATACACTGGACGGTCAGTGGGCTTTTTAGCGGAGTACATTATGCGGGGGAGGATGCAAGCCATGATAGTGGCTTCCACTCTTGCATTGGTGTCACTGATCATGCCTCCGGTAAGTATAGTAAGTTCAGCCTCTGTTGCTCTCGTCACTTTAAGGCGTGGAGCTGTTGAAGGCTTAATTGTTTTGGCATGTTCAACTGCGGTAGTCGGGATATTAGGTTTTTTCCTGGTAGGTAATTACCAGTTTGTATTGCTTTATGGAGCGGTGTTATGGGCTCCTGTCTGGTTGATTTCAATCATTTTAAGGGAAGGGCGGTATTTATCTCTTGCGGTTGAAATTGCGGTATTGATTGGTGTTATGGGGGTTGTTGGCTCTTACCTCTATGATGCCGAGTTGGCAACGATGTGGAAAAATATACTTTCGCAAATGGTGCCTCCGAATGCCCCTGTTGATGATATTCAGCATACTTTAGACGTGCTTTCCCATTATATGACTGGAATAGTTGCAGCTGCTGCAGTGTTTGGCTTGCTGTTTGGCTTGTTTCTGGGGCGATGGTGGCAGGCTTTACTCTATAACCCGGGTGGTTTTAGGCAGGAGTTTTTATCATTAAATACGCATCCAAGGTTGGCGATAGGCAGCATGGTAGTGGTAGTTATTGCATCATTAAGTTCCGATGTGATTTCTGAGGTATCGTGGAATGTCGTTATTTTGCTGTTTGTGTTGTACACATTCATTGGAACGGCAGTATTGCATACTTTATTTGCTTCGATGAAAATGGGCCGATTTATAGTGCCGATGTTTTATGTGACATTGTTTTTGATACCCCATGCCATGCTGCCGGTTGCTTTAGTTGGACTGAGCGATACGTGGATGAACTTGCGAAATAAAATTTCGAATCAACACACGTCTTAATGGCGTAAAAAATAGCCGGATAAAATCCGATAATGAGGTAATAAAAGATGGAAGTTATTCTTCTTGAAAAGATAGCGAACCTGGGTAACCTGGGCGATAAAGTTGTCATTAAATCAGGTTATGGCAGAAACTATCTTCTCCCGTACGGTAAGGCCGTTGCTGCAACAGCCACTAAAATTGCTGAATTTGAAGCGCGTCGCGCAGAACTTGAGAAAGCGGCGGCTGAAAAGCTGAGTGCGGCTCAAGCGCGTGCAAATGCACTGGGCAAGCTTCAGATTGTCATTACTCACAAAGCTGGCGATGAAGGCAAGCTGTTTGGTTCAGTTGGTACGCAGAATATCGCTGACGCCATCACCGAAGCAGGCGTTTCAGTTGAAAAGCATGAAATTCGTTTGCCTCAGGGCGTTATTCGTCAGATCGGCGAATATCAGATTGACGTTAATTGTCATACTGATGTAATTGTAAAAATGCCTATTAAAATTGCTGCTGAAGCATAATAGTTAAAGGCCCAAGGCTAAAAGGCAAAAGGTTGTGAGCTCTGCTTACAACCTTGAGTCTTTTTAACTATGCGAGCTTTTTATTCCTGCCTTTTTTATCTGTTAATCCCTTTCATAATAGTTCGCCTGATCTGGCGAAGTATTAAAGCGCCTGCATATCGGCATAGATGGAGCGAGCGATTCGCCCTCTATAATACGAAATTTGCCCAGAATGTCATTTGGTTTCATGCCGTTTCAGTGGGTGAGGCTGAGGCGTTATTTCCGTTAGTCAGGCAAATACAGCAAAAGTATCCCGATGCAAAGTTGTTGATTACGACTACAACCCCCACAGGATCAGCCCGTGTTAAAGCGGTGATGCAAGGCAGTGTGGAGCATGTCTATCTGCCCTATGACATACCCGGTGTAGTCAATCGGTTTATGCAGTGTTTTAAGCCGCGCATAGCCGTCATTATGGAAACCGAAATTTGGCCCAACATTTTTGCTTCTTGCGGTGAAAATGAAGTTCCTTTGTACATTATCAATGCCCGCTTATCGGAAAAATCGGTCAGTGGATACCAGAAAATTCCAGCCCTTATTTCCTCGGCTTTAACTCACGTCAAACTGATTGCGGCGCAAACTCAGGATGATGCGGACCGGTTTGTCGCTATTGGCGCCAAAGCTGAAATAGTGAGGGCGCTGGGCAATATAAAGTTCGATATTGAAACTTCAAGTGAAATTACCAGGCAGGGTTTGCAATTAAAAGTCGATTTGTTTAATGGTCGGTTTGTTTGGTTGATTGCAAGCACCCATAAAGATGAAGAAGCGATATTTCTTGAAAGCTATAAAAAAATAAAGCAGAAAATCCCTGAATTATTGCTGGTTATTGTGCCAAGACATCCCGAGCGTTTTACCGAAGTAAGAAAACTGTGTGAGCAACAGCAGTTGGCCGTGGTGATGCGCACCTCCAACGACGTTTGCCGTCAGCATACAGATGTTTATCTTGCCGATACTATGGGTGAGTTAAAGATGCTGTATGCGGCCTCTGATACGGCGTTTGTCGGCGGCAGCATGGTGCCTGTTGGAGGGCACAATATCCTTGAGGCCGCAGCAGTTGGAATTCCGGTCTTGTTTGGTCCGTATATGGCGAATTTTAAAGAAATAGCTGAAGGAGTGTTACATGCGGATGCGGCAATACAATGTCAAAATGAAAGCGAAATAATCAGTGCGATTACTGCCTTGCATGCCGATTCGGCATATAGGCAGTCGCTGTCTGAGAAAGGCAAAGCGTTTGTTCGGCGTAACCAAGGCGCGATTACTAGGGTTTTGGGTGTTCTTAGTCAGGATATTTGATTGTCGCGCATGCTCCTCATGTCGTGTCCGTGGAGGACTTATATGCAGTTTTCAGATCGCCTGTTAGCGTCATGATGTATGCCTAGGATGAAATAAATCCTCATTGATAATAGAAGTCGATTTGATTTATGAGGTGTTGCAATGCGGTGTCAAGCCGGTATGAAGGTCGTTTGATTTCGCAGCCAACACGATTTATTTGCCGGGTGTGTTTGTAGGAAATGGTTGTGTTGCTGACTATTTCGAAGCAGGCAAGGAATACGCTTTTATCGGGTAGGACGATATTGCAGTCTGTATGCAGGCCGCCAATGGGAGCAGGATAATGATCTTCAGCTTGATTAATATAAGATAGGCCTGCAACGCTAATGTCAGCTACATCAAAGCACTCGTCTTGATTCTTATACTGTATTTGGACGGGGATGTTGATGGGGACTTTTACCCTTCGAGCATTTCTTCGTTGCACCCATTCCATGCTTTGGGGAATAAGCGCCTTTAAGTTGAATGCGGCATCTATGTTATGTCCGCTTAATTCGTTTAATACAAAACTAACGGCTATGCCTTCAAAATCAGCGTAGGCTACCAGAGTGGTTTGCATGAGCAAATCCTTATTAAATCGCTCGTTTTGGAATCCGCCCAGAAAAATACGATCATCTTCGATACAGGTAAGGGTTGTTAAAAGTGTGCTTGTTGCAAATTTCCCAGGAACTTTAATAGACAGCAAGACATGTTTACTAAGCAGGAGGTTTAGTTTTTTTCTGATCTCTTCCTGATCGACAATAGTGTAGTTATCGGACTCATTGCGCGCAGTTGTCGGCTCAAGGTTATTTTGGTGGCGTGGTGCGGCGTGGTGGTTTGATTGAAATAATAGCATTAAATTCTCCTGCCTCTGTCTGATAAAGTGTAATGCCGTAATTCAAGCAATAATGTTGCCATAATTAAAATAATAAATTTTTTCAGTTGCTTATTTGTTTTTCGGATTGAAGAGAGGGCTGTAAGAAACTTGTTTAGTGAGTTGTGTGGCAATATCTAACCTATTGGATACACTAAATAAGGATAAAGAGGCAAAGTAACGTTGTCATTTTGACGGGGGAACAACATGGCTCATCCTATTTGCGGCATGGCGGTTTTATAGAGGGCAAAAAAACCTCCCAATACCTTGGGCGGCAGGGAGGCGAAGTAAGCAGCATATTATTGAGTGGGGTCTGCTTCTGGGTTCAACATTAGGAGGAAGACTGGTCATCTTGCGCTTGGCAGATTTATGTTTTGAACGCTTATGATAATAAACGGTCATGCAGAAGTTATTTGTGTGTTAACACACAGAATTAAATATTTTGGGGTATTGCACGGTTGACTAACGCCGTGCGAAAACCGCATCAGTGATTAAAAATCGCGGGTTTATATTGTATGGCTGTGTCTGCCTGACACACGGCAGGCATTGTGCATGTTGCAAACCAAGCCTTTATTTTGAGGTTAATACCCTTTTTATAATTTTTACTATAGCTGAACATTATTGATGAGAGACGTTACACCATGAATGAAATAAAAGATAAATCAGTTCAGGCCTTTATTGATGCATTGGCCAGCAAAGCGCCTACTCCCGGTGGAGGCAGTGCGGCGGCGGTAATGGGCGCGCAGGCGGCTGCATTAATCAGCATGGTTTGTAATTTGACCATAGGAAAACCTAAGTACGTTGAAGTCGAAGATGAAATGCGGGCATTGCTGAAAAAATCAGAAGCGTTACGTGAAACGTTGACAGATATGATTAAAGCCGATGTTGATGCTTTTGACCGCTTAATGGCAACCTACGGTTTGCCGAAAGGTTTGGAAGAAGAGCAGGCTGCGCGTAGCGCGGCTATCCAGGCGGCATTAAAAGAAGCCACTGTTGTTCCTTTGGAGTGCGCACGCGCTTGCGCAGAAACTATTGCATTGAGCCGAATTGCGGCTGAAAAAGGTAATAGAGGCGTGATCAGCGATGCAGGTGTTGCGGTCATGGCGGGTTACGGTGCGCTAAAAAGCGCTGCGTTAAATGTTTACATCAATGCAGGCAGTCTTAAAGACAGGAGTTTTGCCGATGCGAAATTAGCCGAGTTGGAAGCTATTTTGAATGGCGCCGACGTTGCGGCAGAAGAGATTTATCAAATCGTTAAAGCCAAGCTGTAAGCATTAAAAGGTGTTGCCCGCCGATAAAAGATCAGTTGTTTAAGCTCGGCGTACTTAAAGGCGCATTGTTAATAATGCATCAAGTGCAGTTAAGTTGAGGCGGTTGTAATGATATTGATAAATTATCGCGTATAACGAAAAAAAGAGTTGACGACATTGGGGAGGATCGTTATCATAAGCAGCTCTTCAGGAGTGGTTGGAAAGTTTTAACAAGCCATTAAAAGGAGATTGTCGGGGTATAGCGCAGTTTGGTAGCGCGCCTGCTTTGGGAGCAGGATGTCGGGAGTTCGAATCTCTCTACCCCGACCAATTTAGCGCTTGTAGCTCAACCGGATAGAGCACCGGCCTTCTAAGCCGGGGGTCGCAGGTTCGAGTCCTGCCAAGCGCACCATTCGTAGAATATCCCATGTTATGGTGAGCGTAGCTCAGTTGGTAGAGTCCCGGATTGTGATTCCGGTTGTCGCGGGTTCGAGCCCCGTCGTTCACCCCATTAATCAATAAGTTACGCACATCTAAAAAGTAAAGATGTCTAACTTTTACCTTAGCGGTGTCACTTTTGACGGCTTGCGTCGGTACACTTTTTCAGTTGTTACCGCACTCGCATGACCCAACAGTTCCTGCGCATTATTTCCCTCAGCGTTACTCCCTGTTTGCCCTTAAATCGTAAAATGTGAAGCGATTTTTTAGCTCTCGATTCATCGTTTTATTCATCGGTCGTTGCCGTTTGATTTAAACAACTACAAATTATTTGTTCGGACAATGGGGGCCACTTTAGCTTGCCGGCATCAATAGCTTTTATTTTTGACAAAGCCGCATATATTTCCGATTCACTTACTCCAAGTCGTATCCATTTTCGCTCAGGTAGCGTCACATAGTAATTGGCGTTGTGTTTTATATAAACGCGGGTCGAAAGGTTACGTTTAGCCATTTCTCGCTCGCAAAAAAATCTAAATCGGGTTGTTTTTTAGGCGATAATGCTGCATTAACTGCCGTCCAGGTTGTTCTTGGTTTCGCATCGGTACATATAATAAATTTTATGCTGAGCTTTGTGAGGACTTCGTCTTCTTTGGCCCATTTCACCAATAAGGCGGTTAGTTCATCCTTAAACGTCAATAAGCCACGCGTGTTCTGATTCTGCAAAATTGTCATGTTTTGTCTGCTGGTTTCATTCGTTTTAAACAGTCGGCGGGTGGATTCTAACTCTGCGTTCTCTGGCGGCTTTATCCTGCCCGAACTGTTTACCGTATTCGGTTTGCAAGCGTTCAAGTCTATTCGTTGGTTCCTACATGTTTGGGGATTTCAGTACAGCTGAAAGCTGCCCGATAGCCGCGCCACATACAATGGGTGTAATCTCCCAGTCATCCATATTTTTAGGTCTGATACTGCAACCCGCCAACGATTGAGCGAACAATAACAATGCTCGATATTGCTGTAAAATTCTAGGGTTCTACATCCGGTGACTAACATCGGCCGAACGGTTCGGTACCCCATAGCCGACTTGAGGTTTAAACAAAAGGAAAGGTTGCAGAACGGGGTTATTCGTATCGTTATATAATCGCTTTTGCGCCTTATCGAGAAATTACATCTTTCATTTTAAGGAGTAATAACCATTTTGTATGATCGTTAAGCTTATATCCGAATGGATCTTGACTTTTCCACAGTGCGCTTGGTATTCAAGTTTCTCAACCAACGGCAGGATACCTCGATGAGGAATTGACCAATGTCGGAGCCGTCACCGGCGGGCAATGACGCACAGGGTAGATTCAGCAGATTAGAAAATCATTTCACCATCGCCATAATCGATCTCGGAGATTCAATTTTATGAATGCACTTAAAAAACGTATCCTCATTGTTGGCGGCGTGGCCGGTGGCGCAACCTGTGCGGCGCGTGCGCGCAGGCTCTGCGAAGCGTGCGAGATTGTCGTGTTCGAGCGCGGCCCGCACGTGTCCTTTGCCAATTGCGGTTTACCGTATTTTGTGGGAGACGTGATTGCATCGGAAGCAAAATTGCTGGTCGCGACTCCGGATAGTTTCAAACAGCGTTTCAACATCGAAGTGCATACCGAAACAGAGGTCACCGGTATTGATCGGGAGGCGCGACTGATCGAAGTGCGCGACCTCAGAACCGGAAACATACGCCAAGAACCTTACGATGCGCTGGTTTTGGCGACCGGCGCCCAGCCAAACCGCCCACCCTTGCCTGGGATCGATTTGCCGGGTATCTATGTGCTGCGCACCATTCCTGACAGCCATAAGATCAAGGCCGCCGCCGCTCAAGCCAAGCATGCCCTGATTCTGGGGGGCGGTTTCATCGGTTTGGAAATGGCTGAGAATCTGGTTGGGCTGGGACTCGAAGTCAGCCTACTGGAACTGGCCGATCAGGTGTTGCCGCCACTTGATCCGGAAATGGCAGGGTACGCTGCCGAACGGCTCCAAGCGAACGGCGTCAAGGTACGCTTGGAGGAAGCCGCCATGTCCTTCGAGACGATCCCGGACAAATGTCTCCGGGTACGCACCTCGAAAGGCGCCGCACTCGATACCGATCTGGTCATCGTAGGGATCGGGGTGCGTCCGGATACCGCGTTGGCACGAGCCGCCGGTCTGGAATTGGGCGCCTTGGGCGGTATTCGCGTCGATGAGTTCATGCGCACCAGTGACCCTGCGATCTGGGCGGTGGGGATGTGGTCGAAGTGAGAAATCGTATTACCCGTGAATGGCAACTCGTCCCGCTGGCCGGGCCGGCCAACCGACAGGGGCGGGTGGCGGCCACCGCCATCATTCACCATTCCACATGCAGCGGCGGGGCGGCGCGGCCGACTCTGGCTTTCGAAGGCGTTCTCGGAACTGCAGTGTGCGAAGTATTTGGCCTCACGGTGGCGATCACCGGTGCCAGTGAGAAGCTGCTGCGGCGGGTCGGTATGGATTACGAAAAGATTTATCTTCATCCTGGGCACCATGCGAGTTATTTTCCTGGCGCCAAGCCAATTCACATCAAACTGCTGTTTTCGAAAAGTGACGGCAGGATTCTGGGAGCTCAAGCCGTAGGCGAGGCAGGGGCGGCGGGCCGTATCGACGTCATCGCTACAGCCATGATGAGCGGGGGGACAGTTTTCGATTTGGAAGACCTGGAACTTTGCTACGCACCCCAGTTCGGCGCTGCCAAGGACCCGGTCAACTTGGCCGGCATGGTTGCCGCCAACCATTTGCGCAGCGACCTGCTTCTGGCGGATTGGAGTGAACTGGAGAAAACCACGGCCATGCTGGTGGACGTGCGTAGCGAAACGGAATTTGCCGACGGTCATATCCCGAACGCGCAGAACTTTCCTCTCGAAACCTTGCGCGATCGATTCCATGAATTACCTCGGAATCGGGAAATCTGGCTGATCTGTGGCGTCGGGCAGCGGGCTTACTATGCTTCTCGGTTATTGAAGCAGCGAGGCTACCCGGTGAAAGTGCTTTCCGGCGGCATGCAAACCTACCAAGCCTGGATGCGAGCCGGTGATTGATGAATAGCGGGCACGAAATTCCATGAAGGCGAACTACGGCCTCTTTCCAGATCGTGAGTATTCAATGAGAGTCCCATATAAGTCGCTTCATTGGGTTTTGGTTATGAGTCTTTGCGCATGCACCGTGGGTCCCGACTATCAGGGGCCACCCGCAACCGCTACGCCCCTATGGACTGATCTCGCGAAGATGCCGAAACAGGATGAATCACCCAGCCCGCTCTCGGCCGAAAAAGCGGTGCCGGTACGCTGGTGGAAGTTATTGCAGGATCCGCTGCTGGACAGTTTGATCACCCGCGCGATTGGAGCCAATTTCGATTTGCGCCAGGCCGAAGTCAGAGTCCGCGAGGCTCGGGCTCAACGTGGTATAGTGGCTTCGGAGTGGCTGCCTTCCATCGGCGCATCGAGTTCCTACTCCCGCGCCCGCATCAGCCAAAACTCCGCAGTCGGTCTTCTGTCCGGGGCCTTGAACGGCGGAAGTACCGGAGCGCTGACCAGCAATAAGAGGATGACGCTTCTGGGTACGGACATCAATCTGTATCAGGCCGGATTCGATGCGCTGTGGGAGCTAGACCTCTTCGGCGGGATTCGTCGCCAGGTCGAGGCGGCGAAGGCGGAAATCGGGGCGGCGGAGGAAGACAGTCGCGGGGTAGAAGTCAGTCTCGTCGCCGAAGTGGCGCGTAATTACCTCGAACTGCGTCAATACCAGCGGCGACTCGAAATCGCCCGGGATACCCTGAGGAACGAAGATGAAAGCCTGGCTATTGCGAAAGCCCGTTACCGCGAAGGCGTTACTTCGGAGCTGGATGTGGACAGGGCGGAAGCGCAAGTGGATAACACGCGCTCCCAGATTCCTAAGTTGACGACTCAAGCGTTACAAGCCCAGCACCGGCTGGAGGTTCTGCTAGCCAAACAGCCCGGCTCGTTGCAGAATGAACTCGATGCAGCACACCAGACACCATTCGTTCCGCCGCAAGTGCCCATCGGATTGCCGTCGGAACTGCTGCGCCGCCGTCCCGACATTCGCCGAGCCGAACGCCTGGTGGCCGATACTACGGCCCGAATCGGGGCGGCCACGGCCGATTTGTTTCCGAAAGTGTCATTGACCGGCATGTTCGGCCTGGAAAGCATCAGTCTGTCCAATTTCGGCAGCCTGGCCAGCCGGTTTTACTCGCTGGGGCCACAGATTCGATGGCCCATCTTTGAGGGAGGCCGCCTGCTCGCCAATATCCGGGTGCAGGAGGCCCGCCAGGAGGAATCCCTCATCGCTTATGACAAGACCGTGTTGACGGCTTTCGAGGAAGTGGCCAATGCGCTTACCGCCTATAACAACGAGCAGGCGCGGCGTAAGGAACTCGCGAAGGCGGTGACGGCCAACCAGCGAGCGCTTGAAATCGCCCTGGCTCAATATCGCGTGGGCGCCTCTGAATACCTGGAGGTCTTGGATGCGCAACGCACTCTTTACGCGGATCAGGATGGATTGGCGCAAACCGAAACGAGTGTTTCCGAAAACCTGGTGGCCTTGTACAAAGCGCTCGGGGGAGGCTGGGAAGAAACGGGAACCGACGAAGCAAATCGGTTTGGCGATGAACGGTAGCTTCTCCGAAGCGGTTTGTGCAACCCGAACTTAATGTCTATTGTTGCTAACGAGCGTTCAACCTAAAAAAATCAGTTGGAACGTGTGGAGTCCGTTCGTGCTGAGCTTGTCGAAGCATGAGCGGATTCCACAGCCCACCCATTTGGTGAGCATTCCAAACTCCGCTCACTCTATTCGATAAGCCCATGACATGCTTCGACTGGGCGAACGGGGTTTGGAACGCTTAACTGATTTTTTAGATTTAAGGGGACTCTTTTGAACAAAAAGATTTTAATCGTAGTCGTTATTTGTGCTTTGATTGCCGGGCTAGCGCTCGCCTATTGGCGTTGGCCATATAGTGATGATCAACAAGGACAATGGAAACTGTACGGCAATATGGATATTCGAGAGGTTGATTTGGGCTTTGGCGTCGACGGGCCAATCGCTCAAGTTCTGGCGGAGGAAGGCGACCGCGTGGAAGCTGGACAGACCCTGGCAATCTTGGAGCGGGAACCGTTCCTGGATGCCGTGCAGTCCGCGGAGGCGGCGCTAAGACTGGCCGAGGCGAGGCGGATCGAAGGGGTTCATGGGCCGCGGCCGCAGGAAATAGAGCGGGCGCGTGCCGCTGTGCAAGGCGCCGAGGCAACGTTGGCGAACGCCGCCCTGATCCATAGCCGGCGCCAACGCCTGGTCGACGAGCGCGCCGCTTCGGAGGAGGTAGCCAATACGACGAAGGCCGACCGCATTGTGGCCGAAGCGAACTTGAAGAAAGCGCGCTAGGATCTCGCCTTGCTCATGGAAGGCACACGCCGTGAACAATTGGATCAGCAGCGCGCCGAAGCCGAAGCGCAACGCGCCAATCTGGCGCTGCTGCGCTACCGCCTGAGCCGCGCCACGCTGAAGGCGCCCAGTGCCGGCGTCATTCGCACCCGTATCCAGGAATCCGGCGCCGTGGTCACGGCCAACAGCCCCGTTTTCACGCTGGCGCTCACCGATCCCTTATGGTGCCGGGTTTATGTGGACGAGTCCGATCTGGGCAAGATACGCATGGGGATGCCGGCCCGCATCACCACCGACAGCTATCCCGGCAAATCCTATCGCGGTTGGGTCGGTTATATTTCCCCGGTCGCCGAGTTCACCCCTAAAGCCGTTGAAACGCCGGAGCTGCGCACCAGCCTGGTTTACCAGGCGCGCATCTATACCTGCGACCCCGATCAGGAATTGCGTCTCGGCATGCCCGCCACCGTCACCCTTTCCTTGAACGAGGAATCTCGCACACCGCCCGCTTCGCTGTCGGATTACTGTAAGTCCCCATGAGCGAGGCGTTGCATTCGACTGCGAAAAACACGGACGTTGCGGTGGCAGCGACCGGCCTAGGCAAACACTTTACCGTGGGCCACCGGCAGATTGCGGCGCTTGAAGGTATCACGCTGAGCATTCGGACAGGTGTCGTCAGCGCGCTGATCGGCCCGGACGGCGCGGGTAAAACGACCTTACTGCGTCTTATCGCCGGGTTGCTGGCCCCTGATCACGGCGCAATCTCGGTATTCGGCCTGGACCCGGTGACGCGGCCCGATGCCGTGCATGGCGTCACCGGATATATGCCGCAGCGATTCGGCCTCTACGAGGATCTGACGGTGCAGGAGAATCTCGATTTATACGCCGATTTGCACGGCGTTCCCTCCCGTCTCAGATCGGAGCGGTTCCTTGAACTTCTGGAGATGACCAAACTGTCCGCATTTCAGGACAGACTGGCAGGAAAACTGTCCGGCGGCATGAAACAAAAGCTGGGGCTCGCCTGCACATTAGTGGCCAGGCCACGGCTGTTACTGCTGGATGAACCGACGGTAGGCGTCGATCCGGTGTCGAGGCGCGAACTATGGCTTATCATTGAACGCATGGTAGCGACCGGAACTACCGTGCTAATGAGCACGGCTTACCTGGATGAGGCCGAACGCTGCCACGAGATTTTCATGCTCCATGCCGGACAACTGATACGGCATGGCGCGCCCGACGCAGAACGCACCCTCTTGTTGGGGCGCTGCTACGAAATCCAGGGTGCGAAAAATTTTACCCGCCGCCTGCAAAGCCGGCTGTCGGAACGCCCAAGCATTATCGATGCCGTGATTCAAGGTGATGCGGTGCGAGTGGTGACCGTCCTGCCCGATCCCCCAAAGCTAGATGATCTCGCCGCGGAGTTTCCGTCACTAATCGTTACTCCCGTGCGGCCCCGTTTTGAAGACGGTTTCATCACCCTGCTCAAACCGCTGGTGGAGCGGGTTGACCTGGCGCAGGCGATATCGACTTCATCCGTGCCCGTTGGTGGAGATGGTTCAGTGATTGAGGTGCATGATGTGGAACGCTGGTTCGGCGCTTTTCAGGCAGTCAAGCGCATCAGTTTCGACGTGAAGCGAGGCGAGGTCTTCGGACTGTTGGGAGCCAATGGCGCCGGCAAGACCACCACTTTCCGGATGTTGTGCGGACTATTGCCGCCGAGCCATGGCCAACTCAGGGTTGCGGGTGTTGACCTGCGTAGCGCTGCATCCAAGGCCAGAAGACGGATTGGCTATATGTCGCAGAAGTTCTCACTCTATGGCGCTCTGAGCGTCCGGCAAAATTTGGAGTTCTTTGCAAGCGCCTACCGGCTGGACAGAGGGAAGCGCCGGGTTCGCCTGGACTGGGCTTTGGAGGAATTTCAGCTGACACCTTACGCCGACAATTCCAGTGGCGACTTGCCTTTGGGACACAAGCAGCGCCTGGCCCTGGCCTGCGCACTGTTGCACGAACCGGAAATCTTGTTTCTCGATGAACCGACTTCGGGAGTCGACCCCTTGATGCGGCGTGCCTTCTGGTCCGCAATTAATGCCCTGGCGGAACAGGGCGTTACCGTGCTGGTGACCACTCACTTCATGGAGGAGGCCGAATATTGCGACCGCTTGGTGATCATGGCGGCGGGCAGCCTACTCGCCGCCGGCCGGCCCCAAGAGATTCGCGCCCAGGCCGGCAGGCCCGATCGGCCGAACCCGACCCTGGAAGACGCTTTCATTGAATTGCTTCAACAATCCGAGCAAACACCCTTATGAATGCTGAACATTCCGTGCCGAACGATCCAAGTGCTAAGCGGCTTCGTTTATTAGGCCTGATCCGCAAGGAATTCCTGCAGATCCGGCGCGACCCCTCCAGCATTGCCATCGCCTTCCTGTTGCCCATTGTGCTGCTGATAATATTCGGTTACGGAGTTTCCCTGGACGCCAAGCATGAACGGGTGGGGCTGGTTGCCGAGAATCCGGGACCGGAGACAGCGGATTTTTTTTCAGGGCTGCAACGCTCCGAGTATTTCCAGCCGGTCTATTTCAGCGACCGGCGCACGGCAAAGGCGGCGTTGGATCGTCGGGAGATCAGCGCTATTGTGTTTTTGCGTAGCGACTTTTCCCGCCAATTGTTAAACGGACATTCGGCCCCGATTGATGTCGTCGTGGATGGCGTAGACGCAAATACGGCCCGCTTGGTCTCGGGTTACTTGCAGGGCGTTTGGGCCGGATGGCTGCAACGGAGGCTGAATGAACGCGCGGGATATTCAACACAGGCAGTGCTGATGCAGCAGCGTATCTGGTTCAACCCGGCGGTGCGCAGCCGCGATTATCTGGTCCCTGGGCTGATCGCAGTCATCATGACGCTGACTGGCGCCCTGCTGACAGCAATGGTCGTGGCCCGCGAGTGGGATCGCGGCACCCTGGAGGGGCTCATGGCGACACCGGTCAGCATCGGCGAGGTGCTGATCGGCAAGCTAGTCCCCTACTATTTGCTAGGGATGGGCGGCATGGCATTATCCATCGGCATGGCTATTCTTCTCTTCGAAGTACCGCTGCGCGGATCATTGTGGGTGCTGTTTGTAACCGGCTCTTTGTTTTTATTAGCGGCCCTGGGGATGGGGCTTTTGATCTCGATCGTCGCAAAAAACCAGTTCGTCGCCGGACAAATGGCGATCATCACTACCTATTTGCCGGCTTTCATCTTGTCCGGCTTTATTTTTGACATCGACAGTATGCCTGTTGCGGTGCAGACTTTCACCTATCTGATTGCAGCACGTTATTTTGTCGCCATTTTGCAAACCGTGTTTCTGGCCGGCGACGTTTGGGAGGTAATCGTCCCCAATGCCCTGGCTTTGGCGCTGATGGCATTGGTTTTCCTGGCGCTGGCCGCGCGGCGTATGCCTCGCCGTTTGGGGTAGAGTCATGTTATACGCTATGCTCGGGTTGCTGAAAAAGGAATTCCTGGCGCTGCTCAGAGACAAGAAAAGCCGCTTCGTACTGATCGGCCCACCCCTTATCCAGTTGCTGGTGTTCGGCTACGCCGCAACCTTCGATCTCAATCGCGTGCCTATCGCCATCTATAACGAAGACTCAGGATCCGCCTCGCGGGAACTGATTGCCCGCTTTACCGGTGCCAAGGCTTTCCGCGAGGTAGGCCGGATTACAAGGCAATCCGACATAGCCGAGTTCATCAACCCGAAAAAAGCCTTGCTGGTATTGCATGTCGGGCGCGAGTTCAGCCGTGATCTTTCCAAGCGCAAGCCCGCGAGCATTCAGCTTATCGTGGACGGGCGCAACTCCAACACGGCCTTGATCGCCCTCAATTACGCACAAACGATTCTGGCCGATTTCAACCGCACCTGGGCGGAGCAACAGCGTCTTGCAATACCTCCGGCCCGGCTTGAAATCCGCGCCTGGTTCAACCCCAATCTGAACAGCCAGTGGTTTATCGTGCCGGGAATCGTCGGGCTGTTGACGCTGGTCGTCACCATGCTGGTTACAGCGCTGTCGGTGGCGCGGGAGCGGGAACAGGGCACCTTCGATCAACTCCTGGTCACTCCGTTCACGCCGCTGGAAATCCTCATCGGCAAGGCTTTGCCCGGTGTGCTGATCGGTCTGGTCGAATCCTCTTTCATCGTCCTGATGGCCGTGTATTGGTTTCACGTACCGTTCGTCGGGGAAGTTACCGCACTTTACCTCGGCATCGTCTTGTTCGTAGTCGCGACCGTCGGTGTCGGCTTGATGATCTCCTCGCTGGCCACCACTCAGCAGCAAGGATTACTGGGGGCGTTTCTGTTCATCGTGCCGTCTATCATACTCTCAGGTTTCGCTACGCCGATCGCCAACATGCCGGAGGCCATGCAAACCCTGACCCTGCTGAATCCGTTACGCTACTTCCTGGTCATCGTGCGCGGAGTAATGCTGGAAGGTATCCCATTGTCGCTGCTGTCGGACCAGTATTGGCCCATGGCCGTGATTGGCTTCGCGACGCTCGGCCTGGCAGCCTGGATGTTCCGAAGGCGGCTTTATTGAGAGTTTTCATTAAAATCAAAAATAATTAACATTCGGTAATGGGGCGAATATGTAGTTTTCTCATATAATATCCGGTATGACATGTTACCAAGAAATTACCTGCCGCATTGCGGCAGCAATCAAATTACGAAAGCAGGCCGTTAAAACCTTCATGTTGAATTACCGCTATAAGGCTTGCGAACCGGACATCAAAAAGCAAGTTGCAGACATGTCTGTCAATGGTCGTGGTATCCGTGACGCAGCGCGGGTTCTCAAGATCAACAAAAATACAGTGATTAGCGCTTTAAACAAAATCGGGCAGCTGATTGAAGTGCCTGCAATGATCGCGTTGGTGAGTATGGCGTTTTTCTTCAGAAAACGGACTTATGCAGTGCGGTAAAAAATCAACTAAGACCGAGTCATCGGAAACCGAAATTTTAGGAACCGTCTCCCAAATGAACTTACAACAGGAAGCCAATGCCAAGGCCGCGCTGGCCTACAACGCCGCATCAGATCACTTCGATCACCCGGTCAGCTCCTTTTGGCATCGCTTTGGCCGGCGGACCGTCGAACGGATCAGTCTGCGACCGGGCGAACGCGTGCTGGATGTCTGTTCCGGCAGCGGCGGGTCGGCGTTGCCTGCAGCGGAAATGGTCGGGCCAGACGGACGCGTCATTGCCGCCGATCTTGCCGAACGTCTGATTGACCTGGCCAGAGCCAAGGCCGAAGCCGGGAGCTTGGAAAACATCGAGTTTCGCGTCAGCGACATGCTGGATCTGGGCTATCCCGATAACAGCTTCGATGCCGTGGTGTGCGTCTTCGGTATTTTCTTCGTTCCTGACATGGCCGAGGCGGTCAGAGAACTATGGCGCATGGTGAAACCCGGCGGTCGGCTGGCCATTACCACTTGGGGACCGAACTTATTCGAGCCGGCCAACGGCGCTTTCTGGGATGCCGTCCATAGCGAGCGCCCCGATCTGCACCGTGGGTTCAATCCTTGGGATCGCATCTCGGAACCGAACGGTCTCAGAGAAATGTTTGCGGAAGCCAACGTGTGTACAGTCGACATTTTTGCCGAAGCTGGAACGCATCCTTTGAATTCGCCGGATGACTGATGGAAGATCGCCATGGGTAGCGGCTACCGGGGAACGCTTGAGCAACTGGATACGGATAGCTTGGATCGTGTGCGAGAAGTGAATTTGTCACGTCTTGTTAAAGAACAGGTGAATGCAATTGAAACGAACGTCATTTACGCGGTAGCAACGAAAGATCTTATTGAGGTTGAAGCCCAATAAAATGTAATACTAAGGCGGCGCCTTTCTTAGCTATAACGGCGTAATCAGCTAATAGTCCGCTGTATTCTTTACAGTCGACTGGGGCTTTTGCCATTACCAAAACAATCTGCTTGGATTCACGATACGGTTATAAAGAGGAGATGCCCATGAACCCGCAAGCGCTTGAGCAGTACCTGCATGAAAATATACCGCTCTCACAGGCCATGCAAGTCAGTGTGATCGAGGCTGAGGAGGAAAGGGTTATTCTGAGCGCTCCCTTGGCTCCCAACATCAATCACACCGAATCCGTATTCGGTGGCAGCGCTTCAGCAGTGGCGATCCTTGCAGCATGGTCAATAATACATGTCCGTCTGAAGAGTGCCGGCATGGCAAGTAGCATCGTGATTCAGCGCAATATCATGAGCTATGAACGGCCAATTTACGGCACGTTTACAGCGCGCTCGTTTATCGCGCAGCCAGAAGCTTGGGAGGTTTTCATGAGGACACTCTTACGCAGAGGCCGTGCAAGAATTGCTGTGTCGTCTGTCCTAGAGTACGAGGATCAGTTAGTGGGCAATTTTGAAGGAAATTTCGTTGCAATCGGCAAAACCAGTACATGCAATAATTAGAGAGCTATCAAAGAAATAATTGAGGCTCCTGTCCGCTACAGAAAGTTGATTAGCTGCTTGGGGCGATGCTCAAATGACATGGTACGGGTTATCTGACGTTATAACAGGTTGTCTATTATTAAACGAATCATTAGGGGTAGCCCATATGGCCCGTGAAGTCTTCTACGAAAAACCTGGCAAATTTGCAGACGGAGGGCTCCCATTATATTTCCCGTTTTGGGACATTTTTATGTCGATGCGCTGATTCATCACGTCGCAATATGTAAATATCGTTTTCACTTCCACGCTTTTAAAATAACGGTATGGGAGCTAACCAGCGGTTCCAAAAAGACCTATTCCGGCGTACAGCTCTGTACAGCCTTATTTAACTCACGACCAGCTGATATGTTTGCTCCGCCATACGGGTGAGTCCGCGTTCTTTAAAGATAGTTTCTTGCTCTAATACATTTTCGCTTGCTAACAATTCGACATTGCACCAAGGGCTGAACAATCTCGAGACTTCTTCGTCTTGTACGCTGAAGGGCGGCCCCTGCATTTCATGCTGCGGATAATCTAAAGTGATTAACAAAATTTGTGTGGTCGGTAGTAGCAAGGTAGCAAGGCTCGACACGTACTTGATGCGCATGTCGGCCGGCAAAGCCACCAGTGATGCACGATCGTAAACTATTTTAACAGGACCTAGATCAGCGGGCCGTAGAGCAAAAAAATCCCCACAGAAAATTTGCAGTCCGTCTACCTCGCTAATCAAGAAATCACCATTGCGCCGTAACGTTGGCTTCAAATCGTTTTCGGAGAAAAACGACTCGACCGCAAGAGGACTTAATTCAACACCAACCACTTGATACCCCATACCCAGGAGCCACAACATATCATTACTCTTCCCACACAAGGGAACAAAGACCCTATCTCCCTGACTGACCGATAACCTTGACCAGTAATGTTGCAAATGCGGGTTAATCTCCTGTTTATGAAAACCAATTTGATTTTGCTGCCAGCGTTCGTGCCAGAATTCATGCTGCATTAGTTACCGCCTTCATGTGAATTTTGATGATTAGCCATTGTATGTGGTGTACTTTGCTGTCGCCCGCGATTGTGAATAGGGTAAATCTTAAAGTATAACTTATAATTTGATTGCCAATTTTAAGCCTTATAAACGCTTAATAATTTTATTGCGTTATCATTCGTTCAGTATTTATTACACCCTCATCAATCACTGGAGTAACCATTATGTCACTGACCATGTACCAAGCATCTATCCCTGCTTTTGTGCGTATGTTAGATAATTTATCCGCGATACTCGATAAAGCTGCCGCCCATGCCGAAGCGAAGAAAATCGATCCCGCTATTTTTGTCAACGCGCGTCTAGCGCCGGATATGTTTCCGCTTAGCCGCCAGGTCCAAATCGCGACTGATATGGTTAAAGGTTGCGCCGCCCGACTTGCAGGCATCGAAGTACCTCGTTATGAAGATAACGAAACCACTTTTGCCGATTTACAAGCGCGTATCGCTAAAACTAAAGCGTTCATAGAAAGTGTAAGTGCGTCACAAATCGATGATAGTGAAAATCGCCAAATCACACTGAAATTTGGCAGCAAAGAGCTCAGTTTTTTAGGTCAAGCTTACTTGCTTAATTTTGTGTTACCTAACTTCCATTTTCATCTCACCACTACATACGCCATATTGCGGCATAATGGCGTGGAAATAGGAAAAAAGGATTACACCGGCGATTATTAATCAGCGTTCGGCGGCCTTAACGAGAAACCCTGCGTGACTTAAAACAGCGCAGGGTAATTGAATTTTAAAGCATAGCTTGCAATGCATCAGACGACTCATACATTGAAATTTCTTGTATTAATGATTTTTCTTGGGTTTACAGCAACAACAGTAGCTCAAAAGTCCGAGATAAAAGTGATTTTTTGATAACTTACAGATAACTGATAAATATGTCCACGGCGCATCTCTTGAAAACTGAAACCGGCACACAAAGTAAATTCTGTTCAAAGTGTAATGCTGTTTTAGCTTGTGGTTCGACTCAAGCCGGGAAATCATGCTGGTGCACTGCCTATCCGGCTATTATGGTTGCCGACCTTAAACGGGATTGTCTTTGTGCGGATTGTCTTAGTAAGGCTATACAGGAAAAAATCACTGAATTTATTAATACCTCAAGTCAGCAAGAGGTCATTACTGTTGCGCGTAATTATCGCGGCAATGATCAATTAATTCAGGGCATAGATTATTCAATAGAAAATGATACGTACGTTTTTACACAGTGGTATCACTTAAAACGCGGATCGTGTTGCGGGAATGGTTGCAAAAATTGTCCTTATTGAGTGATTAAAAGTATCTTAAGTTTTTGATCGTATTTGTCACCGTAAAGATCACTGGTTAATCAGGCGCAACCGGTGATCGCAGAAATAAGGGAACCAAGTTCAAATTAACGCCTAATGGCGGTTTCTGTGAGTTGGTAATGAACGCTTTAACTATGCTCTCAGTTGTTTTGTAAAACAAGCAACCGATTGTTGGCGGGCATGGCAATATCTTTCAGTAAGCCAAAGCCTTTGGATGTCGCTAATATCATTATGTCTTCGAAGTCTTTAATACCACTAGATGTATTTTTGTTTTTAAGCCATTGATCGAATCGGGCATTACTTTCACTGGTATAAGCGCCGTTATAGTTAAACGGGCCATAAATACATACCAGCGCTTTGGGATTCAGGTATACAGCTAGACGATCGAAGAATATCTGCACTTCACCCCAACTCATGATGTGCAGCGTATTCGCGGTAAATAAGCTATCAATTGATTCGCATGGCCACACAGCATCGGTGACATCCAGAGTTAATGCCGGTTTCAAGTTGGCTAATTGCGCTTCTTCCTGCCACAGACAGATGCCGGCAATATTTTCAAATCTATCGGTAGGCTGCCATACAACATAGGGGAGATGTCTGGCAAAATAACAGGCATGTTGCCCCGTGCCGCTGCCGATTTCCCAAACGGTGGTTGGTTGAGACAATACTGTTTGGATTTCCTGCAAAATGGGATCTTTGTTATTTTCACAGGCTTGAGAAAAAGGTTTATGAGTCATTGTTTTTGATGAATTGATGATATTCTGCTGTTTTTAACTGTACTGTTTTTGGAAATGGAAGTAAAACAAATCAATAGTATGGCTCAAGTTGACTGTGGGGACTGGAATCGCCTTGCCGGTGATGCATACCCTTTTTTGCGTCATGAATTTTTATTGGCGCTGGAACAAAGTGGTTCGGTCTGTGAGCAAACAGGTTGGTTGCCTGCCCATTTGTTGGTTATGGATGAAGATAAACTGGTTGCCTTTATACCGCTCTATCTTAAGCAGCATTCCTACGGTGAATATGTGTTTGATCATCAATGGGCTCAGGCTTATCAGCAGCAGGGCATTGATTATTATCCGAAATGGTTGACCGCCATCCCACTGACACCTTGTCAGGGAACCCGTATTGTTATTCAAGCGGAAGGGGTAGATCAGCTGAAAGTTATGCAATTATTGCTGACTTTTATAAAGCAGCTTTCAGATAAGCTGGGCATTTCTTCATGGCATTGTTTGTTTCCAGATATGCAACAGGTAGAACTGTTACGTTCACTGGGCTTAAGTATTCGCGAGGGCGTACAGTTTCACTGGTTTAACCAGGGTTATCGTGATTTCAATGATTTTCTGGATACCTTGAATGCCGGTAAACGCAAAATGCTCAAGCGTGAACGCCGCAGGGTCAGCGAACAGGGGGTGCATTTGCTGCGTATTGCCGGGGCGGATGTCAGCGAACTACAGTGGCAGGCGTTTTTTCAGTTTTACACGATGACCTATTTAAAAAGAGGCTCGCAGCCTTATCTGAACCTGGCGTTTTTTCAACAAATAGCCGCAACCATGGGCGAGCAATTATTGTTGGTTCTGGCGATTAAAGACGGCATCGCTGTTGCGGCGGCATTAAGTTTTGTAGGCAGCGATACCTTGTATGGCCGCTATTGGGGCTGTTATGAAGAATATGACAGCCTGCATTTTGAAGCTTGTTATTACCAGGGGTTGGACTATTGTATTGAACAAGGCTTAGAACGGTTTGATTCGGGCGCTCAAGGAGAACATAAGATTTCGCGTGGTTTTGAGCCCATTACTACTTATTCGGCGCACTGGATTAAAGACCCGCAGTTTGCCAAAGCGATCGAACATTTTTTAGCCAGGGAGCAAAAAGCTGTGCAGTGTTATAAGCAGGATGCGGCTGCTTATCTGCCATTTAGGCAGTAAGCTACTGGTGGAATTTAAAATTATTATCTGATGTTACGCAGTCATCACTAAATTCGGTTATTCTGTGGGCATGAAAAAAGCAGAATTAGAGTTATACACAGATTATTTAATAACTGATGTTACGCAGTTAGTCGAATTAATATCTTATAAAGGTGTCGCTGCTGCGACAGTTATTTGAATCGGGTTTATCGCCCCCGAAGGCGAGTTACTTTCTTTTGCGTCGCCTCGGCAACTGCTCCTGCGTTGCTCTACCTCCTGCATCCAATGCAGTCGAAAAGAAAGTAACCAAAGAAAAAACCGCCGGTTGCCGCTTATTTCTTGCGCTCCTCACTTTCGACGGGGGTTGCCAAAAGGGACTCCTGTCCCTTTGGCAACGCGCTTCATCCCTGAAGCGCCCTACGGGCTATTCCCGCCGAAAGCTGCGGTACTCAGCGCGGCAAACGGAAGAAATACCGTCCGTGCGTAACATCAGTTAAGTAACTGATGTTACGCACGGATAGTTTTTGTCCTGTTTGTCGCGCTGCATGGATGGAGTGCGTAGAAAGCACTCAATTCGCGGAGCAGCGCGCCTTTAACTGCATTCCCACGCAGCGCGTGGGAATGAGAAAAAACGAAGAAAACCGGCCGCTGGTAGGAATCCAATCCCGTATGCCGCGCCGAGTACCGGAGCTTTCACTGGCAACCCCCGGCGAAAGCGAGGAACGCAGGAAGCAAGCGGCAACCGGCAACCGGCAACCGGGTCGCCTTTTCTTTGGTTACTTTCTTTTGGCGACGCAAAAGAAAGTAACTCGCTTTCGGGTGCGAGAACCCGATTCAAATAACCGTCGCGGTAGCGATACCTTTTTGCAACAAATAAAGACCGCGTAACATCAGTTAAGTAATTGGAGCTTGGTTTAGTACACAGCCACCGGCTTCAACATTGAGGTTTTCCCCACCATAATATCCACTGCTTTCAAGAGGCGTTTAAAAATTGATTGTTGGCAATAAGGAATATTATGTTTTTTGCATAATGCCACCACTTGCAGCTGTAATTTTTGGTATTGACTTAACGGCAAATCCGGCCACAAATGATGTTCGATTTGATAATTCAGCCAGCCATAAAAAAAATCATTTAAATTAGATCCCGTTGGATAATTGACTGACCCCAAAATCTGCCGCAAATAAAATTCTCCCTTGCCTTTTGCTTTTTCGTCAAACATCATCACATCATCTCCTGCATGATTCGGGATCATGACCAGAAAACTGTGCATATTGGTGAAAATTTCCGCCAGAATGGAATTAAGCAGCACACTAACGGAGGCAAAAGTTCCCAGCGGCAAGAATAACAACGGCAATAGTACAAAACGATAGGCGATATAAGGCAAAATACTTTGCAGCCACAACTCCCGGCCTTGTTGGGTAAACAGGCTCCACGCCCCGAGGCGGGTCATCATTGGTTCAGGCTTACCCTTTTGTCGGGCTGCATTTAAGCACAATTCTTTATGCGTTCGTGGCGTGTAATAAATGATTTTCCAGATCCCCGAAAATAACGCCACAATCACATAGCGCTGCCACATCGGCAGGCGTGATTGTCTTAGCCATTCCATATTGTGTTGTGCATTGTTTGGGTCAGCTTTTTCACCCAAGCTGTAATGATGCAATAAGTCATGCTCGTGATGCCAGCCGGCAGGCGTCATCCAGTCCGGCCAATCAATAAAACGCCTCCAGCCCTGGGCAAATTTCTTGCTTGTGTAATTTTTGCTTACCGTCTCAAGTTTGTCATATCCTTTGTGAACTACTGGATGCGCTACTTGCGTCCAGCGCGTGAAACTGCCCTGACTGATGAAAAGCGCAGAAATTGGATTGGGAAAAAACCAGGCTGTGCCATAACCGATGACTGAGCAAATTTTTCCCCAGCGTTCCATTTTTTTTAAATGGATAAAATCTTCAATCCCAATGTTGGCTAAGGCTTGCTGGTGGATTTTGGTAATGTCTTTGGCTAATTGCTCGCGATCTACCGATTGGTAACTGTTTAAACTCAAAACGTGTTGCCTCTTTGAAGTGTAATGGTGGGATGTTTAATAACTTGATATTTCAATGAACCCAATCTCCGGTGAGATGGAATACATAAAAATTGCGTTAATTATGAGAGACAACGAGTGGCGCCAAGACCAATCTTCGCCTATATAAATCGTCTTCACGCCAATTCATACATTGATGATTGTCTTAGATAACGTTTTGATTACATATAAAAAAAGCCCACATAAGTGGGCTTTGTCCGATTTTGTTTTTATATTTTATGTGGACGGCTACCATTTAAAACGGGAGCTTAATTTGTTGCGTTTATTATTGTTTTTTACCGTATTACCGGTCGCTTTTCTTCCTTATTATTGTAAGAGGACAATTCCTTCAAATCGCCTCTACCTTTTTCAAGGTGCGCGGATTTTAGTTGATTGATAGTACATTGTCCAGCAAAAGTGCGACAAACTGTCGCAGATCAAATATTTGGAATGAAAGCAGCCATTACGGCTTCGGCCGCCAATAGGCTTACAAGAATTTCATCTTAGGCTTGCAGACATCGATAATTTTCTGCTTCATGATAGTCTCGTAGCCCGCGGATGTGCTGAACTCAGCGTGCAAGCGATGCGCTACGGGGCTTCTTATGAATTTGGAGGCCGGGAAGTGACGCCAATGTCAGATAGATATGAATTAGATTTAGCGTAAATCCTGAGCCAGCAAACGGGCATTGCCGCCTATCGCTGCGGTATTGGTTGTGACGGTCTGTTCGATGGCGAAACGACGCAGATAACCTGGGCCTCCGGCTTTCGGGCCGGTGCCGGAAAGCCCCATGCCGCCAAAAGGCTGCACGCCGACCACGGCGCCGATCATGTTCCGGTTGACGTAGATATTGCCGACTTTTACCCC